>CAYZYG010000074.1:0-26117 GCA_964481395.1 uncultured Vicinamibacterales bacterium
TCCGGGCGCATCGCCGGTCTCGGTGCGACGACCGACTTGCACCACGGGCTGCTAGACGCCGGCACCAACTGTTCCGTCACGACACAGCGACCGGCGTGAATAGCAGTCAGCAGGACAGGAGACCGGTTCGGTCCCGGCGTGTCTGGTGCGTGCCTGGCCTGAGGTCGCGCGACGAACACGACTCCCTGCTCCTGTCTCCTGTCTACTATCTACTGTCTACTTGTCTCTCATCCTCGCCCAACTGTCCTTCAACGGCACCGTGCGGTTGAAGATCAGATGATCCGGGCGGCTGTCCGGATCGACGCAGAAGTAGCCGACCCGTTCGAACTGGACGCGATCTCCGGGTTTCGCCATGGCCAGCCCCGGTTCGATCGGCACCGATGGGAGCACCTCGAGTGACGCCGGGTTCAGCGAGGCCCGCCAGTCGCCGCCGTCGGCTTCGTCTCCGGGCGTCGGGTTGGTGAACAGCCGATCGTAGAGTCGCACCTCGGCTCTGACGGTGGACCGGGCGGCCACCCAGTGAATGGTCGCCTTCGGCCGGCGCCCGTCGGGGGCGTTTCCGTCGCGCGTCGCCGGATCGTACGAGCAGCGCAACTCCACCACCTCTCCAGCCTCGTTCTTCACCACGTCCGTGCAGGTGACGAAGTACGTCCCTCTCAGGCGCACCTCGCGGCCTGGAGCGAGGCGGAAGAACTTCTTCGGGGGTGCTTCCATGAAGTCATCGCGCTCGATGTACAGCTCGCGCGAGAAGGGCACGCGGCGCACGCCGGCCCCGGTGTCTTCCGGATTCACGGGAATCTCGATGTCCTCCGTCCGGCCTTCGGGGTAGTTCTCGATGACGACCCTGAGCGGCCTGAGCACGGCCATCGCCCGAGGCGCGCGTCGGTTCAGATCGTCGCGGAGCGCGTCCTCGAGCAGCGCCACGTCAACGAGGTTCTCGCGCTTGGCCACGCCGATGCGCGCAGCGAACTCCCGGATGGACTCGGGCGTGTAGCCGCGGCGCCTGAGACCCGAGATCGTCGGCATGCGCGGGTCGTTCCAGCCGGTGACCACCCCTTCCTGCACGAGCGCGAGCAGGCGGCGCTTGCTCATGATGGTGTAGCTGAGGTTGAGGCGGGCGAACTCGATCTGCCGCGGCACGCTCGGCACGCTACAGTTCTGCACGCACCAGTCGTAGAGCGGCCGGTGATCCTCGAACTCGAGCGTGCACAGCGAGTGGGTAATGCCCTCGATGGCGTCGGAGAGGGCGTGGGCGTAGTCGTACATCGGGTAGATGCACCACGCGTCGCCCGTCCGGTGGTGGTGCGCGCGCCGAATCCTGTAGAGGGTGGGATCGCGCAGGTTGATGTTCGGCGAGGCCATGTCGATTCTGGCCCGCAGGGTGAAGGTCCCGTCCTCGAACTCCCCGGCACGCATCCGCCGGAACAGATCCAGGCTCTCCGCAGGCGGACGGTTGCGGTACGGACTCTCGCGGCCGGGCTCGGTCAGCGTCCCGCGGTGCTCGCGCACCTCCTCGGGCGTCAGGTTGTCGACGTAGGCCAGGCCCTTCCCGATGAGCTCCTCACCCCACAGGTACAGCCGCTCGAAGTAGTCGGACGCGTAGTACTCCCGGTCTTCCCAGTCGAATCCGAGCCAACGGACGTCCTCCTTGATGGAGTCGACGTACTCGACGTCCTCCTTGGTCGGATTCGTGTCGTCGAAGCGCAGGTTGCACCGGCCGCCGAATTCCCGTGCGACGCCGAAGTTCAGGCAGATCGATTTCGCATGGCCGATGTGGAGGTAACCGTTCGGCTCGGGTGGAAATCGCGTCTGCACCCGCCCGCCGTGCTTGCCGCTGGCCGTGTCGTCCGTGATGATCGCCCGGATGAAATCGAGGGGCTTCGCGTCTCCGGCGGCCCCGACCGTGCTGTCGCTCATACGGAGATTGTATCGGGGATCGGGGCTTGGGGAGTGAGGGTCGGCCAGTCCCTCGGGCCGGCCGCCCTCCCGGTCTTCGTCTTCGCGCTGCTCCCGCTCCTCCATCCGGATCTCCAGAGCGTGGCGCTGGGACGGGTTGTAGACGGCGAGCAGCTCGAGGAGGGGCGCGGCGCCGCTTTCCGGGCTCGCTTTCTTCCGGCGGTAGTAGATCCAGCCCCGGGCCTCGCACAAGAGCAGCAGGCGGTCAGCCAGCCAGAGCCCGGCAGCCACCGCGACGAACGAGAGAAGCCCCCTCATCCACACAGACGATACCCCATCGGGGCCTGCGGAGCGTGGCCTCCCGGCTTGCCTCGACGAAGCCGCGCCCTTCGACCGTCGTCAGGGCGTGGTGAGCCTGTCGAACCACGCGTCAGCGCGCCAGGCGAACTCGGGTCCCGGGTCCCGGGTCCCGGTCCCGACCCGGATCACCGTCCTGTCCACCCCGGCCCCAGGCCGCGGCGCGGCTCGTCCCCGATCCCCGGCCCCCGGTCCCTGTTCTTGGGTAGAATGCCCCAACATCGGTTTCGGGAGAACCTGCCATGAAGCTGCTGCGCCTTGCGTCGGGAGTCGGCCTCATTCTCGTCACTCTGATCGCGGCCCCCTCCACCCAGGAGCCCCGCTTCAACCAGTCGCTGTTCGACGGCCTGACCTGGCGCAACCTCGGCCCCTATCGCACGGGCGCGTGGCTCACCGCCATCGCGGTCCCCGAGACGCCCCAGCGGTCGCATCTCTACACGTTCTACGTCGGCGCCAGAAACGGCGGCGTGTGGAAAACAGTCAACAACGGCACGACGTTCGAACCGGTCTTCGACTCCCAGTCGTCGCTCTCCATCGGCGCTATCGACGTCGCCCCGTCCAACGAGAACATCGTCTGGGTCGGCACCGGCGAGGCGTACAGCGCCCGCTCCTCGTACTCGGGAGATGGGGTCTACAAGTCGACGGACGCGGGCAAGACCTGGACCCACATGGGCCTGAAGGACACTCATCACATTTCGCGCATCCTCATCCATCCCAGGAACCCCGACATCGTGTACGTCGCCGCGATGGGGCACCTCTTCAGCCGCAACGAGGAGCGCGGCCTCTTCAGGACCGACAACGGCGGAAAGAGCTGGCAGAAGATTCTCTATGTGGACGACACGACGGGCGTCATCGACCTCGTGCTGAGCCGGAAGAACCCGAACATCCTGTACGCGGCCACGTATGAGCTGCGGCGGAACGCGTGGGATCTCGACATCGGCGGGCCAGGCAGCGGCATCTGGAAAACGACCGACGGCGGAAGGAAGTGGACGCGCCTCGAGGGAGGCCTGCCTGGCGGGCGGATCGGCCGGATCGGCATCGACCTCTACCAGGCCAACCCCAGCATCCTCTACGCGATCGTCGAGAACGCCAACCTCAGGGAACCGACACCGCAGGAAGCCGAGCGCGACAAGGGACGCCCCAAGCCGAGCGAGTTCGTCGTCGGCAATCACGTCTACCGCTCGGACGACGCGGGCAGGACCTGGCGGCGGACGCACGACGAGAACCTGACCATCGGCAGCAAGGCCGCCTACTCGTTCAACATCATCCGCGTGAACCCGGGCGACCCGGACCACGTGGCCGTGATCTCGGACTCGATGCCGAATTCGTCTGACGGCGGCAAGACCTGGCAAGGTACGTCGTGGCCCCCGAAAGGCATGTTCGTCGAGGCGTTCGGCGACTTCAGGACCCTGTGGTGGGATCCCCAGAACCCCGATCGCATCCTCGCCGGCAGCGATGGGGGGTTGAACATCTCGTACGACCGGGGCAAGACGGTCGACCACTATCTGAACCTGCCGCTGGGTGAAATCTACGCCGTCGGCGCGGACATGGACGACCCGTACAACATCTACGGCGGGTTCCAGGACCACGACTCCTGGAAGGGGCCGAGCAACGGCTGGTCCGGCCGCGTGAGCGTCAGCGACTGGATTACCGTGGGTGTCGGCGACGGCATGTACAACGCGGTCGATCCGACCGACTCCCGCTGGCTGGTCAACACCCGCGAGTTCGGATCGCACCGGCGCATCGATCAGACACTGCGGACCATGACCGACATCATGCCGCGCCGTCCGCAGGGCCAGCCGCCGCTCCGGTGGAGCTGGATCGCGCCTATCGTCCTCTCGCCGCACAACCCGGCCATCGTGTACACGGGCGCGCAGGTGCTCCTCCGGTCGCTCAATCGCGGCGACACCTGGCAGGAAGTCAGTCCCGACCTCACGACCAACGACCCCGAGAAGACCTTCGGCCGCGGCAACATCCAGCACTGCACGATCACGACGATTTCCGAGTCGCCCGTGACGGCAGGCGTCATCTGGGTGGGAACGGACGATGGGAAGGTGCAGGTGACGCGCACGCACGGCGCCGCCTGGCAGGACGTGACGCCCGCCATCGCAACGGCCGGCGGGCCGGCCGACCGCTGGGTGAGCCGCGTGTTCGCGTCCAGCCACGATGCGGGCACGGCGTACGTGGCGAAGACCGGGTTCCGCAACGACGACTTTGCGCCGTACCTGTACAAGACCGCCGACTACGGCGCGACGTGGACGTCCATCTCGGCCGGACTCCCGGACCAGCCGGTCAATGTCGTCTGGCAGGACCGGAAGAACCGCAATCTGCTGTTCGTCGGCAACGACAAGGGGGTTTGGGTCTCGATTGACGATGGAAAACGCTGGGTGCAGATGAAGGGCAACATGCCGGCCGTGCCCGTACACGATCTGCTGGTCCATCCGCGGGAGAACGATCTCGTCGTCGGAACGTACGGGCGGGCCTTCTACATCACGGACGTGTCGGTCCTGCAGCAGTTGAACGAGAAGGTGCTCGCCGAGGACATGCACCTGTTCGACATCGAGCCGAGGACGCCCGTCCAGACCAGCGGATGGGGCAACTACGAGTTCTACGGGGACCGCTACGCGCCGACGCAGAACGAGCCGAACGCCGTCACGATCACCTACTACTTCCGTGACAAAATCGACCACAAGGTGAGCGTGAAAGTGGTCGACCTCCAGGGCCAACTGCTCAGGACGCTGGAAGGCACGTCCAGTCAGGGGTTCAACACCGTTCGGTGGGACATGCGCGACGGCGAGCGTCGTCAGCTGTCCGCCGGCGAGTACCTCCTGACGCTCGAGGTGAACGGACGGAAGTTCGTCAAGACGACCCGGATCCGGCATCCGGTGTCGTAGGGCGGGGACCGGAACCGGTTGGCGGGGCTCCCCTGGCCACCGGAACTCCCGCGGCGTTCAAGGGTCACGCCAGGGGCTGCCGTTGGCGGGTCGTCCGCCGCGACTTGATCGGCCAGGCCCCCAGGTGATATCAAGAGCCGTCGGGTCAATCCGTCAGCCCACGAGTCGGCTCCGGGTGGCCGAGTTGTGCTCACATGCCTTTCTGAGGAGGCTCCCATGGCCACGTTCGTTCGTCAGATGCTGACGGGAAAAAGCCCCGTCGTGTCCGTCACGCCCGACACGCCCGTCTTCGACGCGCTGCGCGTGATGGCCGATCACAACGTGGGCGCGGTGCTCGTGATGACCGGGTCCGAACTGCAGGGCATCCTCTCCGAGCGCGACTACGCGCGCAAGGTGGCCTTGCAGGGGCTGTCCTCGAGGGACATCCCGGTTCGGGACATCATGTCGGCGAAGGTCATCTGCGTCGATCCGGGCTGGACCGCCGAGCAGTGCATGGCTCTGATGAACGACCGGCAGATCCGCCATCTGCCGGTGCTGGAGCAGGGAGCGGTCGTCGGCGTCATCTCCATCCGCGACGTCGTCGGCGCCGTCGTCTCCGAGCAGCAGTTCGCCATCAAGGAACTGACGCAGTACATCTCTGGGTAACGACAGGGACCGGGGATCGGGGATCGCGGACCAGTTATGGGGTCCCCAGTCTCCGCCGAAGCTCAATCCCTGAGCGCCAAACCCGTTTTCGTCGCCAGCACGGACGCGCCCGTGAGGACGAGCGCGATCCACATCAGATCCGCCAGCAGCAGGTGGACGATCTGCATCCACACCGGAGCCAGCATGAGCAGGTTGGCAAAGCCGAACAGGACCTGCACGACCGTCAGGGCGACGAGCGCGCGCTTCGCCTGCTGCCCCCGGTGGTCTCCGGCCGGAATCCGGACGAGCGCCAGCGTCCCGAACACCAGGAAGACGCCGACCGCCACCGCCAGTGTCGGATGGAGAATCCGCAGGCGAACCAGCAGGCTCGCCGTCGGCGAGAAATCCTGTTTCAGCCCTTCAACCAGGGTCGCGGCCGGGTAGAGTGTGTCTCCGAGGGCGGCGATCGCGCCGGTCTTGCCGACGCCGACCAGCGCAACGAGCGCGGCGATCACAATCGCCACCTCCCTCCCCCGCCCCCGAAGCGACACGGCCGCCCCGCCGGACGCCCAGTGGGCCGTCAGCGTCAGACACGCCAGCAGCACGAAGGTGTTCGCCAGGTGCAGCGGCATGACCATGGCCCTCGCCAGGCTCTCGTTGTCCGCCACGAGGCGGAAGAGCACGAGTCCCGCGCCGAGCGCCGCTTCGAGGAGGATGAAAACCAGCGAGAGCGCCGCGCCGAGCCTGGCGGGGTGCCCCTTCGTGAAGGCCCGGAACACCCAGATGAACAGAACCACGACCGCCACGAGTGCGAGGCCGCTCGAGGCCCGGTGCGAGAACTCGATCAGCATTTCCGCCGACGGTGTGCGCGGTATCACCTGGCCGTCGCACAGGGGCCAGTGCGCCCCGCAACCCGCGCCAGATCCGGTGACGCGGACGTACGCGCCCCACAGGATGACGAGGATGTTGTAGCCGAGGACGGACCAAGCGTAGCGGGGAAGCCTCACGGGACGATCATAAGCTGGGATCGGGGACCGGGGACCGGGGATCGGTTCAGGATGTCCCCATCCGCCTCGGCGTCGAACGTGAGACCGAAGACCGCGATCGCTTCTGGGGTCATCGCCGTCGGCGCCTGCGGGTCGTGCAGGTGTCGGTCCGGCAGTTGCGCCGAGCTCTTCTCGCCGGAGCATCCGGGCGTGGTCACCGCCAGAACTGGTCCCCGGTCCCCGGTCCCGGGCCCCTGTCATCCCGCCTCGTCGATGATGCCGACGATGACCGTCCGGACGGGCGCGTCAGCCGACGCAAACACCTGGCGGGCGCCGTTGCCCTCGTCGAGCACCAGAACGAGCTCCCCTGGCCCGGCGCCGACGACGTCGACGGCTATGAGGTAGTCGGGCAGGGCCGTCCCGTCGGGCGTCGTGCGCTCCACGACCATCAGCTTCCGGCCGTCGTAGAACGGATGGTTGATGGTGGACGTGATGGTCCCCACGATGCGGCCCAGGATCATGGCACAGGCTCCGTGACGCCCGTGGCCGAACCGGTCCCCGATCCCCGGTCCCCGGTCCCGGCTGTGAACGTGTCTACAATCCCCACAATCGTGTGATCGACCGGCACGAACCAGGGGTCGAGCGCCATGGCCGCCTCGCGGCCGCCCTCGTAGTAGACCAGTTCGTCCGGACCCGCCATGCGCGTCGCGTCGGCGGCCACGAGCGGCGCGCCCTTCGGCTCTCCCTGCTTGTCGAGCGGCTGCACGAACAGCATCGGGACACCGGTCAGCCCCTCGTAGACCACGCACGGCACGACCTGCCCGATGATGCGTCCTAGCAGCACGGGGTGAACTCCCTCGGGATCCGGGGTCCGGGCCCCGGGTTCCCGGCCAGGACTGAAACCCGCGCCCGGATGGTGGTGCGCCGCGGCACAACCGGCCCCCGATCCCCGGTTCCCGGTTTCCGCCTCATGATGCCGTCTCGCCCTCGAGCTCGAGCACCTGCTGGGAGTCGAACCACGTGCTCGTCTCGATCTGGCGGAGCAGAGCCTCGTGCGGGGCCGCGATGATGCGATGGCGTGCCGGCACGCCGGCCTCGTCGAGGAAGCGCATCGCCACATCGACCGCGGCCTGGATGTTGAACAGATCGCCCTGGTACACGCTCACGCCCTTGCCCGACAGTCCCGTGTCCGCCAGGCGGATCTCGAGGAGCTCGACGGGCGTGGCCTTGAGGGCGGCCTCCGCGGCTCGCACGTTCGAGGCCACGGTATCCGTCTCGATGACGGCCAGTGCCCCATCGCCGCCGACCTTCCTGGCGCCGACGATGGCCTCGTAGACCCGCGGGTGCACGTCGGCCAGCAGGATGTGGTCCAGCACCCCCTCGGCTCCGTGGGCAAGGCCCTCCGCCAGCGACTCCCCGACAGACGCCGTGGTGCCGCCGATCAGCGTGATGTACCGTCCGCGCGTGATCGTGCCGCACTTGACGAAGGCGATCGGCGCCTTCTTCAGCATAGCGTCGGTGGCCGACATGCCCACCGGGATCTCGCTGAACTCGATGACCGCGATCGCAGGGTGTTTCTTCATCACGTGATCCTGAAGTGGTCGACCAGCACGCAGCGCCTCCAGCGCGAGAACTGCCGGGGGCCGGTCAGGCCCTCGCCGGTCGGGCTGGCGATCGTAAACGAGCAGTAGCCCTCGCCATCCAGCCCGAGGCCTGCCTGCGACCGGCCGTTTTTCACGAAGATGCTGCAGTTGCACGCCTTCGCCATCCGGCTGAGCCGGTCGAGGTGTGTGGAGTGCATCACCGCCGTGTGACGGTTGCCCCCCTCGATCTCGATGGCGAGGTCGATCGCCCGATCGGCATCGGGCACCCGGCAGATGGGGAGAACCGGCATCATCTGTTCGCTCCAGAGCAGCGGGTGGGACTCATCGACCTCCGCGATCGCCAGGCGCGTGGACGCCGGCACGTTGATGCCGATCTTCGAAAGGATGACGGCCGCATCGCGGCCGATGACGTCGTGATTCATCGCCCCGCGGCCGCGCGGCCCCGGGTTCGACGCGAAGACGAGATTCTCGAGCTGGCGCAGGCGGGCGCTGTCGAGCAGCACGGCCCCGTGGGCCACCATGGCCTGGATCAGGCGGTCGGCCACGCTCGCGACGACCAGCACCTCCTTCTCATCGACGCAAATGATGTTGTTGTCCGTCGACGCGCCCAGCAGGATGTCGCGCGCAGCGTTGTCGATGTGCGCGGTCTCGTCGACAACGGCCGGCGGGTTGCCAGGGCCCGCGCAGATGGCGCGCTTCCCGCTGGCCATGGCCGCCTTCACCACCGCGCCGCCGCCGGTCACGACGAGCAGCCGGATGCCCGGGTGCCGCATCACCTCCTGGGCCAGCTCGATGGTCGGGCTCGACAGGCACGTCACCACGTTCGGTGGGCCGCCCGCACCCGTAATGGCCCGGTTGAGGAGCGCGACGGTTTCGATCGAGCACCGCTTAGCCAGCGGGTGCACGCAGAAAACGACGGCGTTGCCGGCGGCGAGCATGCCGATGGCGTTGCAGATGATGGTCGAGGTCGGGTTGGTCGACGGGGTGATGGCGCCGATCACGCCGAACGGCGCGGGCTCCATCAAAGTCAGGCCGTGGTCACCCGTCACCGACTCGGGATAGAGCTCCTCGAGGCCTGGTGTCTTCTCTGTGACGAGGCGGTTCTTGACCACCTTGTCCTCGTAGCGTCCGAGGCCTGTCTCGTCTCGGGCGCTGCGCGCGAGGGCCTCGGCATTGGCCATCATCGTCTCGCGGATGGCCGAAATGATGGCTGCGCGCGTCTTCAGGGGCAGCGCGACGAACACCGGCTGTGCCGCGTCGGCCGCCCGCACCGCCTCGTCGACGGTGGCGAACGCGCCTGGGACGTCCGCGCGCCAGGCGTTCGCCGCACCGGTCGAGGCCGGAGGAGCGCCAGCCATGTCCCGCGCGATCTTCTGCGCGATGGCCTCGATGTCGCGGTCCGTCAGGCGCGTCATTGGGTGGGTCTCAAAGGGGGCCGGGGATCTGGGACCGGGGATCGGCTCAGTCCAGAACCGGCCCCTGGTCCCCGGTCCCTGGTCCCTACTTCTTGTACTTGGTCTCCGCCCCGATGCTCCACGTATCGACGATGGCCATGATGACCGCGTCGACGGGACGCTTGTCCGTCATGGTCGTCTGGCGGGCTGAACTGCCGCTCGCCACGAGCACGTACTCGTCAGGGCCGACCCCGACCGCGTCGGCGGCCACCAGGAAGCCGCCCGTCTCGCGGCCCTCGGTGTCGACCTGGCGTACGAGGAGCAGTTTCAGCCCCTCGAGGCTCTGCTCCTTCCGTGTCGCAACCACGGTTCCCACGACTTTGCAGAGTTGCATGGCCGATCTCTCCGGGGATTGGGGATTGGGGATCGGTGGTTGGAGTGGCGAGCCGTCACGTCGCACCCACAGACCCGCGGCAGCCGTGCCGTAGACGTATGTGCACGAAGCGGGGAGGAGGCCATGCAGAACCGGCCCCCGGTCCCCGATCCCCGGTCCCTGTCCTTACCCCTGCTTCGCCTGCTCCGCGCGGCCGAGCGGCATCACGACATCGACGTTCACGTGCGGCCTGGCGATGACATGCACCGCGACGACCTCGCCCACGCGGGCGGCAGCCGTCTGGCCGGCGTCGATGGCCGCCTTCACGGCCGCCACGTCGCCCCGCACGATCATCGACACGTAGCCGCCGCCGGTCTTCTCGTAGGTCACGAGCTCGACTTTGGCCGCCTTGACCGCGGCATCGGCCGCCTCGACCACCGCCGGGAACGACCGGCACTCAATCATCCCAAGGGCTTCTGCCATGACATGCTCCTGTTTGCTGACGCTGCTCGGTAGAAGTAGAGGGTAGATAGTAGACAGTAGACAGTAGATAGTAGGGATGGCATCGCGCCCATCGCGCGACCGGGCTTCTGTGTCTTCCGCCCAACGAATCCGGCGCCGTCGTCCCGTCGGCGCTCGACCCTACTGTCTACTGCTCTTGCCGTGTACACCTTCAATCGCCTGCTCCGCGGCCCTCCAGGCCACGTCGATGTCCCGTTCTTCGCCCCCAAGATACACCCGCCCGAAGCTCCCGAACGCCCGGACCTCGAGAATGTTGATGTGGGCGGCCTTCTCGGCTTCGTTGGCGGCCAGCGCGGCGTAGCCGGCCGGCGCGACCTCCATCACGTACAGCGTCTGCCCGGGCATGATCATGTCGCCGTGGCGCGTCCGGTTGATGAGCTGCGTGTGGTACGGCGAGATGTTGCGGATCACCTGTCGTGAAACGAGCTCGGGTTTGATCCGGTCCTCCTCGCGCAGGTCGAGCGCCTTGAGGATGGCCCGTCCGGCCGCCCGCACGTCGGCCTGCGACTCGGAATGGATCTCGAGCATGCCATAGAGCCGCTCGATGATCAGCATGCCCGGTTTGACGTTCGTGGCCTTCAGCGCCACGTCCGTCACGTGCATGATGTCCATCCCGGGCGCGATCTCCACGAACAGCGACGCCTCGCCGGGCGTCGGCAGGAACCCCTGCGCGACCGTTCCGAGGAACGACGCGTACTGGGGCTGCAGGCTGTCCAGAAACACGTAGCAACGCAGTTCGGCCATGCTGTCACGCTCCGCTACAACGCCGCGCTATCGTTTGCCGGCGCGTGCGCGCGCCTCCTCCAGAATCTTCACGCTGGCGCTGGCGCCGATGCGCGTCGCCCCCGCCCGGATCATCCGCATCGCATCGTCGTAGGTCCGGATGCCGCCCGCCGCCTTGACGCCGAGCTTCTTCGACGCCACGGTCTTCGCCATGAGCGCGACGTCCTCGGCCGTCGCGCCGCCCGAGGCAAACCCGGTCGACGTCTTGACGTAGTCCGCACCGGCTTTCATGCACAGGTCGCAGGCTTTGACCTTCTCGTCATCGGTCAGCAACGCGTTCTCGAAGATGACCTTCGACAGCGCCCGGCCGTCCTTGCACGCCTCGACCACCGCCCGGATGTCGCGCAGCACCAGCGCCTCGTCTTTGCCCTTGAGCGCGCCGATGTTGATCACCATGTCGATTTCGCCGGCGCCCTCGCGGATGGCCTTGCGGGCCTCCAGCGCCTTGATCTCGGGCGACTGGGCACCGAGCGGGAACCCGACGACCGCGCAGACCTTGACCGCCGTGCCTCGCAGCAGGGCCTTGGCCTGCTTCACGTAGGTCGGGTTGACGCAGACCGAAAAGAAGCCGTGCTCGCGCGCTTCGGCACAGAGCTTCTCGATGTCCGCCTGGGTGGCCTCGGGCTTCAGCAGCGTGTGGTCGATCAGCTTCGCCAGGTCGGCCGGCCCCAAGCCGGGCTCGGGCGGCGAGCCCCCCGGCTGCTGGAGCAACTGGCGCACACGATCGGCAATCCGCTGCAGATCCTCCTCCGACAGGTCCACACCACTTCCCGACGCGGCCATGCTGGTCCTCTCGATCTCGCGAATCAGGTCGACGCGCCTGCGATGGCGCTTCGCCGTGCACGTCGTCGCCAGAAACGCGTCGACAATCGCCCGCGCCTCGTCGGGACCGACCTGCCCGGAGCCCAGCGTGAGGACGTTGGCGTCATTGTGCTCCCGGGCGTTCCGGGCCAGCGCCTCGGTGTAGCAGGCGGCGGCCAGGACTCCCGGCACTTTGTTCGCCGCCATGGCCGACCCGATGCCGGCTCCGTCGACCACGATTCCGACGTCACTCGCGCCCGACGCGACGAGCCGGGCCACGGCCCCGGCAAAGACGGGATAATCGACGGCGTCGGCGCTGTGGGTCCCGCAGTCGGTCACGGCGTGGCCAAGACCACTCAAGTGCTTGACAAGAAAAGACTTGAGCTCGAAACCGCCGTGATCGGCCCCGAGTGCGATACGAATCGCGTGCGCCATACTTCTTAATGTTTCGGATCTCAGGACTGCCAAGAATAGCACGGCGTTGCACGCGGAGCCCGACACCCGATGCTCCATCCCCGTCATTCCCGGGATGGCGGGAATCCACCGGCAACGCCTGACTCCCGCCGGCGGGCGTATAGTTACGGTCGGTGCCCGCGCCCGGAGGCCAACCGGATCGCCGGCGTCCCGACACGGAGTCCCTCCATGCGCAGAACGACGTTCGTCATCGTCGGCGGTCTCGTGGCGTCAGTCTCGACGCTCATCCTCGCCGCTCGGAGCGACACGCCCATGGCACGAACGCAGGCTCGACCCGTCGCCGGGCCAGGCGCCCCGATTGACGAGCGCCAGGCCCCAGGATTGTCGTTTCGTCTCAGTGAGGGCACGCCGGAGGCACCGCGCGCAGAACGGCCGCCATCGGCGGAGACCGTTCCGCTGGGCGATGCCGAAACCAGGACTCTCTTGGATCGTCTGCCCGCCATCGCCGCGCCCGAGGTGGATCAGCTGCCCTTCGCCGCACGCGAAGCCTCGCTGCCGCCGCCTCGTCCCGGCAGAACCGTCGCCGGCGTGTTTCCCGGCACTTCGCCTCCCGAGCCGGCACCAGCCTTCTCCCGCGAACCGCTCGGGGTTGTCCGCCGCGCGCCCGACGGAGACGTGCCTCTCGCGCCGCACGTAAGCGTGACGTTCTCACAGCCCATGGTGGCGGTGACCTCACACGCGGAACTGGCGAAGACGGCCCCGCCCGTGACGCTGACGCCCCAGCCCGAGGGTTCGTGGCGATGGATCGGAACCCGGACGGTGGTGTTCGAGTCGGAGCCGCGCCTGCCGATGGCGACCGATTACACCGTGGAGGTCCCGGCGGGAACGAAGTCCGCCGGCGGCGGGGATCTGAGTACGGCCGTTCGATGGACGTTCGCGACGCCCGCCCCGACCCTCATTCGGTCACATCCTGTCGACGGACCGACTCGGTTCGATCCCTTGTTCTACGCCGAGTTCGATCAGGCGATCGATCCCGCCGCCGTGCTGCGATCGATCCGCGTGGAAGCCGGGTCGGGGTCTCCCCGTCTCAGGCTCGCGACCGCGGAGGAGATCGATGCGGACGAAGCCGTGAGCCGGCTCGCCAGGCAGGCCATGGCCCAACGCTGGCTCGCGTTCCGCTCCGACGACCGGCTGCCATCCGGCGCGAACGTCACGGTGACGGTCGGACCTGGTACTCCGTCGGCGGAAGGACCGAAGACCACCACGAAACCGCAGGCCTGGTCCTTCCGGACCTTCGGCCCCCTGCGCATCAGGGAGCATCGCTGCGGATGGGGCGACGAGTGCCGGCCCGGCATGGCGTGGAGCATCGGATTCTCGAACCCGATCGACGCCGAGGCGTTCTCGAGCGACATGGTGCGCGTGGACCCGCCACTCGCCGGAATCGAGATGCGCGTCGGCGGGACCGGCCTCACGATCGAAGGCATCGCGAAGGGCCGGACCACGTACCGCGTGACGGTCGCAGCCGGACTGACGGACATCTTCGGCCAGACGCTCGGAGCCGAGCAGGCCGTCTCGTTCAACGTCGGAGCCGCGGAACCGTGGCTCACGTCACCCAGCGACACGTTCGTCGTGCTCGATCCGGCTGGGGGTCCCCGCTTCTCGGTGTTTTCGATCGGCCTCGAGGCCCTGAACGTCCGGATGCGCGTCGTGCAGCCCGGGGACTGGGCGGCGTTCCAGGCCGCGTTGGCGAACCGCTGGCGGAGCGAGGATCCTCCGTCGTTCCCGGGCCGGCTCGCGCACTCGGCCACCGTTCAGGTGAGGGGCGGCACAGACGAGGTGATCGAAACCGTGATCGACCTGTCACCGGCGCTGCAGACCGGTCTGGGCCACGTCATCCTCACGGTTGATGCGGGAAAGCAGCCGGCACGCAGGCGCCTCGACAGCGTGGTGGCCTGGGTTCAGTCCACGCGCATAGGTCTCGATGCCTTTGCGGATGCCGAGGGTCTGCTCGTCTGGACGTCCGCTCTCGACACCGGGCTCCCGCTCCGGGACGTCCAGATGTCGTTCCTGGGCCGACCCGCCGTTGGCGCGACCGGACCCGATGGCACAGCGCGGCTGCCGCTCGATGAGCGACCGTCAGCGGTGCTGGTCGCGCGTTCGGGCACCGACGTGGCGTTGCTCCCGGACAACCCCAACTGGTATCGACCTGATGCCGGCTGGCGGCGCGATCCCGAATCAGACGCGCTCCGGTGGTATGTGTTCGACGACCGGCAGATGTACCGGCCGGGTGAGGAGGTGAAGCTCAAGGGGTGGATCCGCCTCGTGCGCGGCGGGAAAGCCGGCGGCCTCGCGCCGCTCGGGTCGATCGCCCGGAACGTGACCTACACCGTCCGCGACAGCCAGGGCAACGAAACCGGCTCGGGATCCGCGGCGTTGAATGCGTTCGGCGGCTTCGACACGAGCGTCACGCTGCCCGCCACCATGAACCTGGGACAGTCACTCATCGAGTTCACGTCGGACGCCAACGGCGTGGATGAACGCTCTCACGTTCACCGGCTTCAGGTTCAGGAGTTCAGGCGGCCCGAGTTCGAAGTCACGACCATGGTCAGCGAGGGGCCGCACCTGGTGGGCGGCCATGCGACCGTGAGCGTGCGGGCGGCGTACTACGCAGGCGGCGGCCTGCCCGATGCGGCCGTTCAATGGCGTGTCCAGTCGTCGCCCGGATCGTTCACACCGCCCAATCGGAGCGACTTCGTCTTCGGGACCTGGGTGCCGTGGTGGGACCCGTCTCCCGCGCGCGACGGCGACTGGCGAAGCGCCGAATTCACGGCGAGAACCGATTCGTCGGGCGGCCACCTGCTTCGGGTGGATTTCGACGGCGTGAATCCCCCGCAGGCGTCGAACCTCCATGTCGAGGCGACCATCGTCGACGTGAACCGGCAGGCCTGGACGTCGGCGTCGGACATCCTCGTCCACCCATCGGCGCTGGCGGTTGGCCTCAGAAGCGCTCGGTACTTCGTGCAGCGCGGCGAACCGCTCGTCGTGCAGTCCATTGCGGTGGATCTCGACGGGCGAGCCGTCGTGGGGCGTACAGTCCGCATGACCAGCGAGCGGCTCGAGTGGAGACAGCAGCGCGGGATCTGGACGCAGATCGCCCTCGACCCGCAGGTGTGCACCGTCACGTCTGCGGCCGACCCGTCCTCCTGCACGTTCACGACGCCGGAAGGCGGCGCGTACCGCATCACGGCCGACGTGTCTGACGAGCAAGGGCGTGTCCATCGCACGCAGATCCGGCGCTGGGTGTCCGGCGGCGCGGTTCCCGTGTCGCGCAACGTCGAACAGGAGCGCGTGACGCTCGTTCCGGACAGGGAAGAGTACCGGAACGGCGACACGGCTGAGGTTCTCGTCATTCCGCCGTTCGCACCCGCTGAAGCGCTCGTCACCCTGCGACGGGCCGGCTTGGTCAGCACGGAGCGGATCTCGATCGCCGGCGCCTCCCACACACTCAAGATCCCGATCGACGGGAACTGGACGCCGAACATCCACGTGCAGGTCGATCTCGTCGGGTCGGCGCCGCGCGCGGGTGCCGATGGCGCGCCGGACCCGGCACTGCCTCGCAGACCCGCCTTCGCCCAGGGCAGCCTGAACCTCTCGGTGCCGCCGATCGATCGGACCCTGGCATTACAGGTGGAACCCCGCGTCAAAGCCCTGGAACCCGGAGGCGAGACGGTGCTCGATCTCACGCTCCGCGATGCCGGCGGGCAACCGGTCTCGGGAGCCGAGACGGCCATCGTCGTCGTGGACGAAGCCGTCCTGTCGCTCACCGGGTACCGCCTGCCCGATCCGCTGAGTGTCTTCTACCGCGAACTCAGCGAGGGCGTGTCGGACCATCACCTGCGCGAGCATGTGGTGCTCGGCCAACTCGACCGGGAGAAGATCGCCGAGGCTGGAGCGACAAGGCAGTTGGGCATGATGCCGATGGCTGCACCGCGCGAGATGATGGCCGAGAGCGTCATGGTGGGCGGCATGGGCGGCGGGCCGCCGAGCCCGATTGCGGTCCGTTCCGACTTCAATGCGCTCGCGCTGTTCGCCGCGAGCGTGCCGACCGACGCGGCCGGGCGGGCGGAGATCCGCGTGAAAGTCCCCGACAACCTGACGCGCTACCGCGTGATGGCCGTCGCCGTCTCGGGCGCGACCGCGTTCGGGTCTGGCGAGTCCACGCTGACGGCCAGGCTTCCGTTGATGGTCCGCCCGTCGGCGCCGCGGTTCCTCAATTTCGGGGACCGCGTGGAGTTGCCCGTCGTCGTGCAGAACCAGACCGACGCGCCGATGCCGGTGGCCGTCGCGGTTCGCGCCACGAATCTGAACCTGACAGCCGGCGCCGGCCGGCAGGTGTCCGTGCCTGCCAACGATCGTGTCGAGGTGCGGTTCCCGGCAACGGCCGGCAGACCCGGTACCGCGCGTATCCAGATTGCTGCCGCCTCTGGACGATGGGCGGATGCGAGCGAGATCTCGCTGCCGGTCTGGACACCTGCCACGTCAGAGGCGTTTGCCACCTACGGCGAGATCGACTCGGGCGCGGTCGCCCTTCCAGTCACGTCGCCGCCCGACGCCATCGTGGACTTCGGGGGTCTCGAGATCACGACGACATCGACGGCCGTGCAGGCGCTGACCGACGCCGTCCTCTACCTCGTCGACTATCCCTTTGCCAGCGCCGAGCACCTGTCCTCGCGCGTTCTCGCGGTCGCGGCGCTGAAAAACGTGCTGGCCGCCTTCGGGGCAGCCGGACTGCCGGATCCGGAGGCGCTCTCGGCTCGGGTCACCGCCGATCTCGATCGCCTGACTGGCCTCCAGGCCAACGACGGAGGCTTCGCGATGTGGCGCCGGGGCGAGGATACCTGGCCGTACGTGAGCATTCACGCCGCGCACGCGCTCCAGCGGGCGCGCGCAGGCGGCTTCGCCGTGCGCGACGACGCGCTCGAGCGGTCGCACGACTACCTCCGGAAGATCGAGAGCCGCATCCCGGGCTGGTACGGAGACGACGCCAGGCAGACGCTGATCGCCTACGCGCTGTACGTGCGGAGGCTGATGGGCGATTCCGACGCCGCCCGGGCCCGCCTGCTGATCCAGCAGGCCGGCCTCCGCAAGCTGCCAGTCGAAGCGGTGGGATGGCTGCTGGCCGTTCTCTCGGGCGACAACGCGTCAGCGGCCGATGTCGCGGCCATCCGGACGTACCTCGGCAACCAGGTGACGGAAACCGCCGCTGCCGCTCACTTCGCTGTCTCGTACGGCGACGGCGCGCACCTGCTCTTCGAGTCGAATCGCCGGGCCGACGCCATCGTGCTCGACGCGCTCATCACGGATCGGCCGACGAGCGATCTCATCCCCAAGATCGTGACCGGCCTGATGGCCAACCGCACCGCGGGGCGCTGGGCGAACACCCAGGAGAACGCCTTCATCCTGCTCGCGCTCGGCCGGTACTTCGACACGTACGAACGCGTGACGCCCGACTTCGTCGCACGCGTGTGGCTGGGCGACCGGTACGCCGGCGAGCGCGTCTTCAAGGGCCGTTCCACGGATCGCTTCGCCACGTCCGTGCCCATGAAGATGCTCGTCGAGACGGGCAGCGCCGACCTCGTCGTCGCCAAGGACGGCCCGGGCCGCCTCTACTACCGCATCGGCGTACGGTACGCGCCATCGGCCCTCGATGTGGCCCCCCTCGATCGCGGCTTCACGGTGGAGCGGAGCTACGAGGGTGTGGACGACAAGGCCGACGTGCGGCGCGATCCGGATGGCACCTGGCACATCCGCGCAGGCGCCCGGGTGCGAACGCGCATTTCACTCGTTGCGCCCGCGCGCCGCTACCACGTAGCGCTGGTGGATCCGATGCCGGCCGGGTTCGAGTCCCTCAATCCCGCGCTGAAGACCACGGAGCGGATCCCCGACGACGATCCCCAGACCGTGGCCGGCGTCGGCGCGAGTGGACTTGGCGGTCCGGGCATGCCCGGGCGCTGGTGGTTCTGGCTGCGGCCGTGGTTCGACCACCAGAACCTGCGCGACGAGCGCGCCGAGGCGTTTGCCGCGCTGCTGTGGGAAGGGGTCTACACCTACAGCTACGTGTCCCGCGCGACGACGCCCGGGCAGTTCGTCGTCGCGCCGCCGAGGGCGGAGGAGATGTACCACCCCGAGACCTTCGGCCGGGGCGCCACGGATCGCGTCGTCGTGGCTACTTCTTCTTTTCGCGGGCCAGCGCCCGGTAATAGTCCTCGATGAGCTTCCGGTACTCCCGCGGCGCCTCGTCTGAATTGCTCAGGAAAAGGGGGTCGGCCTCGCCGCCCCCCAGTTCGCGGCGCAGGTTGAACTCGAAGCGGCGGAAGCCCTCGACCAGCGCGGACTGGAGGCGCGAGATCTCGTCGAAGTCCGTGTAGACGCGCGAGTCGTCCAGCGCGCGCAGATCGCGGATCAGCTGATCGAGATCGGACGCCTCGACCCCCATGGCCTGCAACTCGCGGCGAAGCGCCTCGGCCTCGGACCTCCGCTCGCGCGCCTGACGCTGGAGCTGGCGCGCGTCGTCGGGCCCGATCTCGCCGGGTCGCCGCGAGCCTCCGCCACCGCCCGGATCGAATCCGCCTGGCCCGGAGCGGCCTTCGAGGGCGGACCCGCGTTCGCCGCCGGCGCCCTGGTTCGCCTGCCCGCCGCTCTGCTGACCTCCCCGCCCCTGTTGGCCCTGCTCGCCTGGCTGGCCACGCTGCCCGCCTTCCTCACCAGACTGGCCCTGCTGGCCGCGTTGGCCCTGCCGGCCGAGCTGCCCCTGCTGCCCCTGGGCCTGCTGGCCCTGCTCGCGGACGCGCTGCTCCATCGACTCGACGCCCCGCAGGAGCTGGCGCGCACGCTCGAGCGCTTCGGCGCGCGAGTCCGTCTCGGCTTGACCCACGGCCGCAGCCGCGTCGCTGAGGCGCTTCTCGAGCGACTCGAGATCGGCGCCGATCTGCTCCTCGAACCCGGCAGCCGCCTCGGCGGGCGCTCCCTGCACGAGGCCCTTCGAGTAGCGGATCTTCTCCTTCATCTTGTCGTCGCGGATAGCGTCGGCGGCGTCCTGTACCTTTCGCGAGGCCTGTTGGCGCTCGCGTCTGAAGTCGGAGGCCGTCTGGTCGAGCTGACGTTCGATGTCGCCCAGTTCGGCCGCCTGCGCGTCCTTGCGCTCCAGGAGCTGCCGCGCCTGCTGCTGGCGTCCCTGCCCGGTCGGCCCGAGACCCCGCACGTCGTTCGTGATGTCGTCCTGCTCGGCCTGCAGCCGGCGGACGCGCCCGAGCGCGTTCTCGATGTTGCGCGCCATGCGGTCGGATCGCTGCTGCTCGAGACCGTCGCGGGCACGGTTCAGGCGCTCCGCTGCCGCCCGCGCCTCGCCGAACGCCGCCGCATCCCGGTTCGCCGCCGCTCTGCGCATGGCCTCGGCAGCCTCACGCATCTGCTGCGCGGTCTGGGCGAGGTCGGGTCGTCCCTCCTCGCGTGACAGGCGTTCGAGCTGCCGCGCGGCCTCCTCGGTTTCATCCGCGAGCTGGCGCTGGCGCACGGCCGAGCTGCCCCCGCCCGCCTGCCGATTGCCGGCGAGCTGCCGCTGGCGCTCGGCCTCCTGTTCCTGGCGACGCGCCAGCTCCTTCAGCCGCTCGAGCATCTCGTCGACGCGGTTGTCCGCCTGCTGCTGCTGACTGCGCTGGAAGGTTTCGTACTGGCTGCGCAGCTTGTCCATTTCGAGCTGGAACAGATCGGCCAGCTCCTGCGCGGCGGGAGAGTTTCCGCCGCCCTGCCCACCCTGACCGCCACGCTCCTGGCTCATCATCACGCGCACGTCGCGGTACGCCTCTTCGGCGCGGAGCAGCCCGTTCAGCGCCTGCTGCTCGAGGGGCAGCGCGCCCTTGGGATCGCGGGCCTGGAGCTTGGCTTCGGCGTCGCGCATCGACCGCGCCGCGTCGCTCAGACCTGACGCGACCTGCGCCATCTCGTTGCCGGCCTCGGCCACGCGCGAGCGGATCTGCGTCGCGAGGGTCTCGACGCGCTCGCGCAGCTGGCCCTGCGCGAGCGTGAGGAACACCACGTCCTCGCGGAACTTCGTGGAGCCAGACGTCTTCTCGTCGCGCACGGTGTTGAACGTGCCGGCGACGATCCGCCGCTGCTGTTCGGAGAGGGCTGACGTGTCCTGGTTTCCCTGTCCGCCCGCCTGGCCCATCTCGCCGCCGGCCTGACTCTCGGTGGCGCGGTAGTCTTTCCTGAACGGCCGGATCTGCAGGAAGTAGATGTCGCTCGTTGTGGCCTTCGGCCCCTCGACCGCGTCGTTGTCCGTTGCCCGGGCGAAGTAGGACACGACGTCGCCCGGCTTGAGCGACATCTCCTCGAGGAAGATCGTCTCCCCCGCCGTCAGTTCGCGCAGCGGCCTCGCGGACGGGCCTGCGAGCCGGATGTTCTTCTCCTGGCCCCCATTCACGGACATCACGAGGTCCAGCTGCCGGACGCCGAAGTCGTCGTCCGCCTTCGCTTCGAGGAACACCTCTTCGATGCTGGTCGGCGACAGATCCCGGCCCGGCTTCGCGAACGAGACGATGGGCGGCCGATCCTCCAGCACGTCGATTGCGTACTGCGGCGAGGCCGACACGGGCTTGCCCTGCGGGCTCTGGAGGTCGATGCGGTAGAACCCGTTCGCCGTCACCTGGAAGCTGGCGTCGAGCGTGCCGTCCGCATTGAGCGTCAGCGGCACCTGCTCCTTCTCGTCGCGCAGGATGTAGCCGCCCTGCGTCGGCAGCGTCGAGTGCACGCGCGCCTTGACCGTCGTTCCCTTCAGCACGGCGATGTCGCCGCCGTTCTCGATGGTCTGTGACGGCAGGCCGGTATAGGAGGGGAAGACGTACTCGAGTTCGAGGCGTTCCACGAAGGGCAGGTCGGCGACCTCGATCGTGAACACGCTGGATCTCACGCCCGCCGACTGTACGAAGTACTCGGTCGTCTCGCGCAGCGCGAACAGGGTGCTCTCGAACGCCTGCCCTTCCTCCGGCGGGAGCATCGGCACACGCTCGAACGGCGCTCCCGGGCTGCTGCGCGTGAACAGGTCCACCTCCGTGGACGTGAATCCTGAGAGCGTAGCCGCGATCGTCACGTCCGCGCCCCTGGCGATCGCCGTGCTGCCCGGCGTGACGTCGATGCGGTACGGACTGGCGGCTTCAGCGTCGACCGCCGGCAGGAGCAGCGCCCGCGTGCCCTGCCAGAAATAAGCGGGACCGAGCCCGAACACGAGCGTCGCCGCCGCCAGGATGCCGCCGAGCGCCGCGAGAGAGCGGCGCAGGCTGCGCCGCTCGAGGTCGCGCCCCAGATCCGTGGCCTGACAGCGTTCGATGGCCGTCTCGACCAGCTTGCGGAGCAGCGCGCGGGAGTAGCCGGCCCGCTCGGCAGCGCCCTCGTCCTGGGCCGAGACGTCGACGGCACTCAGGAGCGTCGCCTGAAGAGACGGTTCGTGCTCTTCGAGGTACAGCGCGACCTGCTGATCTGTGACGTGGCGTGCGAGCGGCCGCACGAAGAAGAACCAGCCGAGCGCGACCAGCGCGGGGTACACAATGATGCGGAACGTGATGATGGCTGCCGGGCTGAAGCGGAACTGCTCGAGACCGAACGCCGCAGCGAGCAGCGTGAGCACACCGGCGCCGACGAGCACGGTCAGGCTCCGCGCCACGACCTTCCACCGCCAGCGATTCCGCACCTCACGGATGATCCGTACCAGTTCGTCGCGCTGGTCAAGCGTCATCGCATCCATGGCACCCGTCCCATCGCCGGGTCTGAAGACCCGGCCTCCATCTGTCCCGGCTGGGGATTTGGGATTGGGGGTTGGGGATTGGCGAAACTGGTCCCCGGTCCCTGGTCCCCGGTCCCTGCTTTCAGGCCACCCGCGGCAGTCGATTCGCCACAACGACTTCCGCCAGCAGCAGCAGCAGCCCCGCCGCAAGCAGGTACCACCAGAGCGCCTGCCGTCGCTCCTGTTCCTCCACCGACACCTCGACCGCCGTGCTTCGCCCGCCTGACTCGCCGGACGCGGTGACCGCGCTCACGAGCTCCGTTGGCGCCAGCGGTGCGAGGTCCGATTCCGCCGGGTCGACGTTCACCGCAACGAGCGCCGACTGCCCCGCCCGCGTGTCCGGCCGCCGGATCTCGTAGAAGCCCTGCTCCGTCAGCGGGAACGACCGCGCCTCCGTCGTCCGCTCGAAGGCATGGCTCTCGCCGTCTGGACCGACGACGACGAACGTGCCCGTCTCATCCTCGACAGCCGCTTCCGTCCCCGTCCTGGCGCCTGGGTCGAATGCCTCGCCCGAGGTATACCACGGTTTCGGCTCGACGTAGTGCGCCAGGTGCCTGATCGCCTGGTGCAGGAACGGCACGAACACGGGCTTCAGCGCGAAGTCGTTCCAGTACGCATCGAAGGTCGTCGTCCAGGCCAGGACCGTCCCTCGGCCGATGCGACGCTCGGCCAGCGCGACCGCCCCGTCGTCGAAGCGCGCGAGGGTGGCGCCCGACGGAGACAGTTGCCGGTAACGGAGCATGCGTCCCGCGGTCAGGTCCCCGCTGCGCGGCCGGCTGAAGATCTCGAAGACCGGATGGCTGAAGTCGATGAAACCCAGGGTGCCGCCGCGCGTGCCCGCCCGGTCGGTCGTGCCGCCGAGTTGCCCGGGCAGGAAATCCGGGCTGCCCTGCGGCCAGGCCGCCCGCTCGCCGAGGGCGATCAGCAGCCCGGCGCCGTTCGCGAGCGCCGTCGCGAGCGCCGACGCCGCCGCGCCGGTCGGCGGCCGGCTGTCGTTCAGGACGATCGCGGCCGAGGATGAGATGTCGGACGGCGTCACGCGGGTCACGTCCGCGACGCGAGTGGCGAACCCGGGGTTCGATCCGACGCCGAGCGCGCGGAGCAGGTAGACGTTTGAGTCCGGGGCCGGGTTCGGACTCTCGATCACCAGCACCGGGATCCGGCTCGCTCCCGTCAGCACCGCGTGGAAGACATCGTCTCGCGGCAGGGCGTCGGTCCGGACCAGTCTGGCGGTGACGCGAACGCGCTCCCCGGGCAGCGCAAAGGGCGCGAAGGTCACGTTCGCCGACGCGTGCGGTTCGAGGCTGACGGACACGGTTCCCGTCTGGCGTCCATCGACGTCGAGGCGCACCTCATGGTCGGCAATCGGCTCCGCCGACCGGTTCGCCACGCGCGCCGACAGGCGCACCAGTTCGCGATCGCCCGGTTCGCGCTCGACAATCAGCCCGACGATGGCCACGTTGGCCTGCCGCTCGTCGGCGACGCTGACCGGCGTCAGGACGACGCCCGGCGGCAGCCGCACGTCCTGCGCCCGGTCCCAGCCGGTCTTCTGGAAATCGGAGATCAGCACGACTTCACGACGCGCGCGCTCCGACGGGGCGAGCAGGCCCGCCGCGGCCCGCAACGCCGAAACGTAGCGCGTTGCGCCCGATCCCGGCTCAGCGCGATCCACCGCGGAACTCAGTGTCGCCTTCTCCGACGTGAACTGCGGTCCCACTTCGACGTCGTGATCGAAGAGCACCACCGTGCCGCGGTCTGTCGGTCCGAGTGCCTGAACGGCTTCGCGTGCCGCTTCGCGCGCGCGGTCCCAGGTGCCGGCGTACCCCATGCTGGACGATCGATCCAGCAGGATCACCACGTCGCGCCCGCCCCCGGCGTCGCTGGCGACCAGCGCCGACCCCGGCAGAAACGGCCGCGCGAACGCGAGCGCGATGAGCGCGAACGCCGCGACCCGCATGACCAGCAGCAGCCAGTGGCGGATCGCGCGGCGTCTCGTCGCCTGGTACGGGATCTTCTGGAGGAACATCAGCGACGGGAACTCGATGAGCACCCGCCGTTCGCGCTGCACGAGGTGCAGCACGATCGGGATGGCCACCGCCAGAAGGCCCGCGAGCAGCGCCGGCGCGAGGAAGGTCATCAGCGCACCCGGCTCAGACGCTCGCGCAGCGACAGATAGCGGAAGAGGGCGTAGTCGAGGGGCACCGACGTCCGGAAGAGCGCGTAGTCGATGCGGTTGTCGGTGAAGCGCTTGCCGAGCGCGTCGATGTGCGCCTGGACGAGCGCCGTGTACTGATCGCGGACCGAGTCCGGCACGATCGGCATCCGCTCGCCGCTCTCCAGATCGCCGAAGCTCGCCGACGCGGTGTACGGAAAGTCGATCTCGGCGGGGTCGAGCACGTGGAACACGATGACGTCGTGGCCCCGGAACTTGAGGGGCGAGATGGCCTTTGCGACGGCCTCAGGCTCGTCGTACAGGTCCGAGATCACCGCGACGATGCCGCGCCGCTTGAGGCGGTCCGTCAGCTTGAGCATCGGCGCCGCGAGGGCGCCTGATCCGCGCTCGCCGACCCGGTCGAGGGCATAGAGGGCGAACTCGAGGTGCTTGGCCGATGGCGGCACGTACTCGATGACATCCGTATCGAAGGTGATGAGTCCGACCCGATCGCGCTGCGTCGACGACAGATAGAGCAGCGACGCCGCGAGATAGCGCCCGTAGTCCAGCTTCGTCAGGCCCTGGCTCCCGAACCGCATCGACTTCGAGACGTCGAGGGCCACCACGCAGTTCGCGTTCGAGTCGGCTTCGAACTGCTTCACGTAGTACCGGTCGGTCCGCGCGAAGAGCCGCCAGTCCACGCGCCGCAGGTCGTCGCCCGGCTCGTAGCCGCGGTGCTCGGCGAAGTCCAGCGAAAAGCCGAGGTGCGGCGCCCGGTGGAGGCCGTTGATGAAG
Organism: uncultured Vicinamibacterales bacterium; assembly: GCA_964481395.1. GTDB lineage: Bacteria > Acidobacteriota > Vicinamibacteria > Vicinamibacterales > JAKQTR01 > JBFMFH01. The sequence continues at coordinate 25,434 of CAYZYG010000074.1, forward strand.
CCGTCCACCACGCTGCGCGCGAGCAGTTCCAGGTTGTGGATCCGGGCCAGGGCCTTCGGGTCCACGAACTGGGCGCCCCGCATCGCCGGCCGCTCGCTGCCGCGTTCCATCGCCATCGTCCCTTGCGCTACATCCCCGACTTCGGCACCGCGACGGCGTCGAGGAGCTGGTCGATGATCTGGTCGGGCCTGACGCCTTCCGACTCGGCGTGGAAGTTCGTCAGCACGCGGTGCCGCATCACCGGATGCGCCAGCGCCCGCACGTCGTCGAAGCTCACGTGATAGCGCCCGTTCATCACCGCGCGTGCTTTCGCGCCCAGGATCAGGTACTGCGCCGCGCGGACGCTCGCCCCGTACGACACCCACTTCTCGACGAAGTCCAGCGACCCCTCGGCCCGCCTGCGGCTCGCCCGGACGAGGCTGAGGGCGTACCGCATCACAGGCTCCGACACGGGCACGCGGCGGACGAGGCGCTGGAACGCGATCAGCTCGGCGCCGCTCACCACTGGAGCGAGGTCCGCGCCCAGGGTCCCCGTGGTCGTCCTCAGGACCTCGAGTTCCTCGTCCTCGGGTGGATGCTCGATGACGATGTGGAACATGAAGCGGTCGAGCTGCGCCTCGGGCAGCGGATACGTGCCTTCCATCTCGATCGGGTTCTGCGTTGCGAAGACGTGAAACGGCTCGT
>CAYZYG010000075.1:0-25106 GCA_964481395.1 uncultured Vicinamibacterales bacterium
CCAGCGCGGCGGCCGTCGGCTCGTTGACGATGCGCATCACTTCGAGACCGGCAATCTGGCCGGCGTCCTTGGTGGCCTGACGCTGCGAGTCGTTGAAGTAGGCGGGGACGGTGATGACCGCCTTCGTCACCGGCTGCCCCAGGTACTCCTCTGCCGCCTGCTTCAGCTTCTGCAGGACCATGGCGGAAATCTCCGGCGGCGAGTATTCCTTCCCGCCGGCGGTCACGCGGGCATCGTTGTTCGAGGCGCGGGTCACTTTGTACGGCACCATCTTCATTTCTTCGGTGACCTCGTCGTACTTCCGCCCCATGAACCGCTTGATCGAAAACACCGTGTTCTCGGGATTCGTGACCGCCTGCCGCTTGGCCACCTGGCCGACCAGCCGCTCGCCGGTCTTGCTGAAGCCGACCACCGAGGGAGTGAGGCGCCCGCCTTCCGGATTCGTGATGACGACCGGCTCGCCGCCCTCCATCACCGCGACGACCGAGTTGGTCGTGCCCAGGTCGATTCCGATAATCTTGCTCATAGTCGTGTCCCGTCCTGCCGAAAGAAGTTCTTGGCCATGAGTGGCCGAACATTATCTAAACGATAATATATTATCTGCGCTTAACATTGTCAACTACTGCGAATCCAGGACCGGGGACTGGGGACCGGGGACCAGTTATGAGGCGCGATCCTCGCCCCGGGCGTGAAGTGCGGCCCGTGAGGCCGACAAGGAGGCCGACCGATCAGGCGGGCTTGTCCCACTCTGTCTCCTGGCTCCTGGCTCCTGAATTCTGATCCCGGGCCCCGTGTCCCGGATCCCGAGGATTGTGCTACCCTGTACCCGCCTGCCTACAGACAGCGGACCTCGTTTCGCCCCGAGCGTCCGCTTCAGCCGACGGGGGATCCCGTGTGCAAAGCCTGGCCGTGTCTGTGGGTCGCTCTCCTCGTTCCGGGCATCGCGATCGCCGCCCCCCAGGAGCCGGATTCGGCGGCCGATCCCGTTCCCCCGCCCCATCTCTCCATCCTCGAAGGCGCGGTGGTCCTCGACCGAGAGAGCGGCTCGGAGTCCGCCTCGGTCAACGCCCCGATTCTCGACGGCGACCGCGTCCGCACCGCTGAGGGCCGCGCGGAGATCCTCTTCCCCGACGGTACGGCGCTGCATCTGGACCGTCACACGACGGTCGATGTGCTCGCACCGACTCTCTGGCGCCTGATGCAGGGTCGCATCGTCGTGGCGGTCGCTGGCGACCGGGATCCGACCCGGGCCGTGGTCTATCAAATCGATGCGCCTCCGGCTTCGGTGCAGACCGGAGGCCCGGGCGAGTACCGCCTCGACCTGTACGACGGCCGGTCGGGCCCCGAACTGTCGCTCCTGGTGGTGTCGGGAGCGGCCACGCTCGCGACCGACGCGGGATCCGTCGCGGCGCGAGCCGGCGAGCGGGTGCGGGGGACGGCAGGCGCCTATCCCGCGGGACCGGAATACTACAACTCAGCCAGGTGGGATGAATTCGATACGTGGAGCGCCGCCCGGCGGGACGAGCGCCGAGGCGTGATCTCCGTCAGGTACCTCCCGCAGGATCTGCGCCCCTACGCGGGCACCTTCGACCGCTATGGCACCTGGCGGAACGAACCGGAGTACGGCTACGTCTGGTATCCCGCCGTTGCCGCCGATTGGCGCCCGTATTGGTCGGGCTACTGGCAACCGTATCCGCTGTGGGATGCATTCTGGATCAGCGCCGATCCCTGGGGCTGGCCGACCCACCACTACGGGCGCTGGGGCTTCTCCGTGTCGTTCGGCTGGTACTGGGTACCCGGCCGATCGTGGGGTCCGGCGTGGGTGCACTGGGCCGTCGCGGCTGACTACGTCAGTTGGTGCCCACTCGGGTACCACAACCGGCCGGTGTTCGGGCTGTGGGGCGTGACCGGCCACATCTACTCGCGGCCGATCGACCCGTGGCGTGGCTGGACGGTGCTGCCCCGGCACCACTTCGGGCGGGCGGTGCACGTGTCGCGCGTCGCGCTGGACGGGCGACGGCTGGATCATGGGGTGCGCGGGACGTTCGTGGCCCAGCGGGCAACGCCCGCGACGCACTTCGCGGTTCCCCGGTCTCGGACCGCGACGCCAAGACCCTCGGGCGCCCAACCTCGCGCCCTCGCGACGCCGCGAACCGGCGGAACGGTCAGCCCGTCGCCCGGTAACCGAGGAGGAGGACTTGCGGTCCCGGGCTCGCGAGGCCCGGCCACCCAGGCCAGCCCGTCCCGCTTCGCTGGATCGCGGCCTTCGGGTGCCGTCCAGGGACGCCGTGAATTCCCTGGTGCCCCGACCTCCGCAGGCGGTCCAGGCCCGGAGAGCGCGCGAGAACGTGCCGCCGCACGCGGAATGGCGGGTGTGGCGGTGGTCCCGGGATCGGGCACAGCGGCTGGCACACAACGGCGCGTGTTCCCCGGCCCATTCCGCGCCGCGGGTGAATCGCCAGTCACCCGGCCGGAGACCCGCTCGCCCAGCCGGGCTCCGGGTGCGTCCGCGGGCCGTCAGCGGTGGCCGAACGCGGCGGCGGCCGCACCACGCGGCCAGGCCGCACCCGGCGGGCCTTCCGCCGGAACGCCGACCGCGGGTGGGACGGGCATGCCCGCCCGACGCGTACCGGGCGCCGCTTCATCGACCGGCACCACTCCGCCTCCGCGGCGCTTCGAGGCGGGGACGCCCACGTCCCGTTCGCCGCTCCCGAGGTACCAGCCCGGGCCGTCGCGATCGGCCCCGTCGGCTGGTCTGCCTGGCCGCGGCAGCCCGGCCTATCCCGGCGCTGGAGCGCAGGGACGATCCGGACCTGGGCTCCCGTCACGTCAGTTGTCGGCACCGGCCTCCCGCCCCGGACCGGTGTCGCGCGCGCCATCGGCCGGGGCACCGAGTCGCCGCGAGTCGTCCGCGCCCCCGCAGAGCGCCCCTCGCGCCAGCACGCCGGTCACGCGTGGTCCGTCTGCGCCTTCCTCGCGTTACAATCCGGGAACGGCGGGCCCGCGTGGCAACGCGACGTCGCGAGGCAGTTCCGCAGGACGCGGTTCGGCCCCGCGGAGCGGACAGTCACGCCGGCCTCCCGGCCGGGAACCATGACGCGACCTCCACGCAAACGGACGACGCTCGCTCGCCAGGCCGGCATCGTCGCGCTCTTCGCGATCGCGGCTGTGCTCGGAATTCTCACCGGCGGCCTCGTGGCGTACTCGGGAGACCTGCCGCTCGTCGAAGCGCTCGACGACTACACGCCCAGCACGATTACACGCGTCCACGCGGCGGACGGGTCGGTCGTCGGCGAGTTCGCGACGCAGCGGCGCATACTTCTGCGCTACGAGGAGATCCCGCCGTCGCTGCGCGCGGCCATTCTCTCCGCCGAAGACGACGACTTCGAGCACCACGTCGGCATCAACTTCCGTCGTCTGTTCGTCACGGCCGTCACCAACGTCCTGAGAGACGGTTCCCCCGCCGGGGCGAGCACGCTCACGCAGCAGTTGGCCCGCAAGCTGTTCCTCAAACCGGAGAAGACGCTCGAGCGCAAGATCAAGGAGGCGCTGCTGGCGCTCCAGATCGAGAAGCGCTATACGAAGCAGGAGATCTTCACGCTGTACTGCAACCAGATGAACCTGGGACACGGCACGTACGGCGTCGAGGCGGCTTCGCGGTTCTACTTCGGCAAGTCCGTCAAGGATCTCGCACTCGAGGAGACCGCCACCATCGCCGGGATCCTGAACCTGCCCGAGCGGCAGAGCCCGTACATCAACCCGGCCTGGGCGACGCGCCGGCGCAACTACACGCTTCGGCGCATGGCCGCGGAAGGCTACATCACGCAGGCCGAGGCCGACGAGGCCGCCTCGCGCCCGATGAGCGTGGTCGGCCTGCCGGCATCCGTCGGCACGATTGCGCCCTACTTCATCGAAGAAGTGCGCCAGCACCTCGAGCACCAGTACGGGGCCCGCGATCTCTACGAATCCGGCCTCGAGGTCCATACGACGCTCGATGTGGAGCTGCAGCGCACCGCCAATGCGGCGCTGGACCGGGGGCTTCGGGCCATCGACAAGCGCCGTGGTTACCGGCGGCCCGCGAAGAACGTCCTGACTGAGGGCACCGCGGTCGATCGGTACCACGACCGGCGCTGGGATCGGCCGATCCGCGCGGGTGATGTCGTTCCGGCGGTCGTGGTCGGCCTGGCCGGTCCCACCCGGTCCGGCGCCGGGCGGCCGCTGCCGCCGGGCGCAGCGCGCTTGCGGATCGGCCGTTACGAAGCCGACCTGGTGCGGGGCGGGTTCGCCTGGACGGGCCGGTCGTCTGCCGCGAATCTCGTCAAGGTCGGGGATCTCGTCCAGGTGGCCGTGACCGCCGTGGACGAGGCGACGGGCCTGCTCGACGTGACGCTCGAACAGGAACCCATCGTCGACGGCGCGGTGCTCGCCATCGACAACCGGACGGGGCAGATCAAGGCGATGGTCGGCGGCCTGAACTTCCGCCGGTCGAAGTTCAACCGGGCGGTGCAGGCCCCTCGTCAGGTCGGGTCGATCTTCAAGCCCATCGTCTTTGCCGCGGCGCTCGACCGCGGCTACACGCCGACGGCCGTGCTGGTCGACGAGCCGATCTCCTATGCGGCCGGCCCGGGCCAGCCGCCCTACGAGCCGCGCAACTACGATCGCAAGTACGAGGGCCCGGTGACGCTGCGGCACGTCCTGGAGCAGTCGCGCAACGTGCCGACGGTGAAGATGATGGCGCAGCTTGGCCCCGCTGAAGTCGTCGACTTCGCACGGCGCCTGGGATTCACGTCCCCGCTGCAGCCGTTCCTCTCAACCGCCCTGGGTGCCTCGGAGGCCACGCTGCTCGAGGTCACGAGCGCCTACTCGGCGTTCGCCAACCAGGGCCTCCGAATGCGGCCGTACCAGATCCTGAGGATCGTGGATCGGGACGGCACGCTGCTCGAGGAGCAGCGGAGCGAGGCGCGCGACGGCATCCGGGCCGATACGGCCTTCATGATCACGAACCTGATGCGCGGCGTCATCGACCGCGGCACGGCGGCCAAGGCGGCGGCGCTCGACTGGCCGCTCGCCGGCAAGACCGGCACGGTGGATGATTACACCGACGCCTGGTTCGTCGGGTTCGATCCGAACATCACCGTCGGCGTCTGGGTCGGCTACGACGAGAAGAAGCCCATCGGCCCCGGGGAAACCGGCGGGGTGGCGGCCTTGCCTATCTGGATCGACATCATGAAGGGCTACATCGAGACGCGTGGGGATCGCAACGCTCCGCCGGACTTCGAGGCGCCCGGCAACATCGTCTTCGTGCCCGTCGATCGGGCCACGGGCCGGAGCCTCCCGGCCGGCACGCCAGGGGCGTTCCTCGAGGCCTTCATCGCCGGCACGCAGCCCGGCATCGAGTTCCCCCGCTAATCGTCCCCCGCCACCGCCTGCCCGAGGGTTCCGGCCGCCTTCGCCTTCAGGTATGCCTTGATGAACTGGTCGAGGTCGCCGTCGAGGATCCGCTGTACGTCTCCGACCTGCTCCTTGGTCCGGTGGTCCTTCACCATCTGGTACGGGTGGAGCACGTAGCTGCGAATCTGGCTCCCGAAGGCGATGTCCTTCTTCTCGCCCCCCAGCTTCTCCAGTTTCGCCTGCTGCTCCTTCAGTTTGATGTCGTAGAGGCGCGACTTCAGCACCTTCATCGCGGCGTCGCGGTTCCGGATCTGGGACCGCTCGTTCTGGCATGACACGACGATGTTCGTCGGGAGGTGCGTGATGCGCACCGCGGAGTACGTGGTGTTGACGCCCTGGCCGCCTGGGCCGCTCGCACAGAAGGTGTCGACGCGGATATCCTTCTCGTCGACCTCGATCTCGACGTCGTCCTCGAGTTCGGGCCAGACGTAGACCGATGCGAACGAGGTGTGCCGTCTCGCGGCCTGATCGAACGGCGAGATGCGGACGAGACGGTGCACCCCGGCTTCGGCCAGCAGGAGCCCGTACGCGTAGTCGCCGGTCACGGCCAGCGTCGCCCCCTTGAGCCCCGCGTCGTCGCCGGGCTGGTAGTCGAGCAGCTCACGCTTGAAGCCCTTGCGCTCGACCCACTTGAGGTACATCCGCAGCAGCATGTCGGCCCAGTCCTGCGATTCCGTCCCTCCGGCCCCGGGATGAATCGTCAGGATGGCGTTGGTCCGATCGTGTTCGCCGCCGAGGATCCGCTTCGTTTCGGCCGCCTCGACTTCAGCCTCGAGGCGGCGCACGCCCTCCCCGAGGTCGCCGACGACGTCCTCGCCGGACTCGGCCCACTCCACGAGCACACCGAGGTCGTCCTCCTGCGTGCGGAGGCGATCGATCAGCTCAATCTCTTCTTCAAGGCGGCGGCGGCGCTGCAGGGTCTTCTGCGCCTCGGCCTGGTTGTTCCAGAAGTCGGGCTGGGAGATGCGCGTCTCGAGCGCGGTCATCTCCTCGCGTGGACGACGGTCCTCAAAGATAACTCCGCAGCTCTGCCGACCGCCTGATCAGATCTTCGTACTGACGGACGACATCGTCCAGTTCGAGTCCCACACTCACCTCCTGCGCGTCTTCGGGCGCCCAGTCAATTCTACTGCGAACCGGGGCCGGCCGGCGCCACGCGGCGTGTGGCGAACCAGGCCGCCATGGCGACCAGAACGCACGCATAGGCAAACGTGTCACCGGTCCGGCCGTACACCGTGCGGCCGTCGAGCAACCGGACGTCACCCACCAGCAATCGGCGCTCGAACAACGGCGTCCGGGCGACCACGCGGCCGTACGGATCGACGATACCGCTGATGCCCGTGTTCGCGGCGCGGACCAGGTACCGGCCCTGTTCGACCGCCCGCAGCGTCGCCTGCCAGAAGTGCTGGTGGGGAGCGGACGACCACCCGTACCAGGCGTCGTTCGTGATGGTCGTCAGCAACTGGCTCCCCGACCCGACGAAACGCGCGATCAAATCCGGATAGACGACCTCGTAGCAGATGGCGATCGATACCCGCCCGCCCGCGAGAGGCAGGACTGTGGCGTCGGTGCCGGGAGAGAAGTCCGCGACGTTCTCGACCAGCGGGGAGACGAAGAAGAGCAGACGCTTGAGCGGCACGTACTCGCCGAAGGGCACCAGGTGCATCTTCCGGTACACGCCGGCCGTCGTCCCGTCAGGGCGAAGTCCGAACGCCGCGTTGAAGTAGCGAGGCGGCGTTCCGGCCTCGTACTGGTCGCTGCCGAACAGCAGCGGAACGCCGAGTTCCCGGACGGTCGTACGGATCGCCGAGTTCCCGAGCAGGTCGTGTTCGTAGTAGAACGGCGTCGCCGACTCGGGCCAGACGACGAGTCCGGCTCCCCGGGCGGCCCCGTCGCGCGTCAGTCCCAGGTAGTTCTCGAGGATGCGCGGGGCGACCGAGGGATCCCACTTTTCCTCCTGCCGGATGTTTCCCTGGGCGATCGCGACGCGCAGCGGGGTCCCCGCGGTCGTAAGCGTGCCGTCCGCCGCGCGCATCCAGCCCCAGAAGCCCATGCCTCCGATGACGGCCGCGACGGCGAGCGGCGACGCCCAGCGCAACCGGCCGCGTCCGATGACGAGGTGGGCCACGCCGACAGACGCCAGAGCCACGAGGGCCGACAGCCCGTAGACGCCGGCGAGGCTGGCCGTCTGGACCACGCTCACCACGCCGGCCTGGCTTGCGCCGAGGGGCACCCACGGGAATCCGCCGAGCACCCACCGGCGCAGCAGTTCCGTGGCCACCCACACGAGGGGTGCCAGCCAGAGCCCGCGCGGCCCCGTCCGCTGGCACACGCGCGCGACGACGACCGCGAACAGCGCCGGGTAGAGGGAGAGATAGGCCACGAGCAGGGCGCCGGCGGCAATGGCGAGGGGCCAGCTCAGCCCCCCGAACGTCTGCACGACGCGCGGGGTCCAGTAGAGCGTGGCGGCGAAATACACGGCGCCCGCGACGAGGCCCATCAGCAAGGCGCGCCGAGGCCGGGGCGGGCGAGCGCCGAGCGACACGAGCAGCGGTGCGAGCGCCACCCAGGCCGGCACCGGGTGCCCGAATTGCGGGAAGCTGAACGCGAGGAGAATCCCCGATGCGAGCGCTAGCGCGTAATCCAGGGCTTGTACTTCTCCTCGCGCTCCAGGCGCTGGAAGACGATGTCGGCCTCCCTGCGGGTGTCGAACGGCCCTACGCGGACCCGGTAGTAGTTGAGGCCGTCGGTACCGTCGGGCGCGAAGACGAAGGCCGCGTACCCCTTGCGCTTGAGACGCGCGACGATGGTCTCGGCCTCCGTCCGGCTCCGGACCGCGGTGACCTGCACCACCAGCGGCCGTTCCGGCTCGGCGGCCGGGGCACCGTCCGACAGGACTGCGGGAGGTTCAACCGGACGGGGAGTCGGCGTCGTGGCCAGCGGCGGCGCCGGCGGCTCGGTCCCCTTGAGCGCCCGGTCGTAGGTCAGATCCTCGCTGCCGGTGCCTGCGGCAGGGGGCGCCCCGGCAGGCCCAGGCGCGGCCAGACCGGCCGGCGGCAGTGCCTCGTTCTCCGAGACGATCTGGGCCGCCGAAATCATCGTACCGTCGGGCGTCATGCCCCGGAACGTCTGCACGCCCCGTCCGACGAGAATCCCGCACAGGAACACGATGACCATCAGCACGGTCGCCGTCATGAAAACGAAGACCAGCTGTTTGTCGTTCAGGAACATGCCCCGGGGGCTCTCGTCCGCCATGGTGCGTCTGCGCTGCGCCCCTCCGGCCCCCTACTTGATGAGGCCCCTGAGCAGGTCGATCGGCAACGGAAAGACAATCGTCGAGTTCTTCTCGGAGGCGATCTCCGTCAGCGTCTGCAGGTAGCGGAGCGTCATCGCCTCGGACTGCGTGGCGATAACCTTCGCGGCCTGGGCCAGCTTCTCGGACGCCTCCAATTCGCCGGCCGCGTGGATAATCTTCGCCCGCTTCTCGCGCTCGGCCTCGGCCTGTTTCGCCATGGCGCGCTGCATGTCGGCTGGCAGGTCCACGTGCTTCACCTCGACCGCCGAGACCTTGATGCCCCACGGATCGGTGTGCTGATCGAGGATCTGCTGCAGGTCCTGGTTCAGACGCTCGCGCTCGGCGAGCAGGTCGTCGAGTTCGACCTGGCCCAGCACACTGCGCAGCGTGGTCTGGGCCAGCTGGGAGGTCGCATAGTGGTAGTTCTCGACCTGCACGATCGCCCGCTGGGGATCCATGACGCGGAAGTACACCACCGCATTCACCTTGACGGACACGTTGTCACGCGTGATGACGTCCTGCGGCGGCACGTCCATGACGACCGTGCGCAGGCCGACGCGCACTATCCGGTCGATCGGCGCGAACACCAGAATGACGCCCGGGCCTTTGGGCGCCGGCAGCAGCTTGCCGAGCCTGAAGATCACCCCGCGCTCGTACTCGCTGAGGATCTTGATGGAGCTGAGCAGGTACAGAACGATGATGAACAGGAACAGGATCAGCGGATTCGCGAGGTTCGGCATGGCGGTCACTCCCCTGTGGATCGCACGCGTCTCACGGTGGCGGTCAGACCGTCGACCGCCGTCACTTCAACGGACTCCCCGACGTCGAGAGCCTCTGTGGCGCGGGCGGTCCAGATCTCGCCGAATGCCGACACCCGACCTGCCCCGCCCGCGGGGATGGCCGTGACCACGGTGCCACGCTGGCCGACCATGCCGGACGCGCCGGTCACGGATCGGCGGCGCTGCGAGGTCACGGCCAGCCTGACGAGAAAGACGAGGATCGCCGAGAGCGCCAGCACCACCGGCACGATGAGTCCGAGGCTGACACGCAGCTCGGGGCTTGGCGCGTCGATGAGGATCATCGATCCGAGCAGGAGGCTGATGACGCCGCCGCCGCCGAGCAGGCCGAAGCTCGTCACCTTCACCTCCAGCACGAGCAGCACCAGACCGAACAGGATGAGCAGGACACCCGCGTAGTTCACCGGCAGAACCTGGAACGTGAAGAAGGCCAGGATCAGACAGATGCCACCCACCACACCGGGCAGGATGGCACCCGGCGACCACAGCTCGATGGTCAACCCGAGGACCCCGAGGCTGAGGAGGATGTAGGCGATGTTGGGATGCGCCAGCGTGCTCAGCACCCGCTGGCGGAAGCTCATGGCGGCCTGCTCGATCCGTGCGTTGGCCGTCCGCAGCGTCACCGTCGTGCCGTCGAAGCGCTTCACCTCGCGCCCGTCGATCTGCCGGAGCAGGTCAGGCACGTCCGTCGCCACGAGATCGATCAGCGGGGGTGAGGCTTCCCGGGCCTCGACGTCCGTGAAGGCCCGGCTCTTGAGCACGGCCTCCTCGGAGAGCTCGACGTTCCGGCCCCGCCCCGAGGCCAGCGTCCGCGCGTACGCCGCGACGTCCGACGCCGCCTTCTCGGACAGCGTCTCGTCCATCTTCTCGCCCTGGCCCTGAACCGGGTGCGCCGCACCGATGTGCGTGCCGGGCGCCATGGCCGCCACGTCCGCCGCGATGGTGAGCAGGAAACCCGCGCTGGCCGCCCGTGCGCCCGACGGCGCGACGAAGACCGCCACGGGGACCTTCGACGCGAGCATGCGGGTGATGATGCTGCGCGTGGAGTCGACGAGTCCGCCGGGCGTCTCCATCAGGAAGACGATGAGCGCGGCGCCCTCGGTCTCGGCCCGGCCGATCGCTTCGATCATGAACTCGGCAGACACCGGATGGATGATGGCGTCGACGTCGGCCACGAGGACGAGCGGCCGTTCTCCCGCAGACGCGGGGTTCTCCGACTGGGCCGCAACCGCGGAGACGAGCGCCGGCAGCGCGATGAGAATCAGCAGCCGGCGCGCGAGACGACGGGCCGAATCGATGGATGTGGGCATCGGTGTACCGGCGGTCTCTCTGATTATACCGCCGACGGCATCGGGTGCCGGGAAATCCGCTCCAGGAGGCGCAGCGCGCCCTCGTGCTCGGGTTCGATCGCGAGCGCCCGCTGCAGCGCCGCGCGCGCGGCGGCCTCGTCCCGTCCCTCGATCAGCGCCTCGGCGAGCGCCACCTGCGCGTCCACGGTCTCGTCGCACCACACCGAGATCTTGAGCGCGTCGATGGCCTCGCGCACGCGGCCCGTCCGCAGGTAGACCCGGCCGAGCAGCAGGTGGGCGTCCGCGTCGTAGGGCGAAAGGTAGACGGCCCGATCCAGTTCGCGTTCCGCCTCGCGATCGCGCTCCTCCGCGTAGAACCGTCGCCCCTGATCGAGGTAGTGGCGGGCCGTTTCCTGCTGACCCTGCTGTCCCGCCGCAGCCAGGAGCACGTCGATGCTCCGCTCGCGCCGCACGCCGTACTCGGTCTTGAGGCGCGCCATGCGCCGCGGCACGACCGCGCCCGCGGCCGCCCCGAGATCGAGGTCCTCGAACTCCGACGACAGGCGCCGCGCCAGTTCCAGCTCGCGGCGCGCCTCGGCGGTCTGGCCGGTCGCCTCGAGAACCTGCGCGAAGAGCGCGTGGGCGCCGCCGTCGGAAGGATCCATTCGCACGGCCTCCCGAAGCGCGCTGACGGCATCGGCGTGGCGTCCTTCCCTCCAGCAGGCGTAGCCCAGGTTGTAGAGGTAGTCGACGTCGCCGGGATCGCGGTCGTGCGCCTGCCTGAAATACGTGCTCGCCGGCGGTTGGCCGGCCACCGGCTGACTGCGCCTGAGCGCCAGCACGCCGAGGTTGTTGAGGAATTCGCCCGCCGGCTCATTGGCGTGCAGGCGGGTCAACAGCGACGCGGCCTCGTCGTACTGCCCGAGGTGCGCCAAAGACACCGTCGTCAGGAACTGCGCCTCGAGGTACCGTGCCGACTCGGCGCCGACCGCCCGCAGCGCCTCCCGTGCGGCCGCGTGGTCGCCGTTGGCCGTGAACACCTGCCACAGCGCCAGCCGAGGCGCATCGTAGGCCGGGTGCGCCTTCAGTGCGCCCTGCAGCAGCGTGACCTGCGCGGGCATCGACTCCGCGATCAGCCCCTTCACATACAACTCGAAGGCTGCGGGGACGACGGTCCCCGCCGATCCCCCCGCCCGTGCCTCGAATGGCCCGAAGAGATCCCCGGCCACCTGGCGGAAGAGGTCGGCGAAGGCGCTCTTCGGGCCGGCCCTGACCACCTCGGGATCGCGTTGTCCCTGATCGAGCCGCACGCGCCACGCGCGGACGATCAGACGGTCGCCCTCGACCTCGAAACGGCCGACCACCACGTCCGACGCGCCGACCAACAGGCCGATCCGGAGTACGGTGGCGAGGCTCAGGGCAGCCAGGGGAGGCACTTCGAGTCGTTCCAGCGCCCGCATCCGTTCGTCGCGTGTCAACGCCGCCACCCCGGACGCCCGGAGGGCATCCGTCACCAGGATGGCCCCTCCCTCGCCCAGCCAGGCGAGCCCCGCATCCGGCGCCGGCCGCTCGAACGGCATCACAATCGGGCGGAGCGACGCCGGGTCACCGGGCGCCAGCGACTGGCCGAAGGCCGGAGGGGCCGCCGCGACGCCCGCCGTGAGGAGCACGGCCAGACCCGCGGTCGCGACTCCCCCGCCACCACTCTTCACCCCAACCTCCACCTTCAACACGCACGCCCCGTCGCCGCACGCGGCACACTCCGCCACGTCCACGGCGGCGTCCACGGCCATCTCACGCAAGAACACCTGAAGCGCTGCGGCGTAGTACCCGCAGAGCGGATGGGCGACCCGACCGCGGACGCTGCAGAACAGCGACGATGCGACCGTGATCGTGCCCCTGCCGCGTCGCCACCTGGCGGACAGGCGCGTATCTTCCCAGGTGTCCCTCGCGAGGGCCTGCAGCAGGCGGCCTGCGGCTCGGGCCCGCCACCGCGTCGGCCGCAGCCGCAACCAGGTCCGCCGGGGCGCGGACAGGCGTTGCCAGGTCCAGGTCGCCGCCAGTTCACCGGCCCGTCTCACCGTCGGGTCATACGCGGCGTCCTCCAGACGCAGGAAGCTGAGCGCGGCCCGAATCCCGGCCACGGACACGCGCGGCGTTCGCAGGCTCTCGCTGTGCAGCCACGGGGCGTAGAAATCCGCCCGCGAGGGCAGCCGTTCCCCAACCGCCTGATGCAGGCTCGCCACGAGCGCCCGTCCGATACCAGCCGGCGTCATTTTTCTGCTAACGTAGCAGGCTGCGCCGCACGATGCTTACCGCTGCCATTCTCGCCGGCGGCCGCGCCAGGCGCCTTGGGGGATTCGAAAAGGGGCTGCTGCCGCTCGGCGGCCGGGCGTTCGTCGCCCGGCAGATCGATGCGCTGCGTGGTCTCGCCGATCGAATCGCCATCATCGCGGTCGACAGCGATCGGTACGGCGGGTTCGGCGTCCCGGTGGTCGCCGACGTCGCGCCCGGTGCCGGCAGCCTCGGCGGCATCCTGACCGCGTTGGCGGTCGCTGATGACTGGGTACTCGTACTGGCCTGCGACATGCCGTTCGTGACGACCCCGTTCCTCCGACGCCTCGTCGACGCCGCCCGGGAGGCCGACGTGGCCCTGCCCCGGTCCGCCGACGGGCCGCATCCCCTCTGCGCGTGCTACGCCCGGACGGCAACCGCCCCGATCCGGCGCCGCGTCGAGGCCGGACTCCTCAAGGTCCAGGACGCGCTGGCCGATCTGCGCGTCGCCGAGATCGGCGGCCGAACGCTCGCCGCGTTCGATCCGGACGGCGTGCTCCTGCTCAACGTGAACACGCCGGACGACTACGCGCGCGCACTGGCCTATCACCACCGCACGGGGCGGTGACCGGCGCGAGGGCGTCTCATCGTACGTTCGGCACGAATGACGAGTCAAACCTGCTGATGTTCCGGGATACCACATGATTCTGTCTCTCCAGGAAGATATTCGCGCTCGGGTGATCGATGCGGCCGTCCGCCTCTTCGGTTTGCGCGCGGACGAACTCCCGACCGTCACCGTCGCGTACGCGCCGCAGCGCGCGATGGGCGATCTGGCGGTCCCGCTCGCCTTCGAGCTCGCCCGTCGCCTGCGCCGGCCCCCAAAAGCGATCGGCCTTGACATGACCGCCGCGCTTGGAGACATCCCGGGCGTCGCCAGGGTCGAGTGCGCGGCGAACGGATACCTGAACTTCCACCTCGACCGGCCCCGCTTCCTCGCCGATCGGATCGCGGGCGCGATCGCGCCGCCGTTGCCCGCCGCGCCCCACGAGAAGGTCATCGTCGAGCACACCGCCATCAATCCGAACAAGGCCGCCCACATCGGCCACCTGCGCAACGCCGCGCTCGGAGACACGCTGGTCCGCGCGCTCGAGTTCCTCGGCCACCGAATCGAGACCCAGAACTACATCGATGACACGGGCGTGCAGGTCGCCGACGTCGTGGTCGGCTTCCGCGACCTGGAGCGTCGTACGCTGGACGAGGTCAGGACGCTGGCGGCGCGGGATCGGTTCGACTACCTGTGCTGGGACCTCTACGCGCGTGTCACCGAGTGGTATCGCGCGGATCCGGCGCGACAGGCGATGCGGGCGTCAACGCTCCACGAGATCGAGCATGGCGAGGGCGAGGCGGCCGCCATGGCCGCCATCATCGCCGATCGGATTGTCAGGTGCCACCTCGCGACCATGGCGAGGCTGAACGTGTTCTACGACCTGCTCACCTGGGAAGGCGACATCCTGCGGCGGCAGTTCTGGAGGATCGCCTTCGAGGCGCTGAAGGCACAAGGGACCGTGTACTTTCAGGACACCGGACGCCTGGCCGGGTGCTGGGTGATGCGGATCGACGCCGACGCGGAGCTCCGCCCGACGGGCGGCGCGGACGAGGGCGGGCGCACCACGGAATCCGGGGAGGAGGATGCCGACCAGGCCGAGAAGGTCATCGTTCGCTCGAACGGCACGGTCACCTACGTCGGCAAGGACATGGCGTACCAGTTCTGGAAGCTCGGGTTGCTCGGCCTGGACTTCCACTACCGGCCGTTCGGCGAGCGCGGCCGCAGCGGGCCGCTCTGGGCCACCTCGTCGCAGCCCGGCGAGGCGGACCGGCCACATCCGCCATTCGGCGAGGGCCGGACCATCTACAACGTCATCGACGTGCGCCAGTCGTACCTGCAGAAGCTCCTGAAGCAGGCGCTCGCGGCAGCCGGCCACACCCGGGAGGCCGAGCGGTCCGTTCATTTCAGCTACGAGATGGTCGCCCTGTCCCACCAGACGGCACGACAGCTGGGCTATGCCCCGGACGCCCAGGACTCGGGCCGGCCCTTCGTCGAGGTGTCGGGGCGCAAGGGCCTCGGCGTCAAGGCGGACGATCTCATCGATGCCCTCGTGGCCAAGGCGGAGCAGGAAGTGGCCAAGCGGAACCCCGACGCCCCGGAGGCGGCCAGGCGCCGCACGGCCGAGATGATCGCGGTGGCCGCCGTCAGGTACTTCATGATCCGCTTCTCGCGGGGCAAGGTCATCGCCTTCGACATCGACGAAGCCTTGAGTTTCGAGGGTGAAAGCGGCCCGTACTTGCAGTATGCTGTCGTGCGAGCGAACAACATCTTCCAGAAGCTCCGGGAACGAGAGGGATTCGACGATACGGCCCTCGCCGGGACGCTGGAAGGCGCGGCGCCCGACGAGCTCACCGGCAGCATGGACGAACACGGGCTCTGGGCGCTGGTGCTTGAGGCGTCGCGGCTCGACGAGATCGCGCAGCAGGCTGTCCGCTCACTCGAGTTCGCCGTACTCGCGAAGTGGGCCTTCGGACTGGCCCAGCTGTTCAACGGCTATTACCACAAGTACCCGGTCCTGCACGAGGAGCGCGCCGACGTCAAGCTGTGGCGCGCGGCCGGGGTGGCCTACTTCCGGGCGCAGCTCACGAAGGCGCTCGGGATCATGGGAATCGAGGTTCCGCCCCGCATGTAGGCGGGTCGTGCCGGCCCCACCAGAGGCGTCAGATGCACCCGACCATCGCCGTGACCACCTGTCGTGCGCTGCCTGACTACATCGAGTCCGTCCGCCGGGCCGGTGGGGATCCCAGGAGCCTCGATCCCGCCGTCGACACGCCCGAGGACGTGATCGGGTGGGCGACCGGCATTCTGTTCACCGGCGGTGGAGACGTGGCCCCGGAACGCTACGGGGAGGCCCCCCATCCGTCGGTCAAGGGTGTGGACCCGCAGCGCGACGAGTACGAACTGGCGCTGGCGGCGCTCGCCGTCCGCGCGGACGTGCCGATCCTCGGCATCTGCCGCGGCTTGCAGGTGCTCAACGTCGCGTTTGGCGGCTCCCTGATCCAGGACATTCCCTCGCAGGTGACCGGCGCGGCCGAGCATACGCTGGCGACGCCGCTGTTCGGAATCGCGCACGAGGTCTGGGTGACGCGGGGCAGCCGGCTGGCCGAGTTGATGGAGGGCGTCGTCGAACGCGGCGACACGCTCGAGGTCAACAGCCGCCACCACCAGGCCGTCGCCCGGCTGGCCGAGGGCTTCGATGTCTCCGCGACGGCCCCGGACGGCGTCATCGAAGCCGTCGAACGCCGAGTCTCGCGCTTCTGCCTCGCGGTCCAGTGGCACCCGGAGAACTTCTGGCGCACAGGGGAATTCCGGCCGCTCTTCGAGGGATTCGTCCAGGCCTGTCTCGTCCCCCGACCGTGAGGCGGCGGCCTCCCCGCCCGTCAGGCGCGCTCGAGCACCCCGATCGCCTCGACGTGACTCGTCTCCGGAAAGAGGTCGAGTGCGTCGACCGATGTCAGGCGGTAGCCTCCGTCCACGAACCGGCGCACGTCACGGGCGAACGTCGCGACATCGCACGACACGAACACCACTCGCGCAGCTCCCAGCCCCACGGCTGCGGCGGCGGCCTCGCGCGTCATCCCGGTTCTTGGCGGGTCGAGGAGCAGCGTCAGCGGCGCACGGCGCGGACCAGTGGTCACGAACCGCTCCACGCTGCATGCGCGCACGTCCACGCCGCCTCCAACCCGCTGGGCGTTGATGTGCAGGTCCGCGGCGGCGAGGGCGTCGCCCTCGACGGCCGTCACGCCGGACCGCCCCGCCGCCGCGAGCGTCACGGCGAAGAGCCCGGCGCCGGCGTAGAGATCGAGGACGGGCCCATCGGGGCACAGCGCGTGGACCCGCGTCACCAGCGACGGCAGCAGGTAACGATTGCCCTGGAAGAACGCCCGCACGTGACGCCGCAGCGCCACGGCCTTCTCGGCGACCACGAGGCGCTCCTCCACCCACGGCGTGCCCCACACCACGTGCTCTCTCGGTCTCGCCGCGTCCGACCAGCTCAGCCCCGTGACGAGCGGCACCTCCGGAATCGATGAGGCCGCCCGCCCGTCCACCCGACCGCCGAACGTCACGTGAATCCCTCGCATGTCGGCGGCGATGTTCTCTGAGACGTCGATGTCCGCGTGGGTATCGAGATCGAGTCGCGCAAGCGCCGCCCCGAGGGCGTCGAGCGACTCGGTGGTCGTGCTCGAAAGCTGCCCCGTCACGGCCGCGTCACAGACGGTGTGCGTGCCTTCCAGGAAGAACCCAGGTCGGCCGCGCCTGGCGTGCAGGCGCGCGCGCATGCGGTAGCCTCGCTGCGGCGACGCGGCCACGGCGATCGGCTCGTCCCACGCGATCCGGGCCGTCCTGACGAGCGCATCGTGAAGCAGGTCCGCCTTCAGTGCCACTTGAGCCGGGTAGGCGATGTGGGCCCAGGCCGCCCCCCCGCAGCGGGGATCGAACGCGACCGCTCGCCTGTCAGGGTGCGCCTCGATGACGTCGGTCACCGAGGCGAAGACCACCGACGGCCCTGTCCGCTCGATGCGCGCGCGGACGGGTTCGCCGGGAATCGCGCCGGCGACCAGCACGATCAGGCCCTCGTGCCGCGCCAGCATCCGCCCGCCGGCGACCGGTTTCTCGGGCGTGACGGTCACGACCGTCCCTGGCGTCAGCACGGCAGGGTTCCTCCTATTCGAAGGTGATGGTCGGCAGGCCGAGCCGATCGCGCAGCACCGCGTCCCTTCCGCGTTCGAGCGCGGCCTTCCACGCGTCTTCGGACAGCCGCGGCTGGAACGGCGCGAGTTGCCGCGAGGCCTCGGCCATCGCGGCGTCAGCCAACTCGCGCGGCACGGACTCGCGCGCGGCGGCGAGGAGGGTGCGATCGACGAGCGCGA
Organism: uncultured Vicinamibacterales bacterium; assembly: GCA_964481395.1. Classification (GTDB taxonomy): domain Bacteria; phylum Acidobacteriota; class Vicinamibacteria; order Vicinamibacterales; family JAKQTR01; genus JBFMFH01. The sequence continues at coordinate 18,084 of CAYZYG010000075.1, forward strand.
GCGCGGCGACAGTCGCGCCGCGCGCCTCGCCACGCGCCCGGCGCGCGGATCCGGCCAGCGCATCCAGCTCGCGGACGGCCGCGTCGAGGGCCCGCTGCCACGCCGGGTGCACGTCCCCGCTTCTGAGGGCCGTCAGCCTGACGACGACGCGCTCGATGTGCCGGGCCAGCGACCCGCGCCGCCCACCGCCGGCCACGTCCGCGGCGGGCTCGTCACGCGCGTCCGCGCTCCCCCGGACGCCGACGGCGCGGCGCCACTCGTCGAACGCGCGGAGGACGTCGGCCTCGCAGAACTCGAGGCGCAGGGGATGGCGGCGGCCGCCACGGGCCTCGGCGCGCGCCACCCGCCGGTCGATGCCCTGCATGGCCACCTTCAACGGAATCCCCTGCCGGTGCCAGCCACAGACCATCTCAAACGCGGGACCCACCACGCGCACGAGGTGCCCGCCGTTCCGCCGGCAGAGGTGCGCTTCGAGTTCCCGGCAGTACTCGTCGGTGGTCATGCTCCCCGATTGCGTTCCCAGATGAGGCGAAGCCCGTGCATCGTGAGGTCGCGCTCCACCGCTTCGACCACGTCGGTCTCAGGCGAGATGACCTCCGCCAACCCGCCCGTGGCGACGCAGAACGCGCGCCCGCCGAGTTCGCGCCGAACCCGGTGCACGAGCCCTTCCACCATGCCGACATACCCGAAGAACAGCCCGGCCTGCATCGACGTCACGGTCGTCCTGCCGATCACCGAGGCAGGCTTGCGCACGTCGATGCGCGGCAGCCGCGCCGCCCGCTGGAACAGGGCGTCAGCGGAGATCTGGATGCCCGGGCAGATGACGCCGCCGAGATACTCTCCTCGCACGCTGATCGCGTCGAAGGTCGTCGCCGTGCCGAAATCGACCACGATCAGCGGCAGGCCGCGAGCTCGGCCGTAGCGCTCGTACGCCGCGACGCCGTTGACGATGCGATCGGCGCCGACCTCGGCCGGGTTCTCGTAGAGGATCGGCATCCCGGTCTCGACACCGGGCTCCAGATTGAGCGGCGTCGTCGCGAGGTACCGTTCGCACATCGCGATCATCGGACCGGTGAGCGGCGGCACGACCGACGCCATCACCACGCCGTCGATCGACGTCGGGGCGATGCTCGACCGTTCGAGCAGCTCGACGACGAGAAGCCCGAGTTCGTCGGCTGTTCGGTCCCTGGCCGTGGTCAGTCGCCAGCTGCGCGTGAGCGACGGTCCGTCGAACACGCCCAGCACGATGTTGGTGTTGCCGACGTCGATGGCGAGCAGCATGGATCCGTCCTTCACTCCCACCCCACTTCTCCCGCGACGACCCGCTCGAGCCGGCCGCCAATCTCGATGAGCAGCGCGCCCTGGTCGTCGAGGCCGGCCGTCAGGCCGCGGCGCAGACCGCCAGGGCTGCGCCAGCTCACGCGCGTCCCCACCGCCGACGGCGACAGCGCCCGCCAGCGCGCGAGCAGCGGGGCGATGGCCCCCGCCCTCAGGGCGGCCCTGGCGTCGCAGAGCTTCACGAGACAGCCCGCGAACAGCGCCCCGCGGTCCACGGGACGCCCAAGCTCGTCTTCGAGCGACGACGCCCGCGCGGCCAGGTCGGGCGGCAGCGGCACCGCGCGGACGTTGAGGCCGAATCCCAGAATCACGTAGTCGAGCACGGCCCCCTGGGCCGACCCCTCCGCGAGGATGCCCGCCACCTTGCGCCCTTCGTGGACCAGGTCGTTGGGCCACTTGATTGTGACAGGCAGCCCGGTCGTCTCGCGGACGGCCTCGGCGAGGGCCACCCCCGACAGCAGGGTCAGGACCGACGGCAGGGACGGTCCCGGCCCGCCGCCGGTGTCGGGTCTGAACACGAGTGACACATAGAGCCCGGAGCCTGGCGGCGAATGCCAGACGCGCCCCAGCCGCCCTCGGCCCGCGGACTGCTGGCCCGCCACCACGGTCGTCCCCTCGGGCGCGCCGGCGTCCGCCAGCCGGGCGGCCTCGTCGTTGGTCGATCCAATGGACGGGTAATAGAGGACCCGCGTCGCGAACGAGCCGAGCGTCGGGCGCACGCCAGCGACGGCGTCCGCCAGATCGCCGGGAAGCGGCCGGACGTGCGGATGGCTACGCGGGTGAGACGTCAAGGCTCACGTCCAGGGCGCCGGCCGAGTCGATGAGGCCGTCGATCGCCAGCAGGCGGACACCCGAGTCCGCGATGTCGGACAGGGTGTCGGGCCCCCAGCGGCCCGCCACCCGCACCCGGGCGGCGTGAGCACACCGGCTCACGGCGGCACGCACGTCGGCGAGGCTGGCCTGACGCATGGTCAGCACCGTCGCGCCCGCCGCGACCGCGGCATCGACCTCCTCGAGTGTCGTGACTTCGACCTCCACCGGCAGGTCCGGTCTGGCCGCTCGCGCCCGCGCCACGGCGGCGCCCACACCCCCGACCAGCCGGACGTGGCCGGTCTCGAGCACGATTCCCTCATCGAGCGTGAACCGCCCGTTGGTGCCGCCGCCGACGCGGACGGCGTACTGCTCGAGCGCACGCAGCAGCGGGAGGGTCCGCCGCGTGTCGGCGATCTCGAAGCGCCCTGCGGCCAGGTCGACGAGGTGCCTGGTGGCGGTGGCGATCCCGCTGAGGTGGCCGAGCAGGTTCATGGCGGTGCGCTCGGCCATCAGCATCGCGGACCCCAGCCCAGCGACGTGCGCCACCGTGTCGCCGCCGCGGCACACCGACCCGTCGGGCCTCCGGACCTCGATCGACACGCCCGGATCGAGCTGCCTGAACGCCTCGATGGCGGCATCGAGCCCGGCGACGGTCCCACCGCCGCGGCACACGATGATCCCCGTGGCACGCGCGTCAGGCGGCACCACCGAGGCCGTCGTGACGTCGCCCCAGCCGAGGTCCTCCGCGAGCGCCCGCCGGACCACATCCCGGCATATCCCTGGGTCGATCGTAGTCACCCCCTACCCCTGCAGTTCCCTGAGCATCGCGTCGAGCTTGGCGCGACGATCGCCCAGGTGAACCAGCCTGGCGCGCGCCTCGTCGACCACCCTGCCGGGCGCCCGTCCGACGAACCCGGGCGAGGCCAGCCTCTGCTCCAGCCCGGCCGATTCCCGAATCACCGCCGCCAGTTCCTTCTCGATCTTGCCGATCTCGGCCTGTCGATCGACGATGCCCGCCAGCGGCACGTAGACGTGCGCGTGCTCGAGTACGCGCTTGACCGTATCCGGCCCGGGCGCCACGTCCGTGCGGAACTCGAGCCGCTCCAGGCCAGCCAGTTGCGTGACGTAGTCCCGGTGCGCCTCGAGCATCGACCGGGCCTCCGCGTCCGCCTCGTCGATGACGGCGGCGATGCGCCGCGACGGCGCGACACCGCGCTCGGACCGCACGGTCCGGATCGTCGTCACGATCTCCTGGAGGTAGGCCATCTCCTGCTCGGCCTTCGGGTCGATCCACTCGGCGACTTTCAGGGGAAACGCAGCCAGGGTGACGCTCGCCCCGTCCTCCGGGCGCCTCGGCAGGCGCTGCCAGATCTCCTCCGTCACGAACGGGATGAACGGATGGAGGAGCCGCATGAGCCGATCGTGGACCTCGACCAGGACCGCGACGGCGGCGTCCCGCGCCGGCCCGGGCTGCTGCAGGTCGGTCTTCACCAGCTCGATGTACCAGTCCGCGAACTCGTGCCAGAAGAAGTGGTACAGGCGGTCGGCCGCCAGGTCGAAGCGGTACTGCGTGAGCGCGTCGCTCACCTCGGTGGCGAGCCGGCTCGTACCGCTCAGGATCCACCGGTGCGCCAGGCCCAGTCCGTCGTTCGCGGGAAGCACCGGCCGCGAGGGAAGGTCCCCGATGTTCATCAGCAGGAACCGGGACGCGTTCCAGATCTTGTTGATGAACTGCCGGTACCCGGTCATCCGGCCCTCCGACAGCGGGATGTCCATGCCCGGCGACGCCATGGCCGCCAGCGTGAACCGCAGGGCATCGGCACCGATGTCGTCCATCAGCGCGAGCGGATCGACGACGTTGCCCTTCGACTTGCTCATCTTCTGGCCGCGCTCGTCACGGACCAGGCCCGTGATGTAGGCGGTGTGGAACGGCACGTCGCCCGCGAACTTCACGCCGAGCATGATCATGCGCGCGATCCAGAAGAAGATGATGTCGAACCCCGTGAGCATCAGCGTCGTCGGGTAGTAGCGCTGGAGGTCCGCCGTCTGGTCCGGCCACCCCAGCGTGCTGAACGGCCACAGCCCCGAGCTGAACCAGGTGTCGAGCACGTCGGGATCCTGACGCAGGTCCCCGCCGCAGGGGCAGCGATCCGGGTCCTCTTCGGCGACGAGGGTCTCGCCGCATGCGGTGCAGTACCAGGCCGGTATGCGATGCCCCCACCAGAGCTGCCGCGAGATGCACCAGTCGTGGATGTTGGTCATCCACTCGAAGTAGGTCTTCGTCCAGTTGTCGGGCAGGAACGTGACCTTGCCCTCTTCGACGACGCGAATGGCTTCGGCGGCCAGCGGACCGATCCGGACGAACCACTGGCGGGACACGAGCGGCTCGACGACCGTGCTGCAGCGCTCGCAATGACCAACGGCGTGCTGGTGGTCCGTGACCCGCTCGAGCAGGCCCTCTGACTCGAGCTGCTGCACCAGCTGTTTCCGGGCCTTGAAGCGATCCAGTCCGGCGTACGGTCCCGCCTCCGCGGTCATCACGCCGTCCTCGTCGATCACCGACACCGATGGCAGCGAGTGACGCTGGCCCATGGCGAAGTCGTTGGGATCGTGGGCCGGCGTCACCTTGACCGCACCCGTACCGAAGGCCGGGTCCACGAACGCGTCGACGACGATCGGCAGTTCACGACCGATGACGGGCAGCCGCATGCGCTCCCCGGCCATGTGGCGGTAGCGCTCGTCCTCGGGGTTGACCGCGATGGCCGTGTCGCCCAGCATCGTCTCGGGACGCGTCGTCGCCACGACGACGCCCGGTCCGCCGCCGACGCCCGGATAGCGGATGTGATAGAGCTTGCCGGCCGTCTCGCGGTGCTGCACCTCGAGATCCGACAGCGCCGTGCGGCACCGCGGACACCAGTTGACGATGTAACGATCGCGATAGATGAGGCCGTCCCGGTACAGCGAGACGAATTCGCGACGCACCGCACGCGACAGCCCCGGGTCGAGCGTGAACCGCTCCCGCGACCAGTCCACCGAGTCGCCGAGCTGGCGCATCTGCGCGGTAATCGTGCCGTGGCTCTGCCGCACCCACTCCCACACGCGCGCCTCGAAGGCCTCCCGTCCGAGGTCGTGACGGGTCTTCCCTTCGGCGGCGAGCTGCTTTTCGACCACGTTCTGCGTGGCGATGCCGGCATGGTCCGTTCCGGGCAGCCACAGCACGTCGTACCCGAGCATCCGCTTCCAGCGCGCGATGATGTCCGGCAGCGTGTGGTTCAGGGCGTGGCCGATGTGCAGCGACCCGGTCACGTTCGGCGGCGGCAGCACCATGCTGAAGACGGGCTTGCCGGACTCGGGCTGGGCCTTGAAGGCGCCGATCGACTCCCAGAAGTCGTACCAGCGCGCGTCCACGGTCTTGTGATCGAATACCTTCGGCAGTTCAGACATGCAAGGCGATCCGGATGGCAACTCGGAAGCCGGCCGGGACGGCCGGCGACAAGCGTACAGCGTAACCGCTCCGAAGCGGACGCATCAAGACCGCCGGCAGGGTTCGGCGGCTACTTGATTGTGGACTTGAGGCGATCGATCTCTTCGCGGACCAGGCGTTCGGTCACACGCGACACGAGGTCCGTCACCGTCTCTCGCACGACCCGATCGCTGAGGCGCTCGAGCACGCGACGGGTCACCTGCTCGACGATTTCCTCCCGGAGGGCCGGCGAAATGGACGGCGGCGCGAACAGCGACGGCACGGGCCCGGACCCGGCCTCGCCCCGCTCTGCGTCCAGCAGGGCCGAGAACGCCTGTGCGAATCCTCCGGACGCCACGGCTGCGGACGGAGGCAGCGCGGTCGCGGGTTCCGGAGCCGGCGGGGGTGTCGGGGTCGGGGCGGGTACGGCATCCGCCAGGGGGACCGCGACGGTCGGGCGCGGCACCTCCGACGCGGGCTGGGGTGGAGGCTGAGGCGGCACCACGGCAGGCTCGGGAACCGGAGGCGGCGGCAACGGGGGCTCCGGTGACAGTGGCGCCACCGGCGCACGTCGGGCCTCGCCGCGGCTCGTAAACGCTGCATCGAGCCGATCAAAGTAGTCGTCGAGACGGGGAGAGGGAGTCAACACGTGAGGCGGCGGTTCGGGAACCAGCGCCTTTGGCGGCACGCCGATCTCCGGGACGGCAACGGGCGGCCGGCGCCGGATGCGAATGGCGGCGTCAATGGCAGACTCGACGGCCAACTCCTCGGGGTTCCGGTCGTCCCCGCCGGTCCCGAGAATGCGGTCACGGGCCGGTGCCTCGACGTCCTGCTCGGGGGCCTCGAACGGCGGGGCAGGGGTCGACTGTGCAGCCTCAGGGACCGGGTCAACCTCGCCGGTCTCCGCCGGCTCCGCCGTTCCGCGTTCTGCGCGGTTCGGTTCGCTGAGGGCTTCAATACCCCCCCGCTGTCCCTCGACGCACTCGTTCCCGAGACCAGTCGGTGCCGCTGCCGCGATGGTCTCACCCTCCTCGAACGCCTGCTCGACCCGCGGCGCGGCGTCTGGCATCGGCGGCTCGTCCGTGGGCGGCGGCACTGGCGTTCGCACACTGGCTCCCGGCAGACGCACCTCGACTTCGCGACGCGTGATCTCGACGTCACGGCGCGGATCCGGCAGGTCCCCGACGGGAGCGGGCGGTGGTTCCGGCCGGCGCGCGGGCGGCGCGACGGGCAGCGGAACGATGGGGGTCGGGCCCGCCGAGAGCGGTGGCGGCAGCGGCGGCAGCAGCAGTTCGGGAGGCGGCGCCGGTGCGCCGGTGTTGTCCGGATCGGTCTGGCTCAGGTCGGGCGCGGTGGCCGTGGTGAAGTCGATGCCTGTGGGCAGCGGCGGGCAGCGGGTTACATCCTGG
>CAYZYG010000076.1:0-24983 GCA_964481395.1 uncultured Vicinamibacterales bacterium
CCGGGGCCGCGCCCTTCGACATGGCTCAGGGCGCCCCGAGTTCAGCCGGGGGGCGTAGCGGAACCCGGAATCCAGCCCTGGATTCCCGCTTCCGCGGGAATGACGTCACTGGGGACTCCATAGCTGGCCCCCGGTCCCAGGTCCCCACATCTCTACGCCATTAGCGAATCCCGTACAGGTGCCGCTCGCCGCGGATGAACACCATGCCGCGCGCGAGCGCAAGTGATGCCCACACGGGTTCGTCGACCGAGTTGGTCGCCAGCACCTCGTGCGTCGGCCCAGCCTTGATCACGAACGTGTCACCATCGGCGCTCGTCACGAGGATCTTCCCGCCGAAGGCCACGGCCGACGACCGGATGGTGGCCGGCACCGGCACGCGGCCGCCGTCGTACTGCACCGCACCGGTCTCCGGGTCCAGACACGTCATGATGCCGCTGTCACTGATCAGATAGAGATACCCGTCGTAGAAGATCGGCGACGTGACGTAGGCCGTACCGCGAGTGTACTTCCAGGCGACCCGAGCTTCCGGATCGCCGACCGGGCCGGGGCGCAGGGCCAGCAGCACCTTCGCCTGGCTGCCGGCGCTGGCGAAGACGAGCCCGCGTCCGGTCACCGAGCTCGGAATGGGATGGCTCACCGTACCCGGCGCGGTCCACAGCTCCTGACCGGTCTTCGGGTCGTACGCGACGACCGCTTCGGCGCCGGAGGCGACCAGCTCGTCGCGCCCACCCGCGGTCACGATGATCGGCGTCGCCCAGCTGCGGCGCGTGGTGCGCGGGGCGCGCCAGACCTCTTTGCCCGTCTCCCGATCGAGGGCCGCGATGAACGAGCCGTCGCCCATTTCCTGATCGCACTGGAGGATGACCAGGTTCTGGTAGAGCAGCGGTGAGGTGCCGGGTCCGAGCCCTGCTTTCAGCAGGCTTCCGAGATCGGCCTTCCACTTCAGCGTGCCGTCGAGGTCGTACACGTAGAGCCCGGCCCATTCGAAGAACGCGAAGATCCGCTCGCCGTCCGTCGCGATCGTCGACGAGGCGTACGTGTTGGACTTGTGCCGGTCGTCGTTGGGCGGCCCTTCGAACGCCACGCGCTCCCACACGATCTTCCCGGTGTCCGCCTGCACCGCGTAGACCTTCAGCGTCAGCATGCGGCCGACGCCCGTGCTGTCCGGATTGACGTACCCCGGCTTGCGGTCGAACCCGAGGTGCACCGGGGCCTTCCATCCGTCGATGGCGTCGCCTTCGACCGCGGTGGTGACGAACACGCGGTCCCCCCAGACGACAGGCGACGAGTGTCCCTTTCCGGGGATCTCCGTCTTCCAGGCGATGTGCTCGGTCGGCGACCAGCGATCGGGAAACGTGCCCTCGGCCACGCCTGCGCCGGCCGGCCCCCTCCACTGGGGCCAGTTCTGGTCCGGCTTCTGCGGGGCACCCGCCCCGACGAGAGGAAAGGTAAGAAGCGTGACGAGGGCACCACCGCGCAGCAGGCGTCCAATCATGCGCAGGACGATAGCACGAGTCGGGCCCGGGCGGAACGCGAAGCCCGTGCGCCCGGTCGGTCGATCGATCGGGCGCGTGGCGGCTGTTCTCCCGTTCACCGAAGGCAGCCGCCGGGTCGAGGCGAGTCCCCGGCTCTCCTACTGCTTCGCCGCCACCATCCGGACCAGTTGCGAATCGGGGCCTCCCCATTCGCCGAGGCCGAGGAACTCCTCGTAGCGATCGAGACGGAAGGCGCCGAACAACTCGCGCAACTGGCCGGGCTTGAGCGCGTGCATGACGGCCGGCCGCGGCCTTTCGGGGCCCTCCAGAAAGTGCTCGAACACCACACGGCCGTTGGGACGAAGGGACGTCTTCAGCCGGCTGACGAAACCGGCGTCGTCCACCGGCGCCCATGCGTAGGTCATCACGATCAGGTCCCACCGGGCCGTGCCGAGATCGAAGTCCGCGTAGCTGGCCTTGACCGCGTCGATCTGCACCCCGGCCTGGCTGGCATTGGCCGCAGCAGCCTTGACCGCCTCGCCTGACAGGTCGAACCCGGTCACCTGCCACCCCTGCTTCGCCAGGTACACCGCGTTGCGCCCCTGGCCCATGCCGGCGTCGAGAGCTGTGCCCGGGAACACGCCCTTGACGGCCTCGACGACGATGGCGCTGGGCTTCGTCGAGAGGAACCCGTCGGTCTCGGGGTCGCCGGTCAGCGGCACAGCAAAGGTCTTGTCGTAGAACAGTTCGACCCAGTCCGTGCGCTCGAGCATCATCTTGACCAGCACGCCCATCTGGCGCTTGATCTCGGGATCGGGCGTCCCTGCTGCCTTCTGAGACTGGGCCCACGCCGTGAACGGGCTGGTGCGGACCGACGGTACGGTCTTGAACCAGCTCATGAACGCCCGCCAGAGCGATTCGTCGTCCGGCGGCGTCTGTGCGCCCAGGCTGGACAGACACACGAGCATGGCGAGTACCATGAGTACGATCGGCACCCATTTCCTGGCGACCATGACTGCCTCCTTCGCGAGGGGTGTGCGGCCGCGCGGGCCGACTCCCCGAAGTTCCTTCGTGCCGCGGGGCACGCCGCGGGTCGCGCCATGCCCCTGCTGCCATCAATAGACGCCGGAGCGCGTTCGCGGGCAATGGCGTGGAAGGAGGAAAACGGGCCGCTACCACTTTGAGGGCATTCACCGCCTGTGGTACAACCTCGCCGTGCGCGCTCTGACCGTCGCCTATTTCTTTCTGGTGAGCGTGGCGGCGGGGTTCCCCGTCTGGGCTGCGTACCGACTGCAGACGCAATTCCACAAGGCCTGGCTCGTCTCCTACACCCTCTACCTGGCCTCCTGGGCAGTCTTCGTTCTTCTTTCGGTCGTGCAGTACATGCTGATCGGCGCCATCCTGCCGGCGTCCCAGTGGGATCAGCTGATGTCTGCCACACGGCCGCTCTTCGCGATCGTCTTTGGGGTGTGGCTCTACTTCCTGGCGGCGTTCATGGCCCAGATGACGGGGGGGCGGCTGTCGCGAGCCTACACGGTGGCGTACGTCGTCGTGTGGGGCTCGGCCGCCGTCACGCTGTCGCTGGCCGGGGTGGTGCTTGGTGACCGCGCCCCGGCCGGGATGACGGTTGCCGCCTCGTTCGTCACGGCGGTGTTCAAGCTCGGGATCACGTACGGCTGGGTGGCCTATACGCTCGCGGCGCTCCGGCGGGTCGAGGATTCGCTCGACCGCAGGGGGCTGCGCCGGTTCGTGCTCCTCCAGGTTGCAGGGTTTCTGGCCTTCGATCTGGCCGTGCGCGACGCGCTGAGTGTCTTCGGCCTGAGCACCCCGGACGTCGTCATTTCGGCCGTGCAGGTCGGCGCCAACTATCCGGCGCTGCTCTGGCTGCAGCGGTTCCTGCGCGAACGGGCGCTCGTCCGGCCTGCGGAAGCCCTTCCGGCCAGCCTGAAGGCGGACCTCGTCGAACTCGGCCTTTCACCTCGCGAGAGCGAGGTCGTCGAGTTGCTGCTCGTCGGCCTGACGCACAAGGAGATTGCCGAGCGCCTGTCGATTGCGCCCGAGACGGTGAAGAAGCACACCTACAGCGCCCACAGGAAGCTCGGCGTCCAGAACCGGGTGCAGCTCAGCTACTTCGTCCAGAACCGCCTGGCAGGGCGGCGATGAACCGAGCGAACGCCCACCCAACCACCGTGACGGTCGGCAGTCCAATCGAAGAGGGCCGGTCCGGTTCACGCGGTGCCGCGGCGGTCCGGAACATGGAGCCGGTCGCGGCTGAAGCCGCGCGCCGGACAGGTTCGCCATAGCCCGCCCCCGTACGAGGTCGACACGTATGCGGACGATGGTCGTTGGGTTCTGTCTTGTGGTCGTGGCAAGCTCGCCAGCGGTCGTCTTCGACCAGGCAGGCCGTTCCACTGCTCAGCCGGGGGCGGTGCGGTTCGCGGGCAAGCTCCAGCCATGCCGAGTCCCGCCGGTCGAGGAGGAGCTGCTCTGCGGCACGCATCAGGTACCCGAAGACCCGGCGCGGCCGGACGGCCGCCGGATTGCTCTGAACATCGTGGCGATGCCGGCCACGACCCCGGACGTGGCCCCGGATCCCGTCGTCTACCTCGCCGGCGGCGGCGTCATGCCGGCGACGCGGTACGTGGGGATGTTCGCCCGGAGCTTCGCGGAGTTGCGGCGGACGCGCGACATCCTGCTCGTCGACCAACGGGGCACCGGCAAGTCGAACCCGCTCGCCTGTCCAGGCCTGACGCCAGGCCCGCCGAGGCCCGAGACTCTGGACCGCCATCTGGCAGAGCTGACGCAGTGTCGCGCGGCTCTCGAGGCGAGGGCGGACCTCCGGTTCTACGGCACCGAAGCCGCGATGGACGACCTCGCGGCCGTGATCGCCTGGTTGGGCTACCGCCAGGTCAACGTGTACGGCATGTCGTACGGCACCAAGGCGGCACAGGTGTTCCTGAAACGCCACCCGTCGCTGGTGCGCGCCGTCGCACTGCACGGCGCCATGCCGCTCGACACGCCGATGTGGCTCGACCTGGCCGCCTCGGCGCAGCGGAGCTTCGACCTGGTCGCCCGCGCGTGCGACGCCGACGGGAGCTGCCGCTCGGCGTTTGGCGACGTGCGCGCGAAGCTCGACCGAGCGGTCGAACGACTGGCCAGGGCGCCGGCGGACGTCCCGGCCGAGTCAGAGGACGGCAAGCCCGTCACCGTTCACATCGACGACCGCACGCTGCGCGACTTCCTGAACGTCATGTTGACGTCGGCGCGGAGCATGGCAGACGTGCCGCTCGTCGTGCACGAAGCCGCCGAGGGCCGTCTCGCCAGACTTGCGGGCATCCTGGCGCAGGAGATGAACGCCCCGCCGAGCCCCATTCCAAAGGGCCTGTTCCTGACACTGCTCTGCGGCGAGTCCATGCCCCAGGTCGACCGTTCGCAGATCGGCCGGGCGACCTCGTCGAGCTTCGTGGGCGACTTTCCGCTGCGCTATCAGATGGCGGAGTGCAGCACGTGGCCGATGGAACCCGCCCCGGCACGACTGTACGAGCCCGTTCGCAGCGAGGTACCCGTGCTGCTGCTCACGGGCGACCTCGATAACACCACACCGCCTGCCTACGCCGAGCGTGTCGCCTCGGCGCTTTCTCGAGGCCACGTCATCCGACTGCCCTGGCGCAGTCACAACGACGGCGACGCCTGCGTCACCGGTCTGATTGGATCGTTCCTCGCCGCCGGTGACCACCCGTCGCTGGATACCTCGTGCGTGGCGGGCACCCAGCCGATTGGCTTCAGGCTGCCGGGTGCGGTGCCTGGGCGGTAGGCTCCATCGGCGGGATAGAGCAGTGAACGGCTACACGGCCCTCCGGCCCGTCGCACGTCCTTCAAGTCCACGCGCGTTCGGAACGCCCGAGCGGGCCGGTTCGTCACCTTCCTAGAGAGCCTGTATGACGAAGCGCCTGCTCATCGTGATCCTCCTCAGCGCGTCCGTGGTCGTGTACCGGGGGGTCGACTTCTCTCAGTGGGTCCGCGGCGTGCCCGACGCGGCCGGCCTCGGGCGGGTCGATCTGCAGAGTGGCCGCATGGTCGTCATGGCTGTCCCGCCCGTGGACCTCGATGGTCGTCCGACGACGGCGGCGCGAATCGGGCTCCAAGCCGGTGACATCGTCGAGGCTTTCGAGCGTGCCGACGGCTCCCGCATTCCCTTTACCAGCCTGAGTCGTGTCGGAGACGCCTTGCGGTCGCTGCCGGGAGGCCCGGGTGGGTCCATCATCGTGAGGCGAGGCGAGGGCGCTGCCGGCCGTGAGGTCCGCCTCCCGTTCCAGTCCGGGCAAAGCAGCGGACCGGTGACCGCCGTGGTGCGCGTCGCGGTGAGCGTGGCGCTCCCGCTCCTGACCGTGGCCACGGCCCTGCTCATCGGGTTCCTGAAGCCGGACGACGGCCCGGCGTTCCAGGCTGCCGTGCTCTTCCTGTGCTTTTCCGCGCTGTTCGGGATGTACTTCTGGTCCCTCCCGCCGGGTCTCCGGGAATTCGCGGCCGTCGTGCACAGCAGCCTCTCGATGGGCTTCAGCTATGCGTTCATGCGGTTCTTCCTGGTGTTCCCCTCGCCGAGCCCGCTCGACCGCCGCGTGCCGTGGCTGAAGCGTGCGCTGGTCGTGCCGGTCGTGCTGCTCACCGCGTTCGCGATCGGGAGCGAACTGGCAGCCGGTTACTCGATCGAGATCGGCGAGCGGTTCGCAGCCCTGTTTCGCTTTACCCCCGTGAAGATCGCGTACGCCGTCGTGTTCTTCGGCATGCTGCTGCTCGGGATCGCAACGGGTGTCTGGCGGGCCCTGGCGGCGCCGACGCCAGACGAACGGCGGCGGATGGGTATCATCATCGCAGGCGCGGTGGCCGGACTGTCCCCGATCTTCGCCGTCGTCGCGTACCTGTCCGTCACTCGTGCGACATCGCTGGCCGTCTGGCTGGCCCCGCTCGTCGTGGGCATGCTGCCGCTCTTCCCCCTGTCGTTCATCTACGTCGTCGTGCGCCACCGGGTCCTTGGCGTGTCCCTGGCGGTCAGGCGAGGACTGCAGTACGCCGTGATGTCGCGCGGGGTCCTGGTGGTCGAGGGCCTGGTCGTCTTCCTCGCGCTGTACCTGGCCGTCGGGCCGCTCATCGCCAGGATCTTCCCCGAGGCCGGCGCCGGCGGCATCGCCACGACGAATGCCGTTGCCGCGGCTGGAGTGGTGGTCGGCCTCGGTCGGGTGAACCGCCGTGTCAAAGCCGCGCTCGATCGCCGCTTCTTCCGGGAGCGCTACAACCCCCAACAGGTGCTGGCGGGTCTCGGCGAGGCGCTGGAGGATGCCGCCGCCGATTCCCGTCGAATTGCGTCGGCGCTGGCCGGGGCGCTCGCCGCGGCGCTGCACGCGGCCTACGCCGAGGTCCATGTGGGCGGCCGAGTGGCGGCCCGGATCGTCCTCGATCCCGACACCGGAGCTGCGACCGACGCCGACCTCGCCGTGCAGACCACGAACGCCGGGACGTCGGCGCTGCTGGAACAGTGCGCCGAGGCGGCAGGCGGAGCCGCGGTCATCGAGTTCGACTCGCCGCTGCACCTGCGGGCGATTGCCAGGCATCTGACGTCGGGGCCGCGTCCGGCACAGCTTCGCGAGGAACTCGCCCGCGCCGGTCTGGAGCAGGCGAGCCTGGCGGCGCCGCTCACCGTGCGCGGCAGCCGGTTGGGCTGGCTCATCCTGGGAGACCGGCTGTCGGAAGAAGCGTACGCCGCCGAAGACCGCGAGCTCGTGCGGGCCGCCGCGCAACAGGCCGCCGTCGCGCTCGACTATACGAAGCTCATCTCGCGGGTCGCCGAGCAGGAGGCGATCAAGCGGGAACTCGACATCGCGCGGGGCGTCCAGGCTGGACTCCTGCCGCAGAGGCGCCCGGCGGTCGAGGGTCTGGACTACGAGGGCACGTGCCGCATGGCCCGCGAGGTTGGCGGCGACTACTTCGACTTCCTCGACCTCGGGACCGGCCGGCTCGGCCTGGCGCTGGGGGACATCTCGGGCAAGGGCGTCTCGGCGGCGCTCCTGATGGCCAGTGTGCAGGCATTTCTCCGCAGCCGCGCGCGCCAGTTGGCGGGCGAACCGTCCCATCTCGTGAAGCAGATTAACGACGCGCTGGTCGAATCGACCGACCCGAGCAAGTTCGCCACGTTCTTCTACGGCGTGTACGACTCGGCCAGCCGGATGCTCACCTACGTCAACGCGGGACACAACCCGCCGCTGTTGCTGCGGGCCGGCACGACGGTGGTCTCCCGCCTGCGCCCGACCGGCATGGCACTCGGCTTCGACCTGGGCGCCACTTACAGTGAAGGTCACGAGAGGCTGGGACCGGGAGACGTGCTGCTGGCCTTCACCGACGGCCTCACCGATGCCCTCAACGAGGCGGAGGAGGAGTTCGGTGAGGCCCGCCTCGCGGGCCTGCTCGTCGGAAATCGCCACGTCGGGGCGGCGGATCTCCTACGCCTCATCACCGCCGAACTCGAAGCGTTCTGCGGCCGTGCGGCCCAGCACGACGACGTCACCCTTGTCGTGGCTCGCGTGATCTGACGGCCGGTTGCTGAGGCGACCTCCTCGGGCGAGGGCTGCGCTTGAGGCCTCAACGGCAACGGGCAGCCCGTCGCGCCAGCAACGGCCCCCAGGTTCACGCGGTGTTCCCGCCCAGCCGCACGAGACGGTTCATCGGGGAACGTCCGGCAGGAACCTGCCTGGCTGCGAGTACGATTCGCTGCGCTCATTTTACGGTTCCCTAACATCTTCGCCTCCGGCCCTGGGGTATCCTGATTCGAGCCAGACGGGCCTGGCTATCCCAACAGTGCAGAAGACAGCGGCACGCCGGGGCGGCGCGCCACAGTCATCAGGAGGCCACATGTCAGGAATCAGGGGCCGGTTCATCTGGTACGAGACGTTGACCACGGATGTCGAGGGAGCACAGGCGTTCTATGGGAATCTGACCGGCTGGGGGATTCAGACATGGACGGGCCTGAGTGAGCCGTATCACATGTGGACGGTTGGCGAGCAACCGATCGGTGGCCTCATGAAGATGCCGGATGGCGCCGAGGCTTCGCCGCACTGGCTCGGGTACATCGGGACGCCCGATTGCGCGGGTACGACGGCCCGCGCCGAGCAACTGGGCGCGAAGGTACATGTGAAGAACATGGAAATCCCGACCGTGGGCACCATGTCGGTGATCCAGGATCCGCAAGGGACGTTCTTTGCCGCGTTCACCCCGGCCACGCCGGGCGAACCGTGTTCGGACCCGCCGGCCGTCGGCCACATCGACTGGCACGAACTGGCGACGACCGACGTGAATGCGGCGTTCGCGTTCTATTCGGATCTGTTCGGGTGGGAGAAGATGGAAGCCCACGACATGGGACCGATGGGAATCTACCAGGAATACGGCGTTGGCGGATTCCCGCTGGGCGGCATCTACCACAAGCCGGCCGACATGGCCGCGCCGCCGCACTTCCTCTTCTACATCCGGGTCGAAGACCTCGAAGAAACCCTTGGACGCATCGTGCCGAACGGCGGAACGATCGTGATGGGACCGACCGAGGTTCCCGGCGGCGACCTCGTAGCGGTGGGCCTCGATCCCCAGGGCGCCGCGTTCGCGCTGCACTGGAAGCGGCCGGGCGCGCAGTAGACGCCGTGCGGCGCACCGTCGGTGTTGGGCTTTCCCGCTCAGCCGCACGAGATCGAGCATTTCCGCACGATGCTCGAGAAGACGAAGCGGAAACTGACCGACGCCGAAGTCGGCGCGCTCGTCACATCGCTGGAGGATGCGAACAGGAAAAAGTAACACGGTGCCGGTCGAACACCAATGGCACCGGGGCGGCGTGACCCGTTTGGCTACTCGTTCCGCAGCGCCGTGGCCGGCTGAATAGTCGTTGCGCGGCGGGCTGGCACGTAGCAGGCGGCGAGCATCGCGAGGACCAGCAGCAGCGACGTCACGCCAAAGACCAGGGGCTCGAATGTCCTGAGCCCGTAGACCCACCCGGAGAGCAGGCGCGCCACGGCGGTGGACAGCAGCAAGCCGATCGCCAAGCCTACGGCGACGACTCGGGCCCCTTCGGACATGACCATCCGCGTCACGTCCGCGGTCGTGGCCCCCAGGGCGATGCGGATGCCGAACTCCCGTGTCCGGCGGCCGACCGTGACGGCGCGGACGCCGTAGGTTCCGACCGTTGCCACGACCAGCGCGACGATGCCGAAGATGGCGAACAACCTCGCGGTGAGCCTCACGAACCACACCTCGAACCCGGTGTCGCGGTGCGCGCGCAGCGTGTTGACCGCGACGATCGGCAGCGTCGCATCTACGGCGCTGATCTCGTCGCGGATCGATGCGATCAGCGCCTCGGACACGCCGGAGTCGCCTCCGGCGGATCGCACGTGGATGGTCATGGCCGACTCGTCCCGCCCCCCGAACGGCACGAACATGTGCGGCTTCCTCGTCGTCTCGAACAGCCGCGACGCGATGCTCGCGACGACGCCGACCACCTCGTACGTGGCCGGCGTGGCACCGCCCCGCGCCGGCTGTCGAAACTGCAGCCGCTGGCCGATGGCGTCCTGTCCCGGCCACAGCCGCTCCGCCAGCAGGACGTCTACGATCGCGGGTCGAGCGGGCGACGCCCCGGACTCTTCTGCCAGCGTGAACTCCCGGCCTCGCACGACGGGAATGCCGAGCGTTCGGAAGTAGTCGGCTCCGACGATGCGAAATGTCGCGTTGGCCCCGCTGGCCGTCGGCGCGGCACCGGCCGGCTGCACGTCCTGATCGAAGGAACTCTCGCCGTACGGCACCGTCGACGCCAGGCTTGCCGACGCGAGGTCGGCGCGGGCGCGCAGACGCTCCAGGACCCGGGCGTAGGCCGCACGGGCCCGCGGCTGATCGTAGCCGGCCAGGGACGGATCGACCGACACGACGAGCCCGCGATCCAGGCTGAATCCCGGATCCGCGTCGGCCGCGCGGAGGGCCCCGGCGAAGAAGAGCCCGCCGGCCGCCAGCAGCGTCAGAGACAGGGCGATCTGCGCCACCACCAGGCCGTGTCGCCAGAACCCGCGGCCTCTGTCGCGCGTGGTGTTGAGGCTCTGCGCCTTCAGGGCCGTGATGACGTCGGCCCGGGCGAGCTGCACGGCCGGGGCGACGCCGAACACCAGGGTGCCGAGCACGGCCGCACCAAGCGTCGCGCCGAGGACCAGGCCATCCGGAGATGGATCGAACACGATCACCAGCATCGGCAGCAGCGGGGTGAGCGTCGACGCGAGAATGCGGCTGGCTCCGTACGCGAGCCACATCCCCAGGACGCCCCCGGCCAGCGAGAGCAGCGATGCTTCGAGGAGCAACTGTCGCACGATGCTCCAGCGGCTCGCGCCCAGCGCGAGGCGGGTCGCGATGTCCCGCTGGCGCAGGCTTCCCCGGGCCAGCATCATGTTCGCCAGGTTGAGGGCAGCGACGAGCAGCAGCACCACCGCCATCGCCAGCACGAACGTCATCGCCACCGCGAAGGGATCGGTTCGCTGAGGGGATCCGGAATCGCCGATCCTCGGCAGCGGGCGCACCAGCAGCGCCTGCTTCGCGTTCTCGGCCGGATGGTCTGCCTCGAGCTGACGGCTGAGCGCATCCAGTCTCGGCCCGGCCGAGGCGATCGTCAGCCCGGGAGCGAGACGTCCGACGACACCGAACTGGTGCTGGTTCCGGTCGAGCAGGGAGGCCCCGGGCCCACCGCGACCCGGCCGGAACTCCCGGCGACTGCTCGGCACTGCGGCTCGGACACCGAGAGGCACGAAAACCGGGGGAGCGGTGACCGCCATGGTACCGGTGAAGTTCTCCGGCGCGACGCCGACGATCGTGCACAACGTCGCGTTGAGCGTGAGCGTCTTGCCGATGATGTCCGGATCGGCGCCCGTCTGCGTCCAGTAGGCGTGGCTGACGACCACGACGGGCGGCGCCCCGGGGCGCTCGTCCGCCGGGGTGAACGCCCGGCCCCTCGCCATCGAGACGCGGAGCAGCGAGAAGTAGTTCGCGGAGACGAACGCCCCGAACACGCGCCGGGTGGTCTCGCCCTCCCGAACGCCGACGAAGTCCAGGCTGTACGCAGCGACGTCCTCGAAGATCTCCCGGTGCGTCTGGATATCGCGGAAGTTGGGATACGAGAATCGCCGGTAGCCCTCCCCGGGCTCGCGGCTGGCGCTGTAGAGGCGGACGAGGTCGCCGCTGGCGCCGCCGTTCAACGGCCGCCACAGCATCGCGTTGGCAATCGAGAAGATGGTCGTGGTCGCGCCAATGCCCAGGGCGAGGATGGCGACGGCCACCACGGAGAAGCCCCAGGACTTCCTGAGGCTGCGTTCGCCGAGACGGATCTCGTACAGGAGCGCGGGCATGGCTGGGCCCTCGGGGCACGTCCGGGGGCGGGGTACGGAAAGCCGGCGCGTGGCCGCTGCCCCGCGCTCATGTTGAATAGACGGGAATCCAGGAAGGCAGGTTCACGGACGGACCGCGGAAGGGGGCCATGGCCCCCTGTCCGCGTTCCTCTGTCCCGTCTACTCGAAGAACCGGCGCTGGCGCGTCGACTTCTTGTTGATCGGCTCGGCGTCGAGCGCCCACATGCCGCGCCCGTGCGTCGCGATCACGATGATGTTGTCACGCGGATGCACGATGAGGTCGTGAACGTAGGCGGACGGCAGCCCCGTGCCCGGCACGGTCCACGACTTCCCGCCGTCCGTGGTCACGTAGACGCCCGTGTCGGTTCCCACGTACAGGATGTTTCGGTCGACGGGATCCTCGCGGATCACGTTCACCGGCCCCATCGGGATGTTCCCGGCGATGCTGGTCCACGTCTTTCCGAAGTCGGTCGACTTCCACACGTACGCCGTGAAGTCGTCGTTGCGCTTCCCGTTCTGCGTCAGGTAGACGGTGCCGAGACTGAACGCCGACGCGACGATGCGCGACGCCCACTTCTTGTGCGGCAGCCCGGCGACGATCTCGGTCCAGGTCTTCCCGTAGTCACGCGTCACGTGCACGCGCCCGTCGTCCGTCCCGGCGTAGATCAGCCCGCCGCGCAGCGGCGATTCCGAGATCGTGAAGATCGTCTGATACGGAATGTCGCCCAACTCACCCGCGATGTTGTAGGTCAGGTCCGGGCTGATGATCTCCCACGTATCTCCGCGATCGCGCGACATCAGGAGGTACTGCATCCCGTGATAGACGATGTTCGGGTTGTGGGGCGAGAGGATCGTGGGCGCCAGCCACTGGCCGCGCAGGCGCGGCTCGTCCGGAAACCGCTCCGGCAGCAGCGACTTGGACCGCTCCGCGCGCGGCTTGCTCAGATCGCTCCGGCTGAGCGTGCCGTAGAACCCCGACGAGTAGACGATGTTCGCGTCGGTCGGGTCGATGGCGTGGGTGGATCCTTCACCGCCCGGCGCGCTCTCGAAATCCTGAGTCGGTATCATCGTGCGGCCGCGGCTCAGATCCACGACGCCGCGGAAGCTCCCGTGATCCTGCATGGACCCGTAGACGTGGAACGGCGTGTCCATGTCGTACGAGATGTTGAAGAACTGGGCGACGGGCAGCGTCAGCCGCGAGTCCTTCCAGGTCGCGCCCTTGTCGTAGGAGATCGCAAACCCCTGGTCGTACCCGTTGACCAGGTAGTTCGTGTTGTCGGGATCGATCCAGAGGGCGTGGTGATCGCTGCCCGGCGTTCGCAGGCGGCGGAACGTCTTGCCGCCGTCCGTGGACACGTTGAGGCCGAGGCCCATCGTGTAGACGGTATTCGGATCGACCGGGTCGACGCGGACCTGGCCGAACACCCATCCGTAGGTGTTCGAATGCCGCTCCATGAACGTCTTCTGCTCGGGTGTCAGCCCGCTCACCTGCGTCCACGTCGCTCCGGCGTCATCGGATCGATACACCGTCGCGCCCTTGATGAAGCCAGACGAGGGGATGCCGTAGGGATCCGCCTTCTCCTCTTCGGTGGGCTCGCGGGCCAGTTCGTAGTTGTCGACGAAGGCGTACAGCGTCGATGGCTTCGCCCGGCACACGTCGATACCGATCCGGCCGCGGAACTTCGCCTCGGGCAGGCCCTGATTGATCGGCGTCCACGTCCTGCCGCCGTCGATCGACTTCTGGATCCCGCTGCCCGTGGTGTCCGGCACGTTGCGCGGGTCGTTCCACTTCTGGCGGATGCGCTGCCAGGTGGACGCGTACAGGATCTCCGGGTTCGACGGGTCCATCACCAGGTCGATCGCGCCGGCCTGGTCGCTGACGAACAGAATCCGGTCCCACGTCTTGCCGCCGTCGGTCGTCTTGTAGATGCCGCGGTCGGGATTGAACGACCACTCGGCGCCCGAAGCCGCGACATACACGACGTCCGGATTGGTCGGATGGATGACGATCCGAGCGATCGTATATGTCTTCTCGAGCCCCATGTGCTGCCACGTCTTGCCGGCATCCGTGGACTTGTAGACGCCGATCCCCGCCTGCGAACTGCGGAAGATGTTGGCCTCGCCGGTGCCAATCCAGACGATCGACGGGTTCGAAGGCGCGACGGCGACATCGCCAATCGTCGTCGCCGGTCCCTGGTCGAAGACCGGCTGCAGGGTCGTCCCTTCGTTCTCCGACTTCCAGAGGCCTCCGCTGGCCGTGGCCACGTAGAACGTGTACTGCTTCCCGCGGGGCGCGATGACCGCGAGGTCGATCGACCGGCCGCTGACGTTCTTCGGCCCGAGGAACTGCCACCTGAGATCCTTGAACGGCGATGCGGCCGCCAGCGACGCGTGCGTCTCGAATCCTTTGAGCCGCAGCGCGGGATCGGTGAGCGACACGACCTGCGGCGCAGCGGCCGGAGCCGCCTTCTTCGAGGCCTGGGCACCGGCCAGGATCGGAACGGACACGATGACGGCGGCCGCGCACACGAAGAGCGGGCGCGACCAGCGCGTCGAGCGATGGGTCCCTGTCATGAAGAGCCTCCTGCGGGAGCGGAATGCGATGTCGACTGTCGGCGGGGGCGTCGAGCCGATCCAAGGATTCTATCCCAGGGGCTCCCTCTCTGGAGCCGTACCGCAGCCCGTCAGGGCGGAGGCGGGCCGACCGAGCCGTGTCACACCCGCGCGAAGCACCACAGGAGAGGTCGCGCGCCCAGTGCGACGCAACGTCCCTTGTCTCGCGTGGTGTGGATCGTGGCCCGTGGCCTTCGTTTCGTTTCTCGCCTGTGGTCGTTCGTTTTCTGTCTTCTGTCTTCTGTCTTCTACTGTCTACTGTCTACTCTACTGTCTACCATCTACTGTCCCTACTGATACCGTCCCGCCTCCCGCCGCGTCGCCGCGACGAGCGTGGCGATGAGCAGGAGCACTCCGCCGACGACCCCCACGCTCAGGGCAATGGCCGGCTCCTCCTCGCGTCCGTACAGAGTCCGCAGCGGAATCAGCCACGGATAGTAGATGCCGTACTTCCAGCTCGACGCGAAGAGCCCGACGAACGTTCCGACCACGGCCACGCCAAGCGAGACGGTCATCGACGCCCACCACAGGCTGACGAGATTCTGGATCCCCACGACGAGCAGCCCTGACGCGCAGACCGTGCCGGCGCGACGAAGCAGTTCGGCCATGGGGATTGACTCGGGCAGCTCCAGGCCAGGGTGCACGACATCGACCAACCAGGCGCCGGCGAGACTGCCTCCGACCAGGACGCCCGATGCCAACGCGAGCAGCGTCAGCAGCGATCCGAGTTTAGCCGCGGGAACGACCCAGCGGGGTGCCGGCCACGTGAACACGCGCAGCCACCCGGTCGAGGCGTACTCCAGGTGGTAGATGAGCGCCGCAACGAGGGCGGCCAGCAGCGGGAACATGAACAGGCCCCACATCGCCAGCACGTTGTTCAGGAACGCGAGCCACAGGTCCGCATCGACGGTGAACTCGCGGGTGCGCATCCAGATGAGGATCTGCAGTCCGATAACCGCGAGGGGCGCGGCCACGCTGACCGTCAGTGCCAGCGTCCGCTTGAGCTTCCGCAGCTCGGCTCGGTAGGCCACCCACAGCGCGCTCATGACCCCGCCTCCCCGGAGGCACCGCCGGTCAGCCGCATGTAAACCTGCTCGAGGTTCGGCTGCTCCACCACCAGTTCGCTCACGTCGAACCCTCCATCGACCAGGAAACGGTTGATGGTGGCGGCCTCGGCTCCGCCGCTCACGGCCAGGCGCAGCGCTCCGTCCCCACCAGGCACCGCCACGTATCCCCGGCGGGCGAGGGCGAGCGCGGCGGCCTCGAGAGCGCCCGTCCGGACCCTGAGCGCCGTGCCGTGCGACTGCCTCAACTCGTCCAGGCCGCCCTGATAGCAGATCACCCCTCTGTTGATGACGGCCAGGCGCGTAATCGTCTGCTCCAGCTCCGCCAGGATGTGGCTCGAGACGAAGACGGTGACCCCAGAGGAAGCCAGGCGCCTGAAGAGGGCACGCAACTCGAGAATGCCCGCCGGGTCGAGCCCGTTGGCCGGCTCGTCGAGCACGAGCAGTTCCGGCTCGTGCAGCAGCGCCATGGCGATGCCCAGCCGCTGCTTCATGCCCAGCGAGAACTGCTTCACCTTTCGGCCAGCCGCGTCCTGCAGCCCGACCGTGTCGAGGGCTTCGTCGACCCGGTGCCGAGGCACGCCGTAGACGAGCTGCTGCAGCGCGAGATTCTCGGTCGCCGTCAGGTGCGGATAGATCGCCGGAGACTCGACGAGCGACCCGACGCGCCTCAGAATCTCGACCCGGTGCTCGCGCATCGGCAGGCCGAACACCCGCAACGTTCCCGACGCCGGCCGCAGCAGACCGAGCAGCATCTTGATGGTCGTCGTCTTGCCGGCGCCGTTGGGGCCGACGAATCCGTAGATGTCCCCGGACCGCACATCGAGGTCCACGCCGCGGACGACCTCGCGCGGGCCGTACTGGTATGTGAGTCCGTTGGCCTCCAGAATAGGGGTCACCGCTTACTCCTTGCGCTCCAGGCTGGGTTCAGCGTTCCTGACGAACACGAATCCGTCGACGATGTCCGGCCACACGGCGGTCATCCGCGAGTAGCCCATCGGACGGGCCAGCACGGGCGCGGCAAGCCAGTCTCCCGGACGGACGTGCGTGCGAAGGTCGAGGAACCACGTGTCGCCAGGCAGGGCCGCGAAGGCGTGCTCGAGGCTTCCACGCCGCGGAGGCGCGAGGTCCCAGGGCGTCGAGCGCCACGTCGCGACCTGGCCGCGCGCCGACGTGAAGGCGAGGGCATACGCTCGCGGCCCCATCCGCTGCCAGACATGATGTCCCATCGGAATCATGCCGGGATCCGCCAGGGGCTTCTGGATCCGCTGGCGGTTCCGCGAGATGTGTGACGTGGCCGCCCACACGATGATCCTGCGACCCGGGTAGCGGTGCTCCGCGAGCCAGAGGAGGTTCTCGGCCATCTGGGCGTCGCGGCGGTTCATCACCTCAGGCACCGGGCGGTCGAAGTCGGCCTCCCACAGAAACCGGACGTTGACGGCGGTGCTGCGCGCCACCTGCCGCAGAAAGCGTCCGTCGTCATCCGCCCGCCTCTCGAGAGCCCGGTCGACGGCCTCCGCCTCTCGCGCGAATGCCTGCCGCCGTTCGCCGGGGATCTTCCGGAACCGCTCCATCGACACGGTGAGGGCCCCCAGCGCGTCGAGAAACGCCGGCGCGTCCACGCCACCCGCGCCGATCGCCCCCTTCAGAACCGGGAGCAGTTCGTCACGGCTGAGGGAGCCCGTGAGCTGCATGTCGAAGCCCGTGAGTTCCAGCGGCCGACCGGTGCGGCGCGTGGCGTCCAGGTACGCGACCAGAGGCTGAAAGTGCGCGCTCCGGCCCCAGACGTCGAACACGCTGGCATCCACCATCTCGCGGGCCGGGCGCCCGGCGAGGATCCGGTCTCCGGCGACTTCACACGCAAAGAGGCCGCTCTCGATCGCGAGCACATCGAAACCGAGACGCTGATGGAGGTACTGGATGATGCGGGTCTTCGCCAGGAACGTGGCGCCGTCTCCGTGCGTCTGCTCGCCGAGCATCACGATATCGACGCCGTCGAGGGCCCGGCCCAGGCCGTCGAGGTCATCGAGCGGCTCCAGGGCTGGGTCGATTCCTCGGAACTGGACCGCACGCTCGGCCAGCCACGCGACGCGGGGATCCGACGCGTCCTCGTTGGGGTGACTGCACGCACCGGCAAACGGAACGATGAGCCCCAGCAGCGCGGCGACAAGCAGACACGTCGGGTGCCGGAAGGATGCGGGCCGGACGGTTGAGTGCTTCACGGGAGTGTCAGATAGGACGAAATCGCGCCACGCCTGGTTCCAGGACTCCGAGGGACAGAGTCCAGACGGGAGGTGCCACAATCGCTGCGGGTCCTGTCGCGGGACAGCCCACGCGTGTTGAGCGCCTTCCGCCGCGGCCGGAGCCATCCGCACGATCGTGAAACGGGGCCCGATTCGGCCGTCTCACTCTGGGCCCTGGCCCGTGTCCCGCCTCCTGTCTCCTGTCTCCTGACTCCTGTCTCCTGACTCCTGCCTTCCGACTCCTGTCCCCTGACTCCTGGTGCCTGGAGTCTGACGGTCGCTGTGATGCCCGAACGTCTCGAGCACGCGGTCGAGCGTGACGCAGCCGAGCAGCGTCCGGGGCGACGTCCTCGTCACCACGGGCACCACCGGAACTCCCGCCAGCGCCTCGAGTGCGTCGTCCACCTCCTCGTCGCGGAAGAGCACGCGCGCGGGTGTGAGCGAGCAGGCACGGCCGAGCGGCACGGAGTCGTCGCGCGCGGCCGCGGCCTGGAGTTCATCGTCCGGAGGCAGGTCCGCCCAGCGCTCGGGCCCGACCGCGACGAGGACCGGCGCGTCGGGGCGTTCCGCGCACCGCGTCAACACCTCGGCCACGCTCGCCATGGCGGGAATGAGGAGCATCCCGTCGATCGGCACCATACTGTCTTCGATCCGGCGCTCCGCGCGCTCCCGCCGCTCGTGCACGGCCGGCATCACCGTTCCTTCCAGGCGGGCCACCGCTTCGAACACGCCCGTCGGCTGGAGGCCTCGCGACACGAGGTAGGCCAGCGTGTTGGCGACCATGGCCGGAAGGATGATCGCGTAGGTCGCGCTCACCTCGAAGATCATGAAGAACGAGGTCATGGGCGTCCGGAAGAAGGCCGCGAAGAACGTCCCCATGCCGACCAGCACGTACGCGCCGGTCGGGCTGGTCGCGAAAGGCCAGAACTGGCTCGCGAGGGCGCCGATGCCGCCGCCCACCATCGCACCGACGAAGAGCGTGGGCGCGAAGAGTCCTCCCGGCGTGCCGACGGCGAAGCACAGGGCCGTGAGCGTCGCCTTGACGAGCCCGAGGCCGATCAGCATGCCCCACCCGTACTCGTTGTGCAGCGCGGCGTCGATCGACGGGTATCCCGCACCCAGGATCTGCGGCAGCCACCAGGCGACCATCCCGACGACGAGCCCGGCGGCCGCCGGCAGCGCGAAGCGGGTCCACACGGGCGCGTGAAAGGCCCGCGACCGCAGGACGACGACGAGCTTCAGATAGCCCGCGCCCAGCAGGCCGCCAGCGACGCCGATGAGCGCGTAGATCGCGAGTTCGGAAGGATGGGTCAGCGTGAAGACGGGCGCTTCGAAGAGCGGCGCGTCACCAAGGAACCACCGGCTCACGACCGTTGCGGACACCGCGGACAGCACGATCGAACCCAGCACCCCGGCGTTCCAGCCGGCCAGGATCTCCTCGATGACGAACAGCACGGCAGTGATCGGCGTGTTGAACGCGGCCGCGATGCCTGCAGCCGCGCCGACGGGCGCGATCATCCGGATGTGCTCGCGTGTCAGCCGGAACGCGCGCCCCAGCGACGAAGCGACGCCCGCGCCCATCTGAAGCGCGGGATCCTCGGGGCCGAGCGGGTTCCCGAAGCCGATCGAGATCGCGCAGGCGGAGAACTTCCCTGCGACGCTGCTGAACGGAACGTACCCGTCGGAAATGTAGATCGCGGACTTCGTCGCGTTGATCCCGCTGCCGGAAGCGCTCCTGAAGACGAGTCCGACGATGACCGCACCGACGAGCGCGCCGAGGGCCGGCCACAGCACCGCCGCGTACCCGCCCAGTCGGGCGGGCACGCCAAGCGTGGCCCACGTGGCCGCTTCGATGGCCACATGGAAGCAGGTCACGAGCAGCCCGGCGAAGACGCCGATGAAGATCGAGAGCAGCAGGAAGCGCTGGGTCTCGCTCATGAGCCATCCGCCCTGGCGGCCAGCAGCCGCGTGAGAAGGCGGTCCAGGACCGGATACCCGCCCGGCGTCCCGGGACATGCGGAGGTCGTGGCTGCCCAGAGGGCCTCGGAGAGCTGAATGGCATCGACGGTGGGATCGGCATCAGCCTCGGCCCGTCGTCTGAGAAACTCTCGAGCCCGATCCCGTGATTGCGTGAACGGCTCCGGTGTCAGTTCTCTGCCGATCGCACAGGCGCTCGAGGCCTCGACCACCTGGACGAGCAACTGCCGGGCGCGGCGGATTCGCTCGGTGTTCCTGAGCCGGGGAAGCGTGGGATCCAGCGAGAGCGTCCCGCCCGCAACGGCCACGAGTTCCGCGATGGCCTCGTCGCCCGGGCGGGTCTTGAGCACGCGTTGGCCCCAGCTCCTCGCAGACGAGTCGTTCCCCAGCGCGAATTCGGCCTGCGCCAGCAGCCCCCAGACGTCCGGACCCGGGGCGGAAGCGTTCACGGTCCGGAGTTCGGCTGCCGCGTCACCGGGCAGCTTCGCCAGCAGCAGCAGCCTCGCGAGCCTGAGTCGGGTCTCGACGTCGACCGGGGCGCTGACGCGCAGCTCCGACAGGACCACGCCCGCATCCGCAAGCCGGCCACGCCCGATGAGATACTCCGCGACCTCGAAGCGCACGGCGGCCCGCTCTTCACGACCCCCGGGCGGCCAGGTGCCATCCGCCGATCGGCGGTAGTAGAGCACGGCTTCGTCGACGTCCCCGAGCATTCGGGCGGCACGGGCGCGCACGAGGTTGGCCGGACCGCCAGTCGGGCGATCGGCCAGCACGGCGTCCAGGTAGCTGGTCGCTTCGCGCGAACGCCCCGCGTCCAGCAGCGCGCTCGCCAGCGCCAGTCCGTACTCCGCGTTGCGGCGGTTGAGCGCCAGCGCGGCCCTCAGGCTCACGATGCCGTCGGTGACCCGATCCTCCTCGACGGCGCGCTGCCCGTCGGCAAAGAGACTCTCGGCGCGGGCCGCCCGGGCATGCTCGAACCGACCGACGATCATCGTCGTCACGGTGAACAGCGCCACGAGGAGGGCGGCAATGGCGGCGTACACGCCGGTCGGCTGACCCAGCAGGCTGCCGGCCCGCCCGACGAGCGCCACGACACGATCGGCCAAGGTGCGCACAGCCCCCATCATCCGTCGACCGGGGCGTCTGCGTTGTCGCCCGCACGGGTGCTCGGGGCGTTCATCACAATCCGATTGAGGGACCCGCGCGGGCCACCCAGGACGGGTCGACCGTCCAGCCTCACGCCGACGGCGGCCGGCAAGCTCAGGGCAATCTCGGTGAAGGCCTTGGTCGCGGGCATCGTGGTGAGCGGTCCTCCGGTCAGCCTACTACACCACGGCGGGTTCCCGCGCCGGGATCCGGCCCGTGTGGACGCGCATGCGCGTCTGCTGCGAACGGCAGACCCGCGCGGCGGGTACGCGTCAGCGGGCCTTTCCGGGCGCGAGACGGGAGACGACCCAGTCGGCAACCTGGTTCGCCCCCTCGAGTTCCATTGAAATCACCTGCGTCGCCCCGGCCCGGTAGAGCCTCTCGACGTCGGTGGCATACGGACACCGGACGAGAATGTCGAGGCCTCCTGCCTCGGCGTGGGCGGCCCGCACGGCTCGCTCGGCGGCGTTAGCGTCGTTGATGGCGACCACCAGCAGGCGCGCCGACGCGATGGACAGTTCGTGGAGCACGTCCACGGCCGTCACATCGGCGAGCAGCATCGGCTCGCCCTCCTGGCTTCCCCGCCGCACGTTGTCCGGGTTGACGTCGAGAATGACGTACGGCGTCTCGATCTCCCGAAGCCGGCGGGCGAGCGTCTGACCCGCGAGCCCATAGCCGGCAATGACCACGTGGCCTTCGAGCCGCGGTGGCCCGGCATCGCCGACCGTCCGGACACCCAGTTGGAGGTTCAGCCACGGCGTCCGCGCCGCGCGTGTCGCGAGGCGGGGACCGAATTGCAGCGCCAACGGCGTCAGCACCATCGATGCCACGATGGCGGCCAGCAGGCTCTGTTCCAGCGCCGGCGATACGAGGCTCGTGCCCGATGCCGCCGTCAGCAACACGAACGAGAACTCCCCGATCTGGCAGAGCGCGGCAGCCGTCAGGATTCCGATGCTCAACGGCAGACGCAGCAGGAGGGCCGTCACCAGCACGACAACGAACTTCCCGACGAGAACGGCGACGAGCAGCGCGTCAATCGTGGCGAATTGGTCGCGGATGGCCCCGAGGTCGAGCAGCATGCCCACCGACACCATGAACAGGCTGGCCAGCACCTCCCGCGCCGGAATGAGGTCCGAGAGGGCCTGGTGCCGGAACTCGCTGCCCGCCACGACCAGGCCTGCCAGGAACGCGCCGAGGGCGAGCGAGATGCCAGCCGACGACACGGCCCAGGCCGTGCCGAAGCAGATGAGGAACACCGTGAGGATGAACAGGTCGCGTTCGCGCGTCGCGGCGACCGCCCGCAGGAGCTTCGGCACCACCAGTCTGGCCGCA
This sequence comes from uncultured Vicinamibacterales bacterium, assembly GCA_964481395.1. Classification (GTDB taxonomy): domain Bacteria; phylum Acidobacteriota; class Vicinamibacteria; order Vicinamibacterales; family JAKQTR01; genus JBFMFH01. Next base: position 22,263 of record CAYZYG010000076.1, read on the forward strand.
ATCAGCACGAGGGCGAGAACGGCCACGGATACCAGCGTTGCCCGGAGCACCCCGCCCTCAGGAGCACGCTCGCCCGCCAGAAAGGGCACGACCACCATCATCGGCACGACGGCGAGGTCCTGGAACACCAGGATGCCCAGCGCGAGGCGGCCGTGCGGCGCGTCGATCTCGCCCCGCGCGGCGAGCCCGCGAAGGACGATCGCCGTACTCGACACGCTGACGACGAACCCGAGGAAGATGCCGGTCTGCAGGGGCAGGTCGAAGCCGACGGCGACCAGTGTGGTCAGCGCGGCGGTGACCCCGACCTGGATCATCCCGCCCACGAGAACGGCCTTCCAGATCAGCCTGAGGCGTTCGAGCGACAGTTCGAGGCCGATTCCAAACAGCAGCAGGACCACGCCCACCTCGGCCAGGTGCTCGATCGCCTCCGTGTCCTTGACGATGCCGAGCGCGCCGGGACCGGCCAGCACGCCCGTAGCGATCAGGCCGGCGATGGTCGGCACACCGATGCGGCGCAGCACGGCCACCACGAGGACGGCCGCGGCCAGGACGATGACGAGTTCTCCCAGTAGCGCCATGGCGTGCGTGTGATCTCTCTCGGCCGGGGTGCGGAGCCGACTCAGAGATTGTAGTCGGCCGGCCCGATTCCGGATCCGCTTCGTCGTCAGCTGGCGTGCGAAAACACCTGCAGCCCGGTAGACTGGGGCCATGGCCGACACCGCACTCGTGGCCGACGCGCTGCAGCGGGAAGACGCCACCGCGATTCTGTCGCTCGCGCGCCAGCGGGCGGGACCGGTGATCCGGTACCTGAATGGCCGACTCTACTCGGCCGATGACCACGAGAAATGGCGCGCGGTCCGCGCCCTCGGCATGGTGGTTGGCGAGCCTGGCCTGCTGAGCGATGCGAAAGTCGAGGACCTGCTGCAGCGCTTTCTGTGGGCGCTGAACGACGAATCAGGAGCGGTGCCGTTTGGCGTGCCCGAAGCGGTCGGCGAGGTGCTCGCCGTTCGGCCAAGGTTCCGCGGTCAGGTGCTGCCCGTCCTCTGCGGCATGCTGACCGAGGACGACACGTATCAGACCGGGCCGATCGAGCGCGGGATCTACTGGGCAATCGGGCGGATCGGCGCGGATGTCCTGCGCCACTGTCCCGACATCCGCGACGTCGTCGCCAGCGCCGCCGACCGGCATCCCGATCCGGACACGCGCGCAACGGCCGCCGCAGCCCTGGCCGCGCTCGGCGACGCTCGTCGCTGATGCGCACGTTGTCGGGAGTCGCGATTCGGGATTCGGGATTCGACGGCTCAGGGCGCACCGGGTTCACACCCTCGTCTAGCCCGGCCGCAGGCCGCGGCGCGGTTCGTCTGTGAACCTTTGGGGGATCCGCGCGTGTCACCGTCTCGGCGCGGTCGGCCCGCCTGCGCCTTTCAGGGCTACGGCGCGGCAAGCTCACCGCGTCCTACCGGGAAATCGACGGGGGACCGGGGACATCCACAACCGGCCCCCGATCCCCGATCCCCGGTCCCTGTTTACTGCTTCGCTCCTGCTTCCTGTTTCATCGCCGCCGCCACGGCATCCGTGTTCCACGCCGGCGGCGTTGCGCCCGCCAGGTGCTGCAGGAAGAAGTCGAACCGCTTCCGCTCGCCGTATTCGCCGCCGGATCCGTGGCCCGCACCGGGAATCACGAGCAGGTCGAACGTCTTGCCGGCCTTGATGAGCGCGTTCACGACCTGCATGGTCGACGAGGGATCCACGTTGGTGTCGAGTTCGCCCACCACCAGCAGGACGCGTCCCTGCAGCCGGTGGGCGTTGTCGACGTTCGAAGACGCGGCGTAGTGCGGCCCGATCGGCCAGCCCATCCACTGCTCGTTCCACCAGATCTTGTCCATGCGGTTGTCGTGGCACCCCACGGCCGATACCGCCGCCTTGTAGAACTCGGGGTGGAACAGGAGTGCCCCGAGGGAGTTCTGCCCGCCGGCCGAGGTGCCGTAGATGCCGACGCGGCTGATGTCGTACCAGGGGTACTTCGCCGCCGCGGCCTTGTGCCAGAGGATGCGATCGGGGAACCCGGCGTCCTTGATGTTCATCCACGCGACGTCGTGGAAGGCCTTGGACCGGTTCGACGTGCCCATCCCGTCGATCTGCACCACGATGAAGCCCATCTCGGCCTGGGCCATCATCTGGTTGAAGGCACCGAACGATTTCGGCACGAACGAGCTGTGCGGCCCCGCGTAGATGTTCTCGATCACGGGATACTTCTTCCGCGCGTCGAACGTCGTCGGCCGGTAGATGACGCCCCAGATGTCGGTCTTGCCGTCCCGGCCCGGCGCGACGAACACCTCAGGGGGTCGCCAGCCGGCTTTCTGGAGCCCCGCCAGGTCGCCGCGCTCCAGTTCCGCAACGAGCGACCCGTCCTCGGCTCGCCGCAGCTCCGAGACAGGCGCCATGTCGACGCGCGAGTAGGTGTCGACGTAGTACGTCATGTCGGACGAGAAGTTGACGGTGTGGGTGGCGTCGGCCTGGGTCAGTCGGACCAGGCCCGTGCCATCGAGATTGGCGCGGAAGTAGTGGACGAAGTAGGGGTCCTTGCCCGCGTCCATGCCGCTGGCGCTGAACCAGACCTGGCGCTTCTCCGCGTCGACTTTCGACACCCCGCGCACGACCCACTCGCCCTTCGTGATCTGGTGCTTCACCGCGCCCGTCGCGCCGTCGATGAGGTAGAGG
>CAYZYG010000077.1:0-24528 GCA_964481395.1 uncultured Vicinamibacterales bacterium
TGCGGGGGGGGGATTTGAACCCCCGACCTTTGGGTTATGAGCCCAACGAGCTACCGGACTGCTCCACCCCGCGTCATCGTGGGCGCCGTGTCAGCCGCCCAAGACGTACATGTTAGCACCAGCCTCGGTGCGGGTCAAACACGACCGGCCCGGATCGCGGGTTCTTGGCGCAAAGGTCGGCCGATCAGACCGACGCGTCGCCCTCTTGACTCCCGACTCCTCGATTCTGTCTCCTGCCCCGCAGGTCCCTCAGCGCCTCACCGCATCCTCCACGTCCCGAAGGATGAACAGCGTTTCCCCGGGCCGGAGCATGCCGAGCTCGCCGCGGGCCAGTGCCTCGACGGCGGCCGGATCTTCACGAAGGCGCCGGACCGCTTCCCGCAACCGCGCGTTTCTCTCGCGGGCGCGCGCCAGTTCCTGCTGGAGGCGCTGGTGTTCCGCCCGGGTCCGCAGGTACTCCAGCAGACCCCGCTCGCCGGCCAGATCGGTGACGACCAGCGATACGGCCGCAAACCCCAGGAGCCAGATGGCGAACTTCCGCCCCCGCCGTGCCGGCTTCGGCGGCCGCGCCGGGGCGAAATCCTGGAGTGTCGCAGTCATGCGCCTTCTGTTGTACCCTAACTCACGCGTTTCGTGCAGGGAAATTCCGGCCCGCACGTCTGCGACGCCGGGCTTCGGACGAGGGTTCCGTGGATCCATCCGCTCCCGTCATCGTGCTCACCACTGTGCCGATATCGACAGACGCCGTGAGCCTCGCGCGCACACTCGTCTCGGAGCGCCTTGCCGCGTGCGTCGCTATCTCCTCCGACGTGCGATCGGTGTACCGGTGGAAGGACGCGATCGAGCAGGAAAGCGAGCGCCAGCTCGTGATCAAGAGCAGCCGCGCCCGACTCAGCGCCCTCGAGGCCCGCGTGGCCCAACTCCACCCTTACGATGTGCCCGAGTGGCTCGTCGTCGATCCCTCCGGCGGTTCCGCGTCCTATCTCGCGTGGCTCCGTGACGCCACCACGGTGGAACGTTGATGGGCTGGCGCCAGGTGCGGGGAACGAGCCAGTGACTCAGCCTCCCGAGGAATCCGCCCGCCTTCGCGTCCGCGCGGCGCGCTTCGCGCGCACCGCCGTGTCGAGCCTGGCCGGGCGGCTGATCCTCGCGGGTGGCGCCATCAAAGTCTCCATGCTCGGTCTGGCGGCCGCCGGGATGACCGTGGAAGGCCTGGCCGCGGCCGTCAGTACGCTCGGTGGCATCCTGCTCGCCGTGGGCACGGCCATCGCCCTCTTCCGCGCGGGCGTCGTGGCGCGACGCCGGCTGCTGTGGCGCGTCCGTCAGAAGCTGATCCTCTCGTACCTGTTCATCGGCGTCCTGCCGGTTCTGCTCGTCGTCATCATCTTTGGACTGGCTGGTCTGCTGCTGTTCGCCAACCTGTCGTCCTTCCTGATTCGGAGCGCGCTCGCGGACCTCGGGGCCGACGCGCGGCTGGCCGCCCATTCGCTGGCCGTGGAGGTGGGATTGTCGCCTGGCCGCCCGTCGGGTTCGGTCGCCAACCGATGGTACGCCCGTTCGGCCGGTGCCGCGTCGGACCTCTCCATCGCGGTGGTGCCACTCGATCCCGCCCGTTGCGGCGGCGACGAACCTGGGGCGGCCGACACGGCGCCGCCTCGTGCCGGAACGTCGACGCAGCCAGCTGCGCCCGTTGGGGTCGTCGGCCCGTGGCAGCACGAAGACCCGCCCTCGACGTTGCCGATGTGGCTGGGGTGCCGGGACTTCACGGGAGTCGTCGCGGCGCCGCTGCCGGGACCGCAGGCCGATCCGGCCCACCCGACGGCCGCCGTGACGGTGCGGGCCGTGGCGGTGGCGCTCGGGTCGCACCCGATGGCGGTTGTCGTCGACATTCCGTTCGCGGGTGCGGTGCGCGGCCGCGTCGAGGCCGAGACCGGCGTGAGCATCGGTGAAGCCAGCCTCATCGGCGAAGGCGCATCGGTGGCAGCGCCCCCGCCGAGCACGGTGGACGCCACCAGCTCGATTGCCACGGGCCGGGGGTTCCCGTGGGTCGCGCTCCTCGATTATACGGATTGGACGACCGGAGAGACCCGGCCTCTGCCGCTCCAGATCGCCATCAGCGTCCGCAGCATCTACGCGCGGCTGTCGGCGTCGCAGGCGGCTCTCGGGACGCGCAGCTTCGGAGACCTGCTCGTCATCGCGCTCCTGCTGGTGGCTCTCCTGTTTCTCATCATCCAGGCAGGCGCGCTCGTGATGGGATTCGTCCTGGCCCGGTCGATTACCGGGGCCGTCCACGAGCTGTTCGCGGGAACCGAGCGTGTCCGCCAGGGCGATTTCGCCCACCGCATCGCCGTGCGCACGCGGGACCAGCTCGGCGACCTCGCGGACTCGTTCAATCTGATGACCGGCAGCATCGAGGATCTGCTGCGCCAGGCCGCGGAGAAGCGCCGCCTCGAAGAGGAGATGCGACTCGCGCACGAAATCCAGACGTCCCTGCTGCCAAGTGGACCGCTGGACATGCCGGGCATGCGCGTGTCGGCGATGTGCATGCCGGCCCGGGAAGTTGGGGGCGACTACTACGACATCCTGCCGCTGCCCGACGGCCGGTTTGGCGTCCTGGTGGCCGACGTGTCCGGCAAAGGCATGTCGGCCGCGCTCTATATGGCCGAGCTGAAGGGGCTGATCCTGTCACTGAGCCAGATCCACCAGTCGCCGCGTCAACTGCTCCTCAACGCGAACCGCGTCATCTCGGCACACCTCGACAGCCGCAGCTTCATCACGATGACCTATGCGGTCTTCGATCCGGGCGCGCGCCGCATGACGTACGCCCGGGCGGGCCACACGCCGCTCCTCCACCTGCCCCAGGCCGGCCGGAACGGAGGTCGGGCGCGTATCCTCGCACCCGACGGCATGGTGCTCGGCCTGCGGATCGACGACGGGCAGCGGTTCGAGGCGCTGCTGCAGGAGGAGACCATCGACCTCGCGGCCGGAGACGTTCTGGTGTTCTTCACCGACGGCATCAGCGAGGCCATGAACACGCAGTCCGACTGCTTCGGCGAGGCGCGCCTCGCCGGGCTCGTCGAGGAGCACGCGGATCTCGAGTTCGAAGAGATGCGCGAGCGCATCCTCCGTGAAATCGAAGCCTTCGTCGGCGACGCGCCCCAGCACGACGACATGACGATGATCCTCCTCAAGGTGCTAGATGCTGCCGCCTGACCCAGCGTCAGCCGAACCCGTGGTCGTGTTCCGGACGCACTCCGACGTCGAAGCCTCGATCGTCCGCGGTCTGCTCGATGCGCACGGCATCACCGCCGCGCTGTCGTCGGACGTGCCGCATTCGCTGTTTCCCCTCAGCGTGGACGGTCTGGGCGAAGTGCGCATCACCGTGAGCGCGTCGGACGCCGAGGCGGCGTCGCGTCTGATCGCCGACTACCGGCAGGACGACCGTCGCGGCGCGGTCATTCCGCTCCGCGACGAGTTCGTGGACCTCGAGTCGGCCATCGGCTACCGGTTCCGCGATCGGGGCGTGCTCGAGCACGCGCTGACGCATCGCTCGCGGGCCCACGAGGACGTGACGGGCGGCGTGTTCGACAACGAGTCCCTCGAATTCCTCGGCGACGCGATTCTGGGTTTCGTCGTCGCCGACCTGCTGTTCCGGCGCTATCCCGATCGCGACGAGGGACAGAAATCGAAGATGAAGGCCACGTTGGTGTCGGCGTCCACGCTGGCCGAGCGGGCGGAGCGCCTCGAACTGGGGCGCCATCTGATCCTCGGTCGCGGCGAGGAGAAGAGCGGCGGTCGGCGCAAGCTCGCGCTCCTCGCCGACGGATACGAGGCGGTGATCGCGGCGGTGTACCTCGACGGCGGCATCGAGGCGGCGCGAGAGTTCATCGAGCGGGAGTTCTGCGATCTCGTGGGCGAGGCAGGCCGGCCCGGGACGGTCGGGCCCGACTACAAGTCGGCGCTCCAGGAGTCGCTGCAGGCCGGCGGCGACCCCCTGCCTGAATACGTCGTCACGGCGGAGACCGGACCGGCGCATCGCCGGGTGTTTCACGTCGAGGTGAGGCTGAAGGGCGAGTCTCTCGCCTCCGCTGACGGACGCACCAAGAAGGAGGCCGAGCAGGAAGCCGCACGGCGGGCCCTCGAGCACCGGCTGGCCCGCGCCGAGTGAGCGGCCGCTTCCGGCCCCCTACGGCAGCCGTTCCAGCGCGTAGCGCTGCACGTCGCCGGCCAGGCGGGCCTCAGACGGGGGCGCGGCGCCCCGGTTGAGGCGCACCCAGAGCCGGAGGAGCGGGTCGGTGAACGCGTAGCGTTTGTGCCGCATCGCGACGAGATCCACCTCCTCCAGCCAGGAGAGATAGTCCTTCGTCGAACCGGGTGTGCGCTCGAGTTCGTGCGCGATTTCGGTCAGGGTCAACGGCTCGTCCTCGGCCAGAATGGCGAGGATCGCGCGCAGCGTGCCGTATCCGCGCGTACGGTTCAGACGCCATTCGTACGAGAATGCGCAGCGGTGGGCCAAGGCGCCGCCATCCGCCAGGAGCGTCACGAGGGCCGCGACCGGATCGGCGGGCGCCTCACCGCGCCGGCCGATCTCGGCTACGAGGTCGTGCGCGTAGCCGAAGCGACCGTCCGTCAGGGCCACGACTATCCGGGCGACCTCCTCGGCGGCCGACGCCTCGAGCGCCGCCGTCCGCTGCAGGGCGCCCGCGACATCTTCGACCTGCAGCGCAGGGACGGGCTGCACGAGGAACCGGTCCGGGAGCTCGCGAGCGGCGCGCAGGGCTCTGGACGTGAACCTCGTCGTGAGGACGAAGCGGTTCCGGCTCCCCACGAGACAGGCGAAGGTGTCGCGGACGACGGTCTTGAGGCCGGGGAAGCTCTCGAAGACCCGGAGGTCCAGAATCTCGTCGAGCAGGAAGGTCGCCGGTTCGCCCGTACCCTGCGCGCCGTCCAGGTAGGCGAGCGCTCGGCCGTACGCGGCAGCGGGACCCGTGCCCGAGGCCGCTCCCGGAAGCGCAGCGAACGGCGACGCGTCGGTCAGGGCTCTCGCGAACTGTTCAGGGGTCGAGGTGATGCGGGACAGATCGATGACCTGGCACCTCGCGGGCCCCAGCCTCGCCTTGACGCGGGCGAGCATCGCCGTGCGCCCCGACCCGCATCCTCCCGTCAGCAGCGGAATGCGGGATGGGTCGGCGGACAGCCACTCGACGACTCGGACGTCGAACGTTTCCCACGGCGTGCTCATCCGCGGGACCCACCCGCCATGGGGATCTGCACGCCGCGCTCCGCGGCTGCGGCCAGCGCCTCGGGGTACCCCGCGTCGGCGTGGCGCGCAATGCCGATCCCGGGGTCGGTCGTGAGCACACGCCGCAGCTTCTCGTCGGCTTCGGTCGTCCCGTCGGCGACCACGACCATCCCTGCGTGCAGCGAGTACCCGATGCCCACCCCTCCGCCGTGATGGACCGACACCCACGTGGCGCCCGCCGAAGTGTTCAACAGGGCGTTCAGGATCGGCCAGTCGGCGATGTCGCGCATGCCTTCCGTCTCCCGGTTCGGAGACGCCACGGAACCGGAATCGAGATGGTCGCGCCCGATGACGATCGGGGCCTTGATGACGCCTCGGCGCACCAGATCGTTGATCTTCAGGCCGAAACGGGCACGCTCGCCGTACCCGAGCCAGAAGATGCGCGCGGGCAGCCCCTGGAAGGCGACACGCTCGGACGCGAGACGCACCCACCGGCAGAGCGCGTCGTTCTCGGAGAACATCTCGAGCGCGGCCTGGTCCGTCGCGTGGATGTCGGCCGGATCGCCCGACAGCGCCGCCCAGCGGAAGGGGCCCTTGCCCTCGCAGAACAGGGGGCGGATGTACTCGGGGACGAAGCCCGGGATGTCGAAGGCGTCCGTGACGCCGCCCTTGACGGCGTACGCGCGGATGTTATTACCGTAATCGAAGGTCACGGCGCCCTGCTTCCTGAGATCGAGCATGGCGCGGACGTGGGCGGCCATCGCCGCGATGGTCCGCTCGACGTACTCGCCGGGATTCCGGGTCCGGAGCGCCAGCGCGTCGGCCAGGCTCATCCCGTTCGGCACGTACCCGTTCAGCGGGTCGTGCGCCGACGTCTGGTCCGTGAGGACATCCGGGACGACGCCGCGGGCCGCGAGTTCGGGCAACACGTCCGCCGCGTTCGCGCAGAGGGCGACGGATCGCGCGACGCCGTCGCGCTGCCACGCAGCCACGCGCGCCAGCGCGTCATCGAGGCTGTCGGTCGCTTCGTCGACGTACCGGGTCGCCAGCCGTCGTTCGATGCGGGAGGGATCCACCTCGATAACCAGTGCCGCGGCGCCGTTCATGGTGGCCGCGAGCGGCTGCGCCCCGCCCATCCCGCCCAGCCCCGCCGAGACGAACACGCGGCCCGTGAGCGAGCCGCCGAAGGTGCGGGCGCCGAGCGAGGCGAGCGTTTCGTACGTTCCCTGCAGGATGCCCTGGGTGCCGATGTAGATCCAGCTGCCCGCCGTCATCTGGCCGAACATGGTCAGTCCGCGATCCTCGAGGTCACGGAAGTGCTCGAAGGTCGCCCAGGCGGGCACGAGAAGCGCGTTGGCGATGAGCACGCGCGGCGCCCCCGGGTGCGTCCGGAAGACGCCCACCGGCTTGCCGGATTGCACCAGCATCGTCTCGTCGTGATTGAGCTCGCGCAGCGTACGGACGATGGCGTCGTAGCATTCCCAGTTCCGGGCGGCCCGGCCGGTGCCTCCGTACACAATCAGGCGGTCGGGATGTTCCGCCACGTCGGGGTCGAGGTTGTTCATCAGCATCCGCAAGGCGGCTTCCTGCGGCCAGCCCTTGCAGGAGAGCGTCGTGCCTCGTGGGGCCCGGATCGTGCGCGTGGGTGTCATGGCGTATCACCGTCGAGGGGCAAAGACAGCCCGATGCTACCCCGGAACGCGAGGGTGGCGCCACTCCTGTGCTAACATCCGCGTGCCCGGCTGCATCGCGAGCCGGGAGGTACAGGCGCACTCCCAGGATTGATTCCATGAACGTTGCTGTGGTCGGGGCCCAGTGGGGCGACGAAGGCAAGGGCAAGATCGTCGATCTGCTGGCACCCCGCTTCTCCATCGTGGCCCGGTCCGCCGGCGGGCACAACGCCGGACACACGGTCCATGTCGGCGGCCAGCGCTTCGTGCTGCGCCTGATCCCGTCCGGAATCCTGCACCCCTCCGTGACCTGCTTCATCGGCAACGGTGTCGTCGTCGACCTCCAGGCGTTCTTCGAGGAAGTGGACGAACTCCAGTCGGCCGGCATCGACGTCGGGGGACGGCTCTTCGTCAGCGATCGCGCCCACATCATCCTGCCGCACCATCGCGACCTCGACACCCTCGGCGAGGCTCGACGCGGCGCGCGCCGCATCGGCACGACGTCGCGCGGTATCGGTCCCGCCTACGAAGACAAGGTGTCGAGGCGCGGCATCCGCATGTGCGATCTCGCGCATGTGGCGAGGATTCGCGAGCACGTGCAGGAGGTCGTCGATGCCCGCAACAGGCTTGACCCGGCGCATCCGCTCGACTGGCACTCTATCGCCGAGCGGACGCTCGCCCTGGGTGCGCGCATCCGGCCGTGGCTGACCGACGTGTCGGTCGCGCTGACCGCAGCCATGCGCGAGGACCGGCGCATTCTCTTCGAGGGCGCGCAGGGGACGATGCTCGATCTCGACCACGGCACGTACCCGTACGTCACGTCGTCGAGTGCGACGGCGGGCGGCGTGTGCACGGGGCTCGGCGTCGGCCCGCGTGCCATCAACGCCGTGCTGGGCATCACGAAGGCCTACACCACGCGGGTGGGAGAGGGCCCCTTCCCGACCGAACTGCACGACTCCTGCGGTGAGGAACTGCGGGCGCGCGGGCAGGAGTTCGGCGCCGTCACCGGCCGGCCGCGGCGCTGCGGCTGGTTCGACGCCGTCGTGGTCCGGCACGCCGCCAGAGTCAACGGACTCGATGCCCTGGCGGTGACGAAACTGGACGTGCTCGACGGCCTGGAGCGCATTCCCGTGTGCGTCGCGTACCGCTGCGGGGACGCGGAGATGTCGGAGTTCCCCGCGGATCTCGATCGGCTAGCGGCGTGCACGCCCGTCCTGGACTCGATGCCAGGCTGGAGCCGGCCGACGGCCGGCGTCCGCCGGATGGAGGACCTGCCCAAGGAGGCGCACGCGTACCTCGCGCGTCTGGAGGCGCTCACCGGCGTCCCGATGCTGCTCATCTCGACCGGAGCGGCGAGGGAGGACACCGTCGTGGCTGATGGGGCAATGGCCCGGCGCTGGTTCGGATCGCCGGTACTCTGACCTGGGCGCGCGGGCGCGCCGACCTACGGCTGGCCGTCTTCGTCGGGCGCGGCCAGCGTGGCCAAAACCTGCCGCAGTGAACCCTGGTCGGGGTTGGCGAACTCCAATCCCGCCCGGTACTGGGGCGCGGGTTTCCCTTTCGGCAATTCGAACAGTGCCCACGCGACGATGGCCACCGCGCGCGCGCCGGACGGGACGGGCAGGCTCACCCGCACACGCTGATTCGGTTTCAGGATGGTCGGCGACACGACCTGCGCGCCGATCGTCGACAGATCGATCAGTTGGGCGAGGGCGCCGTCAACCAGCACCTCGGTGCCCGACTTCACGCGCACGCGCGGCACGCGCCTGGTGCCGCGCAGATCCACCGGACGGCCCGGCCAGGACGACGGGGCCACCGGGACAGCCGACTCGGGGAGCACGAGCAGCTTCGTCGCGGCAAACGACTCGTCGCCGCGGATGCGTCCGATGATGGCCTTCCCGCGCGGCGTGGCGGCGAAATCCGTATGGAGAACCAGCCAGTCCGGGTGTCGATCGAAGATCGCGTCCAGCGCTTCGCGGGTCTGCTGATCAGAGAAGTAACACGTGTCGATGTCGCGGGCATCGGGCCGGGACTGGAAGGATGATGGCAGGTCCTGTGGCCCGATCAGGACCGCGACGCGCGACGGCATGGTGTCGAGTGTACCGGACGCGGTCACCTCGCGCAACGGCGAGTGGCGGCGCCGGCTACCTGAACCGCCGTGACGTGTCGAAGTCGGCGAGCGTCAGCGCGTCGAGCGCCTGCAGTTCCTGCGCGCCCGGTCCGGACAACGCGAAATCGATCTGAGACAGGATGTCGTCGCCGGGAATCTCGGAGGCGACCGCGCGCACGAGCGCCCGGTCGGACCCGGGAGCGGTACCCATGACCGGGGTCTGCCGAGGGGCTGTCGCCCCCTGGTCGCTGCCCGTCCACAGCCAGCGTCCGGCCGTCAGGCCGAGCAGCAGCCCGGCTGCCGCAGCCGCTGCAACCCAGCGCAACGCCAGACGGCGTCCGAAGCCGGCCGTCGCCGCCGCCTCGGCGGCAGGGAAGGCAATCACGCGAGCCGCCGAATGCTGCGCCGCAATCCGACGCAGGATGCGCTCGCGCTGACGCGTCAGCCGCTCGCCCGAGAACGCCTGGTCCGCACGCTCCTCGACGAGCGAGGCCGTCTCGTCCAGTTCGGCGCCGAAGACGTGATACCGGCGCTGGCAGGCTTCGCAGTCCGCCAGATGGCGCACGCCCGCTTCGTCACTCTCTCCCAGCGCGTCAAGGCCTCGGTCGGCCAGGTAGCGCCGAATCAGCGCATCGTCCTTCAGATGGTCTTCACCGCTGACCACGGCTGTCCTCCAGTACTGCCCGGAGCTTCCGGAGCGCGCGAAACAGATGGACCCTGACCGTCGACTCGTTCAGTCCTGTCAGGGCGCCGACTTCTCTGGGCGACCGACCCTCAGCGTGGCAGAGCAGCAGCACCTCGCGCTGCCGCGACGGGAGGCCGTCGATGGCCTTCAGTACGGTCCGCCCGGTCTCACGGCTCAGGACCCGCTCTTCAGGCGTGGGACCGTCGGCGGCGGCTGCCTCGATTGCCGACCACTCCGTGTTCCCGGTTCCGGCCAGCTCCCACCGTTGTCGCCGCATCCGCGACTTGCGCCGATCCCGGCAGGTGTTGACCAGGATGCGCCGGAACCACGATTCGAACGGCAGGTCCTCGCGATAGCTCACGATGTGCGTGAACACCTTCACGAAGGCGTCCTGCACGGCTTCTTCGGCGTCGGCGGGGTCCCGCAGCAGGTACAACGCCAGCCGGAGCGCCGGGCGCTGATGGGCCGCCACCAGGTCCGAGAAACTCTCACGAGCTTCCTCGTGCCGGTTGGCGAGCACCGCCGCCTTGACTCGGCGGGCCTCGTCAGACCCGATGTCTGTCGTCTGTCGGGACGTCCATCGTCTCGCGGAACTCATGGCTCCGGAAGTCGGCCAGCCCAGAGAGAGTGGCGGGAGATCCTGGGACGCAGACACGATCATCACCTGTAACTACGTCCGCCGGGGCCTGGGTGTTTACCGGCCGAACGATTGCCGTGACGATCCTACCCGACCTTGACGCTCAGGTCCAACGCCTTGTGGTGGAGCGAGTTAGCGCGTCTGGCGGACGCTGAAGCGGCAGGCGGCGGTGCGGGGACGGTCAGGGGGCGAGGGGGCGCCGCACGCGGCGGCGCCTCCCCGGGTCTTCTACGTGCCTCGACTCGCACGCTCGGCGACGCCTGGCCTACGGGCGTCGGGTGCTGCCCGCTCGCTCAGCACGTGGTCCTGACCCTTCGACTGGCTCAGGGTCATCCCGAGCAACGCCGAGGGATGAGGGCGCAGACACGTTGCCATGTTTGCGCATCGAAGGACTACGGCGTGCGGCTCGCCACGACCGGGACGCCCCCGGCCTGAGCCAGGACCGACAGCGGCTTGATCCGCGTGCCGGGGAAGTAGTGGGCGAGGATTTCGGCTGCCGGCTGCCCGGCTTTGGCGCGCTCCGCGGCACCCGCCTGGCAGAGTCCGACGCCGTGTCCGTAGCCCGCGCCGCTGAAGACGAAGCGGTTGCCTTGCCGGGTGACGGTGAACCAGGTGCTCTTGACCGAGCGTGGCCCGAAGGCCCGGCGCATCACGCTCCGGAACTCCTCGGCACGCACCATGGGCGTCCGGGTTCCGGCAATCGTGACCAGTACGGCGCGGCCGGCGGGGTCGCGCTGCGTCACATCGATCCGATCGAGGCGATCCCCGATCGACGTAACCGGGTCGGAGTTCAGAGCCAGGCGCAGGTCGGATTCACCGGCCTCGAAGGACCACTGGCCGGCCTGGATTCTGGAACAGAACCAATCGGGCACCGGCCGCAGGTACGGTACCGCGCTGCCACCCCAGACGTCTTCGGCCGCGGCGGTATGCCCGCCGCACTCCGAGTGGAACAGCGCCTGCACCACACGGTCCCCGTAGGTGAGCACCTGGCCGGTCGTGCTGGTCACGGCCCGGCTCGCCACGTCATTCGCATGTTCACCCGGCTTCCCGGCCCGGTACAGCTGGCAGTGCGTGCCGTCGCACAGATCGAACCCTTCCTTCGCGTGGCGGCCGAGATTCGATAGGGCGTACGACCGCGAGACGATGGCCTGAACCTGGAGAAACCGGAGCGACGAATCGTCCTTCAGGGTGCCAGGCATGATCTCGGCCCTGACGCAGCCGAGCACGTATTCCTCGAGCGGCAGCGTGACGATGCGTGTGCCGTTCGGGTCCGTCAGGCGGACGCGGACCGTCGCCCCGGCGATGCCCGCGGACGCGATGTCGTCGGCAGGTACCGGCACTTCCGCAGGCCGCGTCGCGGGGGGCGGCTCGGAGGTGACGTGCGGCGGCGCCACTACGACGGCTGCCGAATCGGCTCGCCCGGAGGCACACGCGATGAGCGCGACGGCCGCGGTCGCGACGGCCACCAGCGTGAGTAGCCGGGCCGTGCGGGCGGTGACGCGACTTCTCAGAAAGGCTTCAGGATTTCGCACAACTGCACTATCGGCCGGTGGGGCCGGGACATTAGTGTCGACGTCGGAGCCGGCCTCGACGCGATCGCCGGCCGCTGCGAATTCCCCTGCGTTCCCGTTGGAACGGTATACTGCGTGGCGAGCAGGCCGCCGGGCGGCCACCGCCGCGCATGTACGAACCTGTCATCGGTCTCGAGATTCACGCCCAGCTCCTGACGGCGAGCAAGCTGTTCTGCGGCTGTGGCACGACGGCCGGCTCGCCGCCCAACGCGCAGACCTGCCCGGTGTGCCTCGGGTTGCCTGGCGCGCTGCCGGTTCTGAACGGCGCGGCTGTCGACCAGGCCGTGCGCGTGGCATTGGCGCTCGGGTGCGACGTTCACGTCGTCTCCGTCTTCGCCCGCAAGAACTACTTCTATCCGGACCTGCCCAAGGGCTACCAGATCACGCAGTACGACCATCCACTGGCCACCGGTGGCCGGCTCGCGTGGACCCGGGAGGGTCGAACGGTGAGCGTAGGCATCGAGCGCGTTCACATGGAGGAAGACGCCGGCAAGTCACTCCACGACGTGGACGAGGCGGGACGCGCACTGCTTGATTTCAACCGCAGTGGCGTGCCGCTTGCCGAAATCGTCAGTGCCCCGGACCTTCGCTCTCCAGCCGACGCCGCGGAGTACTTCCGCCGTTTGCGGGCGCTGCTGGTCGCGGTCGGCGTGTCGGACGGCAATCTGGAAGCCGGCAGTCTCCGGTGCGACGCGAACATCTCGTTGCGCCGGGTGGGCGACGGAGTCGGTGCCGCGAGGGTCGAAATCAAGAACCTGAACTCGTTCCGTTTCCTCGAGCGGGCTCTGGAGTACGAGCGCGGGCGCCAGTCCGCCGTCCTCGATGGCGGTGGACGCGTCGACGCCGAGACGCGGCTCTGGGACGAACGGGCCGGCCGGACGGTGGCGATGCGCCGCAAAGAGACGGCCGAAGACTATCGCTACTTTCCCGAGCCCGATCTGCCGCCGCTGCGTCTCGATGCGGTCCGCGTCGATGCCTTGCGGCTGGCGCTGCCGGAAACGCCCGAGGCGGCGGCGTCCCGGCTCGTCTCGGCGTACGGCCTCGACGGCGTTCTCGCGGCTCGACTCGGAGACGACCGGTTCCTCAGGCAGGTGTTCGAAGAGGCGGCCGAGGTGTCGGGCGACGTCCGGCAGGCGGCGAACTGGGTGACGGGAGAGCTCGTACGGCGGATGCACGAGACAGGCGCCGGTCCCGGCGCGGTGAGGCTCACGGGCCGGGATCTCGGGCGGCTGATTTCGATGGTCGATCAGGGCCTGCTGTCGGCATCGGCGGCGAAGACGGTCTTCCAACGCATGTTCACCGATGGCGGCTCGCCGGACGACGTGGCGCGATCGGAGGGGCTGCTGCAGGCATCGGATGTCGATGACCTGCGCACGCTCGTGGCGTCGACGCTGGCGGCCCATTCCGGGCAGGTCGCGCAGTACCGGTCGGGCAAGACGGCGGTGGCCGGCTTCCTCGTCGGTCAGGTGTTGAAGGCCAGCGGCGGTCGTGCCAATCCAGGCCTCGTCGATCGTCTGGTCCGGGCGTGGCTGGCGGAGCCGAATCGCCAGTAGGCGGCAGCCGGATGCCCGTCCGACCGTGTGCTATAGTCGAGGTCCGACTGGCGCGCGTGGGCGCGGCGCCGGACGTCCCGAAGGCCGGCCGTTGGCGTGACTGCGGCGACGTCTGCCACCTTCGGGGTGTCGCCCTGCCCGACCTGACGCGGCGCCTCACCGGAATGTCCCGCATCGACGACTGTGATTGAGATCGCCCGTCTCTCGAAGATGTACGCCCGGGGCGTCTACGCCCTGCGGGACCTGTCCCTCTCGGTCGGGAAGGGGGAATTCGTCTTTCTGACCGGTGCGAGCGGTGCGGGCAAGACCACACTGCTTCGGATCCTGTTGTGCGAGGAGAGACCCACCGACGGGCGGGTTCACGTGGGCGGTCGCGATCTCGCCAGGCTCTCGCCGCGTCAGGTCCAGGCGTACCGCCGCACGATCGGATTCGTGTTCCAGGATTTCAAGCTGATCCAGTCCAAGACCGTGCTGCAGAACGTGGCGCTGCTGGCGCGGGCGATGGGCGACACCTCCGTCCAGCAGCAGCGCCGCACGTACCAGGTGCTCAAGTGGGTCGGACTGCAGCACCGGGCCAACGCGTACCCGATGGAACTGTCGGGCGGCGAGCAGCAGCGGGTGGCCATCGCCCGGGCGCTGGTCAACGAGCCGGCGCTCATCCTGGCTGACGAGCCGACGGGCAACCTCGATCCCGACCTGTCGCTGGAGATCATGAACCTGTTCCGCGACATCAACGCGAGCGGGACCACGGTGCTCGTGGCCACGCACGATCGCGAGCTCATCCGGCGCGTCGAGCGACGCACCGTCACCCTGGATCACGGCCAGTTGGTCGAGTCCTGCTGAGGGATCGCCGATGCAGGTGATTGCATACTGCCTCAGGGAAGCGGCCGGCAGCCTCTGGCGCCAGCGCGGATCGACCGTCCTGTCTGTGCTCGCCATCAGCGTCGCCCTGCTCGTGCTCGGGGCGTTCCTCCTGGTCACGGCGAACCTGGAACGGGTGATGTCCCGCTGGAGCGCGGCCGCGGAGTTCTCCGTCTACCTCCGCGACGACATCGAGCCGGAGCAGCGCGTCGCGCTCAATCTTCTGCTCGCTGACAGCCCGCTGGTCGCGTCGCGCGAGTACGTGTCGAAGGCAGAGGCGCTCGAGCGGTTCGCGCGTGACTTCCCCGATCTCGCGGCGGGCGCGGGGCTGCTCGACGAGAATCCGCTGCCGGCGTCCATTGAAGTGCGGCTGCGCCCCGAGACCGGGGGCGCGGACCCGATCGAGGCGCTCGCCATTCGCCTGCGCGCCGCGCCGGGTGTGGCGGATGTCCGCTTCGATCGCACCTGGCTCGAGCGGCTGGCGGCCGTCGTGCAGGGCCTGCGGTGGATCGGCTGGGTGCTGGGGCTGGTGCTCGTGGCCGCGGCGACGATCACCGTGGCGACCATCGTGCGTCTGTCGCTGCACGCGCGTCGCGACGAGGTCGGGATCATGCAGCTCATGGGTGCGCCGCTGGCCCTGCTGCGCGGACCGCTCGTGGCCGAGGGCATCCTGCACGGCGGTGCCGGGGCCACGCTCGCCCTCGTCGCGCTCTACGCGGGTTACGCCGCGGTCCGGGCCCGTTACGAGCCCGCGCTCGCCGGCTTCGTGGATCCGTCGCTGCTGGGATTCCTGCCGTGGGCCCTGTCGCTGGCCCTCGTGTCCGGGGGGATGGCCGTCGGGTGTCTCGGTGGCCTGGTCGCGGCCCGCTTCGTTCGCTGGGCGCGTTGACAGTGCGGAAGGCCCGGCACTACACTGAACTCGTCCTGTAACGCACGCCAGGGAAATAGTATGGGGCGCTCCACGACCGATACGAATCCTGACAGCGACGTCTTCCCCTCGCCAGCCGTCACCAACTTCTATCGTGAGGAGTTCCTGAAGCAGTTGGCGTTTCTGCGGCTGCAGCGGGAGTGCTACTCGGAGGGCGCCGTAGCGAGCGCTGAGGCCGCGCTCGCCCGAATCCTCGCTCGTATCGACGAATTGAGCCACCTGCGGGATGCCGACCGGCTCGTGAGCCGGCTGCTCCGGAGCCTGGACCTGGTGACTGGGGCCTCTGCCTGGTCGGATCCGAAGAAGCTCCACTGACGACCGAATCCGTGTCTCTCCGTACGGATGCCGCGGCCATCGCCCGCGCCGCGCTCGACGCGGTGGAGGCGGGCCGTCTGGTGACTGCCGCGCTGCCTGCCCTGGCGACCGATCTGGCCGCCGCGTCCCAGTACGCCGTCGTCGCGGCCGGCAAGGCTTCGTCGTCGATGTTGCGCGCGCTGGTGTTGTCCGGCGGGCGTCGTCCCGACGCGGCCATGCAGGTGGCGCACGTCGCTCCAACGGGCCTGCCCGGGTGGGTGGAGTCGTTCAGAGGAGGGCATCCCGTTCCGAACGACGGCAGCATCGCCGCCGGGACGCGCGCGCTCGCCTTGGCGCATTCGCTCGATGCGGACGGTCTGCTGCTCGTGCTCCTGTCCGGTGGGGCGTCGGCGCTGATGGCCCTTCCGGTCACGGGCCTCACACTGGCGGACAAACAGACGACGACCAAACGCCTGATGGAAGCGGGCGCGGACATCCACACCCTGAACTGCGTGCGGAAGCACCTCTCGCAGACGAAGGGCGGCAGGCTTGCGGGAGCGTGTCGCGGCCGGACGGTCTGCCTGGCCGTATCCGACGTCGTGGGCGATGACCCGTCCGTCATCGGATCGGGCCCGACGGTGGCGGATCCCTCGACCTACGCGGACGCACTGGCCGCCCTCGACCGCTTCGGTGGGCGCGGTGCGTATCCGGCCGCCGCCGTCGCTGTGCTCGAAGAAGGCCTCGCCGGCTGGCGGCCCGAGAGTCCGAAGCCGGGCTCGCGGGAACTGGCTCGCGCGGAGACCCGTATCATCGGCAGCCGCGACGTGGCGCTGGCGGGCGCGCATGCGGAGGCCGAGCGGCTGGGGTACCGCGTGGTGCGCCATCGCGAGGAGGTCGTCGGCGAAGCGCGCGTTGCGGCGATCGAGCATCTCGCGCGGATCCGCGCGCGTGCGGCAGAGGAGGCCGGTCCGGTCTGTCTCCTGTCGGCCGGCGAGACGACGGTGACCGTGACCGGATCGGGAACGGGCGGGCGGAACCAGGAGTTCGCGCTGGCTCTTGCGCCGGCGCTGAGCGGCTTCGACAGGCCAATCGCGGTGGCCAGCGTAGGTACCGACGGCATCGATGGGCCGACCGACGCCGCCGGTGCGGTCGTCGACCGCCAAACGACGGGCAGGGCGACCGAGGCGGGTCTGGCCTCTCCTGACCGGTATCTCGAAAACAACGACGCCTACGCCTATCTGGCGGCGAGCGGCGACCTGCTCATCACGGGCCCGACCGACACCAACGTCGGCGACATTCAGATCGTGCTCCTGGGGGGACGGACACCATGAAGCGCATCCTCGTGGCGGCGGCCGGCTTGACGGCTGCGGTGGCGTTGGCCGTGCTCGGCGGCTGGCTGTGGGGGAGCGCCGGCCGTGGGCGCGCCGAATCAGCCCTCGCCGAATCTGGCACCCGGCTGCACGCGGCGCTCGCACGGGGGCACCTGCTCGAAGCCCGGGTCCATCTGTTCGAGGTCAACTTCGGGTCTGCGGCCCGGAGTCTCGACGCCGCTCGCGCGGACCTCGAAGCCGTCGCGGCCGCCGCCGAACGCGCCCGCGGGCGCGAGGGCACCAGGGCGATTCGCCAGGCGATCGAGGTGGCTGCAGAAGCGCAGCGGCTCGCCGGTCAGCTCGACCAGTCCGCCGGCAGTCGTGTGGCTGATGCCATCCGCCTGCTCGAGGAGTGGGAGAGGGGGACGACCTGAGCCGGGACGACCTCCTGCGGGCGTTCGCTGAGCGCGTGACGCATCCAGCGTCGGCGCGCGAACTCATCCAGATTCTCAGAATCCCGCGTGACGTGAGGCCGGCGTTCCGCCGCCAGCTCCGGGCTCTCGTGGCCGATGGCGATCTCGTACAGATCCGGGGCCATCGCTTCGGTCTGCCGGGCAAGATGGACCTGGTCGTCGGCCGACTCCAGATGCATCGGGATGGCTACGGGTTCGTCGAATCCGATCGGGCGGACGGCGCCGGCGATGTCTTCGTGTCCCGGGTCCACGTCAAGGAAGCCATGCACGGCGACCGGGTCGTCGTCCGGGTCGAGCACCGCACGGCGGAGCGGGGGCGCGAGGGGCGCGTCGTGCGGATCCTCGAGCGCGGCGGCCAGCGCACCGTCGGCCGCTTCGAGCTGGACGCGGCCGGTCTCGGGTACGTCGTCCCGCACGACCCGCGGCTGCTGCAGGACGTCCACGTCCCGAAGGGCGAGCAGGGCGCGGCCGAACCGGGCGACATGGTCGAAGTCACGATCACGCGGTGGCCGACCGCCACGCGCGGTCCTGTTGGCCGAATCACCGAGGTGTTCGGCGATCTCGGGACACCCGGTGTCGACATCCGGGTGATCCTGGCCAAGCACGGCATTCCCGACGCGCACGGCGACGAGGCGGTGTCCGAGGCGCGTCGCCTGGGCCGGGACGTCCGGGCGGCTGACGTGCATGGCCGCACGGATTTTCGAGACCGGCCGACGGTGACCATCGACGGCGAGCACGCGCGGGACTTCGATGACGCCATCACGGTCGAGCGCTTGCCGGGCGGGCGGATGCAGCTTGGCGTGCACATCGCCGACGTCGGGCACTACGTGCGGGAGGGCAGCGCCCTCGACCGGGAGGCCTACGAGCGCGGCACGTCGGTGTACTTTCCGGAGCGCGCGGTGCACATGTTCCCGGGCGAGCTCGCGACCGGACTCTGCAGCCTGAACCCGCACGTGGATCGGCTCGTGCAGTCCTGTCTGATGGACATCGACGCAGACGGAGGGATTTCGCAGGTCGCGTTCCACGACGGCGTGATCTGCAGCGACGCACGCCTGACCTACACGGACGTGAATGCCGTCCTCGCCGAGCGAGATCCCGCGGTGGTCGCACGCCTGGGTGACGTCGTCCCGATGCTGGACGCCATGCACGAGGTGTTCGTGCGGCTCACCCGGAGGCGCCGGGACCGCGGGGCGATTGACTTCGACCTGCCCGATTCCGAGATCGTGCTCGACGAGGCCGGGCTCGTCGAGTCCATCCTGCCGGCCGAGCGCAACGTGGCCCATCGGCTGATCGAGGAGTTCATGATCGCGGCCAACGAAGCGGTGGCGTCGTATCTCGACCGGAACGGGATGCCCGCGCTGTTCCGCACCCACGATGCTCCCGATCCCGTGAAGACGGCCGAGTTCGACGAGTTCGTGTCGAGTTTGGGGTACCCGCTGCGTTCCGAACCCGGCGGTCCAGCCCCCCGTGACTTCCAGCGCCTCGTCGAGCGCATCCGCGGCACCGCGGTGGAGCGGCCGGTCGCGTTCCTGATGCTGCGGACGATGCAGCAGGCGAAGTACGAGGCCGAGAATCGCGGCCACTTCGGTCTCGCCACGACCAGCTATACGCACTTCACGTCGCCCATCCGGCGGTACCCCGATCTGATTGTTCACCGGATGCTGCGACTGGCGCGTCACGGCGGCCCGACGCCCGACGCGCGCGAGCAGCTCGACCAACGGATGTCCGACTGGGCCCGCCACACCTCGGAGCGCGAACGGCGCGCGATGGAAGCGGAGCGAGAGGCCGTCCAGTGGAAGAAGGTTCGGTTCATGGCCGACAAGGTGGGCGACGAGTTCGACGGCTATGTGACGGGCGTGTCGGCCTTCGGCCTGTTCGTCCAGCTCATCGAACATTTCGTCGAGGGCCTCGTGCACGTGTCGACGATGGCCGATGACTACTACCGTTACGCCGAGCGGGAACACGCGCTTCGGGGCGAACACACCGGTGAGACCTACCGACTCGGCGATGGTCTGCGCGTGCAGGTGCTGCGCGTGGATCTCGAGCGGCGCCTGATCGATCTGGGACTGGTGGAGGCGCTGGATCGCGCGCGCGCATCCCGGGGCACCGCGACCGGCCGCCGGCGCACGGTGCGACAAGAGAGGGGCACGCGCGATCGGGCGCGACCGGTTCGCCGGTCGGGGCAGCGACGTGGAGGAGGCCGGCGCCGACGGCGTTGAGGTACGCTGGACGGAATGAAACACCTCGTCATCGGCACGGCCGGTCACATCGATCACGGGAAGAGCTCCCTGGTGCTGGCGCTCACCGGGACGGATCCGGATCGGCTCAAGGAAGAGAAAGCCCGCGGGATCACCATCGACCTCGGCTTTGCCCATTGGGCCACGCCCGACCTGAACGTGGCGTTCGTGGACGTGCCGGGGCACGAGCGGTTCGTCCGGAACATGCTCGCCGGCGCGGGCGGCGTCGACGCGGTGATGCTCGTCGTGGCGTGCGACGAGTCGGTGATGCCGCAGACGCGGGAACACTTCGACATCTGCCGCCTCCTGCAGGTCGCTCAGGGGCTGATCGTGCTCACCAAGGCCGACCTCGCCGACGCCGACATGATCGGCCTGGTGTCGCTCGAGGTGCGTGAACTCGTGCGCGGCTCGTTTCTGGAGCGTGCGCCCATCATCCCGGCATCGTCGAAGACTGGCGCGGGTCTCGACGCCGTGCGCCAGGCCATTCTCGGCCTGGGACCGCAGGTGGCGGGTCGGTCGGCGGCGGGCGGCGTGCGGTTGCCGGTCGACCGCGTGTTCACGATGAAAGGGTTCGGCACCGTCGTGACCGGTACGCTCGTCGGCGGGAGGATGACCGTGGACGACGAGGTCGCCCTGTTGCCGGGATCGCGTGTGGCGAAGGTCCGCGGCCTGCAGGTTCACGGCGCGCGCGTCGGATCGGCGGAGGCCGGGCAGCGCGCGGCCGTCAACCTCGGCGGGATCGAGGTGACCGACGTCGGGCGTGGGGACGTGCTCGTGACGCCCGGCTCGATGCAGGCGACGCGCGTCCTCGACGCGCGCGTGGAGGTCCTCGGCACGGCCCGGCCGCTCCGGCACGGCGCCCGCATCAGGTTTCACCAGGGCACGGCCGAGGTCATGGGGCGGCTCGCGCTGTCCACGCTCGTTCGGGGCGCTGAGGACGCCGACGCACCAGCGGGGCCGGAGATTCCGCCGGGTCAGTCGGCCTTCGTACGGCTGAGGCTCGAATCACCCGTGGCGCTCACGCGCGGCGACCGGTTCATCCTTCGCGCGTATTCGCCCCCGGCGACGATCGCCGGCGGACAGGTGCTCGATCCCCGTCCCGCGCGCGGGGGAATCAGGACTGCAGCGGGCCGGGCGCGGTTCGCCGCCCTCGACGCCGGCGGTGCGTCCACGCCCGAGCGGGCCTGCGCCAGGATGCTGACCGATGCCGGCGTCCACGGGGTCCTGCTCGCCGACCTCGCGTGGCGGCTCGGGCTCGACTCCGATGAGGCGGCGGCACTCGTCTCGCGCCTGGCGCAAGGCGGCGCGGCGGTCCAGGCCGGCGATCTGGTGATTGCAGCATCGGTCCTGCAGGGGCTCGCGGCCAGCCTCGTGCGAGGCCTGGGCGAGTACCACCGGGCGCATCCCTTGGCGGATGGCATGCCCCGGGAAGAGGCGCGCGAACGGTTCTTCGGCCGGGCCGGCCCGGGCGTCTTCGAACGCGTGCTGGCGGATCTCACCGCAGCCCGGACCATCGTGGCGCGCGACGTGCTCGCGCTCTCGTCACACAAGCTCGCGCTGAGCGATGAGGAAGCGCTTGCCAGGGACAGGCTCGAGCGTCTGTACCGCGACGCCTTTCTGCAGCCACCGGGCCCGGTCGATGCGGCGCCGGCGGTCGGCATCCGGCCCGACGTGGCGGACCGCATGGTCCAGCTCCTGATCCGGCAGCGGGTCCTTGTCCGGATCGACACCCTGGTGTTTCATCACGAGTCGCTCGCGAGGCTCAAGTCGGACGTGGCGGGCCTCAAGGGCACCGGGGGACCCGAGGGCGCGAGCCTGGACGTCGCAGCCTTCAAGGACCGCTACGGCGTGACGCGGAAGTACGCCATTCCGCTGCTGGAGTACCTGGACCGCGAACGCGTGACCCGGCGGGTGGGAGATCGACGAATCGTCATGTGACGGGAGAAACCCGCCATGCGGCGGGGCTCAGACGTCGCGTTTCTGGTTTTCGTCGTGCGTCGCTTCCTTGAAGTTCTTGATCGCCCGGCCGATGCCTCGCCCGATGTCGGGCAGGCGGTTGGCGCCGAAGATCAGGATGATGATCGCGAGGATGATGAGCAGTTCCGGCAGACCGATGCGTCCCATGAGTTGCCTGCTTCCGGGCGGTATGTTGCGGGCCCTGCGGTTCATTCTAGCAGGATTCGCGGAGCGTGCCGCGCCGGCTGGTGCCCGGGCGCTTGATGCCGGTCGCCGACGCGCTTAGAGTAGTCAGGATCCGTTCGCGCCCGGGCGGGCGCCGACGCAAGCCGGGCGTGTGGTCGTGGCTGGAGTGTATTCATGGCTGATGTCGAACGTGCACTGTTCACCGTCGGAGTGTTCAAGGACGTGGAGTGGGCCAGGCGGGGGATCGACGCGCTGAAGGAGCAGGGGTTCACCCCGGCGATGCTCAGCGTGCTGGCGAAGGATGACCCGCAGGCCGCCGCGCTCATCGAGACTGTCTTCGGGGCTGCGCCCGAACGCGTGGAGGTGCCCGTCCTCGCCACAACCGTGGTCAGGGGCTCGCTGCTCGGCGCGCTGCAGGGGGGTGCCAGCGACCTCGGGCGGACCGGCATGGCCGCGGCCATGCGCCGGGTCGGCTTCCAGCCGCACGACGGCCTGATCTTCGAAACACTGGTCGGAAAGGGCGGCGTGCTGGTGGCCATCGAGGACGCGCCCCGGGCTGCCGACGCCCTCGCCATCCTGCATTCGTACGGCGGCGGCAACGCCGCGATCGGCGCCTGGACGGGCCGCATCTGAATTCGCGAGCCGGGCGTCTAAAGGGGACAGGGGCGTGCTCCACGGAGGACGCCCCGCGCGGATGGGCGTCGGGAAGGGCTCGATCCAGGGCGTAGTTGCGCCGTTGGCCTTCCGGAACGACCTTTGCAGTTGAACCGGGAAGGCCGACGCGCGACAATGGCAAGAGGAGTCCCCGGTCATGTCTGAAGGTCAGAAGCGGGAGCAGGCTGAGCTCGGTGCACCGGGCCACGTGTTTCTGCGTCTCGACCACCTGCATCCCAGGGACACGCTCTTCGAATTCGAGACCCAGCGCGGGCGCCTGTCCGGGGCGCTCGTCGTGTCGGTCGTGTCCCACGCGGCGGTGCTGATCGGGTCCTTCTTTCTCGCCATCTGGCTGCCGACCCTGCGCCCGGTCGACGCGCGCCAGATGCTACCGCCACCTACGGACCAAATCGTCTGGGTTGCCGAGGAGGGCCCCGGCGGCGGCGGTGGGGGAGGTGGAAACGAGTCGATCGAGCCGCCCCGGCTTGCGGAGGCGCAGGGCCAGGACAAGATCACGGTCCCGGTCATGGAGCCGCCGAAGGTCGAGCCGATTCCCAACCCCGAAGACCAGCTGCCGCAGCAGGAGCTGTTCATTCCGGCCAAGACGCTCGCGTCGGCGGAGCAGTTCGTGCCCGGGGTCATCCCCGGCATGGACTCGTCGAACTCCACGACGGCACAGGGACCCGGACGTGGCGGCGGAGCGGGCACCGGCGTCGGCACGGGCATCGGACCCGGTCGTGGGTCAGGCCTCGGGCCGGGCTGGGGCGGGGGATTCGGCGGGGGCGCGTACCGCCCGGGTTCGGGGATCCAGTTGCCCAGGCTGCTGCGCGAGGTAAAACCGGAGTACACCGCGGACGCCATGCGAGCGAAGATCCAGGGGACGGTCGTGCTCGACTGCGTCGTGCTGCCCGACGGGTCGGTCGGCGAGATCCAGATCGTCCGGTCTCTCGATCCGACGTTCGGTCTCGATCAGAAGGCCGTTGCGGCCGCCAAGCAGTGGCGCTTCGTGCCCGGCACCCGCCAGGGCAAGCCCGTGCCGGTCCTGGTCACTATCGAACTCACGTTCACACTCAGATAGCAGGGACCGGGGACCGGGGACCGGGCACCAGTTGACATCGGAGCCCCCGAACCTTCGCGAGTTCTCCCTCGCGGCCGCCCCGCTGGCGTGTCCCCAGAAGATCTTCGAAAAGAAAACGCCCGGTGAGGTTTCCCCCACCGGGCGTGCGTTCTGGACAGGTCCCTGGTTTCGGGGCCCGGCCCTGACGCCTGACGCCTTAGTACATTCCCCCCATCCCGCCTCCCGGCGGCATAGGAGCTTCCTTCTTCTCCTCGGGGATCTCGGCGACGAGCGCCTCGGTGGTGAGGAGGAGGGAGGAAATCGAGGCCGCGTTCTGGAGCGCGGTCCGGACGACCTTCGCCGGATCGATGACGCCCGCGTGCACGAGGTCCTCGTACGTGTCGGTCAGCGCGTTGAAGCCGAAGTCGTCACTGCCGTCCTTCACCTTCTGGACGATGATCGAGCCCTCCTGGCCGGCGTTCTGGGCGATCCACCGCAACGGCTCCTCGACGGCGCGCCTGACGATGCTGATGCCGACCATCTGATCGCCCTCGGCCTTCAGCTTGTCGAGCGCCGACAGTGACCGGATGAGCGCCACGCCGCCGCCGGGCACGATGCCCTCCTCGACGGCCGCCTTGGTGGCGTGCATGGCGTCTTCGACGCGGGCCTTCTTCTCCTTCATCTCGGTCTCGGTGGCCGCGCCGACCTTGATGACGGCGACGCCGCCGACGAGCTTCGCGAGCCGCTCCTGGAGCTTCTCACGGTCGTAGTCCGAGGTCGTTTCCTCGATCTGCGTGCGGATCTGCCTGACGCGGCCTTCGATGGCCGAACTGGCTCCGGAGCCCTCGACGATCGTCGTGTTGTCCTTGTCGATGGTGATCTTCTTCGCCTTGCCCAGGTCGTCGAGCTTCACGTTCTCGAGCTTGATGCCCAGGTCCTCGGTGATGGCCTTGCCGCCGGTCAGGACGGCAATGTCCTCGAGCATCGCCTTGCGGCGGTCGCCGTAGCCCGGGGCCTTCACCGCCGCCACCTTGAGGGTCCCGCGCAGTTTGTTGACGACCAGCGTGGCCAGGGCCTCGCCCTCGACGTCCTCGGCGATGATGA
>CAYZYG010000078.1:0-23844 GCA_964481395.1 uncultured Vicinamibacterales bacterium
ATCTTCGTCACCTTCGGCGCCTGGATCCTCTACCGGGAGAGGTTCCGGCCCGCCTTCCTGCTGGCGGTGGCGATCTCCATCGGCGGCGCGGCCGTACTGATGGGAGAGTCGCTCAGCGTCAGCGCCGCCCAATTGCTCGGCGACGGCCTGGCCGTGGTCACGGCCGCCATCCGTTCGATCGACTCGAGGATGGGTGCCGGTCCCACACTGCAGTTGAGACCAATCACCGCCGCGCCGGTCGCCGCGAGCGCGGGCGCGAACTCCTCGGGCGGGGTGCCGTCCAGACTGTTGCCGTCCTCTTCGATGGTCATCTGGGCGACGACCGGCAGCTCGGACAGGCCCCGGATCGCGCGGATCGCCGCCCGGATCTCGTTCAGATCGCGGAACGTCTCGACGATGAACAGGTCGACCCCGCCGTCGAGCAGCGCCTGGGCCTGCTCGCGGAAGTAGGCTTCGGCTTCGTCCACGCCCATGCGGCCCCACGGCTCGATGCGCACGCCGAGCGGCCCGATGGCACCCGCCACGTAGACCTGTTCCCGCGCCGCGTGCCGGGCGATGCGCACGCCCTGCACGTTGATCGCGTGCAGCTTGTCCGACAGGCCGAAACTGCCCAGCTTGATGCGGTTGGCCCCAAACGTGTTGGTCTCGATGATGTCGGCCCCGGCCCGGATGTACTCGAGGTGCACGTCCGAGACCAGGTCGGGTTGCGTCAGGTTGAGCCCGTCGAAGCACCGGTTGATGAACACGCCTCTCGAGTAGAGCCGTGTCCCCATCGCGCCGTCGCAGACCAGCACGTGCTCGTCGATCGTGTCGATGAAGGGTGCCAGTCCCACGAGGATCAGGTCTCCAGGCGTTCGTACGTCCAGGTGCTGACGTCGATGAGCAGGTACGACACGTGCACCGGGTCGAGGCCGATCGACCGCACGCCCTGCCGGACGTCGTCGTCGAAGACGTGGTGATGCCCCGAGAGGTGCATGCGCGGCCTGACCGCCGCCAGCACTTCGTTGATGGCGGTCTTGCCGACGTCCTGCCGCCGGCCCCGCACGTCCATGTGGAACGGGCGCGCCGCCTCGTGGCTGAGGAACAGGTCGATGCCGGACAGCCGCTTGCAGGCCTCGACTTCGATCCGCAGGAAGTGTCGGCGCTTGTCGTCGCGCGCCATCGGCGGGAACCCGTCGCGCCCCTCACGGTGCAGGCGGGGCTGCGGCAGATCGGAAGGGCTGCGTTCGTACCAGGTGGGCGCAAAGGTCCCGCCCAGGCCGACCACGCGGATGGGCCCGACGCGGAAGGGAATCCCGTTGGGCATGTACACGAGGTTCGCCACCGTCCGGCGGCCCGACGCCAGATCGGCCACGAAGCCGAGATTGTCGTTATTGCCCTTGATCCAGTGGAGGGGCGCGGGCGGGGACACGTAACGCCCCTCGCCG
Source organism: uncultured Vicinamibacterales bacterium (assembly GCA_964481395.1). GTDB lineage: Bacteria > Acidobacteriota > Vicinamibacteria > Vicinamibacterales > JAKQTR01 > JBFMFH01. The sequence goes on from CAYZYG010000078.1 coordinate 1,428, forward strand.
TCCCCGAGATCCCCGACCGAGACCCACACCCCCACCTCGGGATGGCGGGTCATCAGACGCCCCACCGACGCGAAATCACCGTGCACGTCGCCGAGGGCGCCGATTTTCATCCTCGCCGCTCACTCGGCCGGAGCGCCCGCCGGGACGAGCAGGTCGGTCTTGTCCCAGACGAAGTCCTGCTTGCTGTACACGGCGAGCTCGTAGTCCTTGCCCATGAAGATGGCCGACACCGGGCAGGCTTCCTCGCAGTAGCCACAGAAGATGCAGCGCGTCTTGTGGATCTGGTAGACCTTGGCGTACCTGGGCCCGGCCTGGACCGTGCCGTCGTTCTCGGCCGGCTCGAGGTAGATGGCGTCGGCCGGACAGGCGACCGAGCACAGCCCGCACGCCACGCACTTCTCCAGGCCGTTCTCGTCGCGCATCAGGACCTGCTTGCCGCGGTACTTCGGGAACACCGGCACCTTCTGATCCGGGTAGTTCACCGTGATTGGTTTCTTGAAGAAGTGCCTGATGGTGGTCGCAAACCCGGTGATGAACGGACCGATCATCGTGACCTGCCCTCCGCGCCGTCTGGTGGCGCCCCATGCCGGCGGCCCCGCCTGCAGGCCTCCGGCACGCTCGCTTCGTCAATCATAACATGCTGAGTCTCAGCGGTTTGACAGCCCTTCGGCCGCTCCGTATAGTCGAGGAGCGGGGGCGTGTCCTCGCACCGAACGAGGGTCGTCTTTGGGCCAGGACGCCAGATTCCTGTCGGCGGAGCAGTACCTGCTGACCACGCTCGTGGTCAAGGTTGCCATCGTGGCGATCTTCGCCACCATGCTCGTCCGCTACCACCGGTTCCGGGCCCTCCTGATCAACGAGAAGCGAGGATGGGCGGCGCGACTGCTCTTCGCGGCCGGGCTCGGCCTGCCGCTGACGGCCGGGGTCACCGCTCGTCTCCTCCTGGGTTACGACGCGGCCGACCTCACCCTCGAGGGCGCCTTCCTCACGGGGCTGGTGCTGGGGCCGAGGGCCGGGGCGCTCATCGGCGCCATGATCGGCACGCCGGCTCTCATCGCTGGCCAGTTCATCGCGCTGCCGTTCGCCGTCGGCTGCGGCTTCGCGGGCGGCGGGCTGCGCGAGGCATGCCCGAAGGAGGCCATCTGGCGGTTCTCCCCGTTCGTGTTCGGGGACCTCCACCGGCACGCCTGGCAGCTCGTACGGAAGTTCCGGTTCGACTGGCAGGTCATCCTGATCGCCGCGCCGATCGGGCTGGAGCTGCTTCGTCAGGCTCTCGGCCACCGGTGGCCGCACCGCCTGTTCTTCCTGCAGCCCGTGTCGCCGCTGACCACGGTGCTCGTACCGCTCGCGTCGGTCCTCGCCGTCGCCACGCCCATCAAGATCTGGAACAGCGCACGAATCGAGCATCGGCTGCAGGAGCAGGAGAAGCTCCTGCTCCAGGCCCGCATCACCGCGCTGACGGGCCAGATCAATCCCCACTTCCTGTTCAACACGCTGGCGTCGATCTCGTCGCTCATCCGCACGCGACCCGAGACGGCGCGGATGCTCATCCTGAAGCTGTCGAACCTGCTGCGCCGGCTGCTGCGCAGTCAGGACCACTTCGTGACCCTGCGCGAGGAGCTGGGCTCCGTCGACGAGTACCTCGACATCGAAGTCGTCCGCTTCGGCCCGCAGCTCCGCGTCGAAAAGGACGTCAGCCCCGACACGCTGGAGCTCACCGTTCCCAGCATGATCCTGCAACCGATCATCGAGAACTCCATCAAGCACGGGCTGGCTCCCAAGGTCGGCGGCGGGCGCATCGTCATCCGCAGCCACCGGGAGAACGGCATGGCCGTCATCGAAGTGGACGACAACGGTCTCGGGATGTCGCAGGAGCGCCTCGAGACGATTCTGAGCGAAGGCATCGGCCTCAGTAACGTGGACGAGCGGCTGCGCGTCATCTACGGTGACGCCTGCCGGCTGCGCATCACCAGCACGCCGGGCGTCGGAACGGTTGCGCGCATCGAGGTCCCGGCGCTGACGACGCAGGAACAGCAGGACCGGCTGACCGCATGAGCACGCCCCTCAACATCGTTGTCGTCGATGACGAGCCGCCAGCCCGGGAAGAGCTGTGTTTTCTGCTGGGTCAGATCGAGGATGTCCGGGTCATCGGCCAGGCCGGTAATGGCATCGATGCGCTGCAGCTCATCGAGGACGCCGAGCCCCACGCCGCGTTCCTGGATATCCAGATGCCCGGGCTGACCGGCTTCGAGGTGGCGCGTCTGCTCCTCGACCGCGGCGCCGGGGTCCACATCGTTTTCGTGACGGCCTTCGACCAGTACGCCATCGACGCCTTCGAGGTGAATGCGGTCGACTACCTGCTCAAGCCAGTCGAGCAGGGGCGCCTGGCCCAGGCCATCGAGCGGATCCGGCGACGCGTCGAGTCGGACGAGCCGCTGGACGACAGACTGCAGCGGCTCCTGCGGACGATCAGCGGGCGCCCGCAGCGACCGGGTCAGGTCGTCGTCAAGGTCGGAGAGCGCCTGATCCCGGTCCAGGCCGAGGACATTGTCTTCGCCTCGGTCGAAGGCGATATAATTCATCTGGTCACCAGCCAGTTCGCGGGCACGGTCAATTACCGGACGCTCGACGAACTGCAGGCGAGGCTGGACCCGGACGTCTTCTGGCGCGTCCACCGGTCCCACCTGGTGAACATCAACAAGATCAAGGAGATAGTGCCCTGGTTCAGCAGGAACTACATCCTCAGGATGAAGGACGCGAAGGGCTCGGAGATCCCGGTCAGCCGCGCCCAGACCAAGCGCCTGAGGGATTACCTGAAGCTGTAGCGGCCGCGCCCGTCAACGCGGCCGTCGACGTCCCGCCCGTGCTCGAACGCGCGCCCGAGCCGTGGCACGCGTATGCGGCCGAGGTGGCCGCCCGCTCGGCGGCCGGGACGGCCAGGCCCCGCGTCAACCGCTGGCACATCGTCCGCGACGAGTTTGTCGCGTGGGTCAAGACGCTCGCCTCGGCGGCCGTGTACGCGACGCTCATCGTCACCTTCGGCTTCCAGGTGGCCCGCGTCGAGGGCCAGAGCATGGCCCCGACCCTCCAGGATCAGGATCGGCTCATCGTCAACAAGCTGATCTACCGCCTCGACGAACCGCACGCCGGCGACATCGTCATGCTCTACTACCCGGTCAACCCGGACAAGTCGTTCGTGAAGCGGGTCATCGCGGAGGAAGGCGACACGGTCAAGATCAGCGACGGTCGCGTCTACGTGAACGATCTGCCTCTCGACGACAGCTACGTCCCGCCCGAGTACCGGAGCCACGACGACTACAGCCCGACGATGGTGCCCGAGGGGTACTACTTCGTCATGGGCGACCACCGGAACAACAGCTCCGACAGCCGTCACTGGGGCATGGTGCCGAAGAAGTACATCATCGGCAAGGTGCAGATCCGGTGGTGGCCGCTCCCTTACGCCACGACGTTCTGACGGACCAGGGGTCCTGGCCCTGCGCTCGGGAACTCGGAGACTCGACGCCGGCAGGCTGCCCTACCTCTTGCCGACATCCGCGAGCAGAGCCTTGACAGCATCGGTCTGGCGGATGGGCGCGAAGGCCATGCCCGTATCGACAACAGAGGCGCATGTGGCATCGAGATTGAGCGCTCGCTGAAGGTGGGTCACCGCACGATTCACGAGGCCGCCAACGCCGTAGGCTTCCGCAACCACCAACTCGGCTCTGGCGCTCTGGTCGAGGTGGAAGACGCCTTCGAGATCGCGAACGCCGTCTTCTACGAGCCCGGCCTTCAGCTCCAGCAGCCCCAGATAGACGAGCGCCCCGGCCGGAGCGATCTTCGGGTTGTTTCTGAGTGGGAGGATGTCCTCCGTCGCACCGGCGAGATCACCGGCCAGCAGCCGACACGCGCCGCGTTCCGCGATGAGCGGCGTCTCATCGGGAAACGCCCGAATCGTCCGGTTCATCAGCTCGACGCATTCCGCGTAGCGGCCCATGCGTCTGAGGTTGTGGGCCCGGTTGCTGACGGCCGTATTGAGATTCGGCTTGAGCTCCATGGCCCGTCGGTAGTACGACTCGGCCAGCTCCGGATCTTGGTCGCGGTTGCAGGCGTATACGTAAGCGCTGTACGAGTCTCCGAGCAACGCCATCGCCTCAGCCGCTCGGGCGTCCAGATCGACGGCTCGCTGAGCCTCGGCCCTCCAATTGACCACGTCTCCCACCGAGCGGGCTGCCAACGCCATCGCGATGTGAGCCTCGGCCAGGCCTGGTGCCAGATCGCGCGCGCGCCGCGCGGTCTCGACGGCGCGGTCGCTCGAGGCCTTGCCTCCGGCCCACATCGGCTGCGACAGTCGGCCGTATGTCTTGGACAGCCACGCCCAGGCCAGCCCGTACGACGGGTCCAGGGAGACCGCCCGTTCGAGGGCGATGGCCGCATCGCGATACTGGCGGGACGCGTATAGGGCCGACCCTTCCGCGAACGCCGCGTACGCCTCCGGCACCCGCGTGTCTCCACTGCGTGCCGACGCGCCACGGCCGAGCGCTCCCGTCACAACCGCGACGACGACCACCGCCACCGCCACCAGGCCCAGGCCGACGAAGCCCGCCCTGCGCCCCCACGGCCGACGTCTCGTCGAACGCGCACCTGAGGTGCCTTCATCGGTGGCAACGCGGCCGCCATCCGAGACGTCGTCACGAACGATTGCGCCATCCTCGGCGGGTGGCACCCTCTTCGCCATCCATTCGTCGAGTTCGCCGGTGAACGCGTACGCCGACGCGCGCTGCTTGTGCTCGAGACGATGGATTGGGAGACGTTCGCTGAGTTCCCAGCGCTGGACTGTCCGTATATCCCGCCCCAGGTAACCGGCAATCGTCTTCCAGCCGTCCAGTCGGTCGGCTGCGCGACCATTCGTCGGCCCGTCAGGGCTACCGCCGACTGGTTCGTCCGGCTTCGGTTGCATGGACCAGGGCATTGTATCTCCAGTGCTGTCCGGACGGCGAGCACGGCACGGGCCGCGACATCAGACGACATGGGAGTCGTGTCGCCTAATGCCGCTTGCGCGATCAGGAGCCGGGGCGCACCGTCCGCTTATCGAGACGTGTGTGGTCCGGTACTGGACTCCGGCGGGGTCGGCCGCAGGGTGGTGCGCTGAGAACAGACGGTTTGGGCTGTCCGGGGCCATCCGGTGCACGGTGCCAGGACACCAATTGACAACCAGAGAGGTGAAGGGGCATGCGATTGAAGACCGCAGTGATCTTGGCGGCCGCATTGGCCGTTCTCGCGGCAACCCCGTGGACGGTGGCAAGCCAGACCACGGACAGGTCCGGCATCGAAGGCCGGGTGGCCGACCAGGGAGGAGGCGTCCTCCCGGGCGTCACGGTGACGATTGAAAGCCCGGCCCTTCTGGGCGGGCCCCGCACGACGGTCACCGACGCGGAGGGGCGCTATCGCTTCACCGCTCTTCCGGCGGGCGCGTATCAGGTGACCTACGAACTCGCCGGTTTTGCGCCGGTCAAGCGGGACGTGCGCCTTGATACGGGATTCGTCGCGACCCTGAACGAGGCACTGGGGGTCGGTGCGATTACGGAATCCGTGACGGTCACGGGAGAATCGCCGGTCGTCGATATCAGGACGACGAGCGTCGCGACCAACCTGGGCAAGGAGGCCCTCGAACAGCTCCCGACGTCCCGCAGCATGTGGCAGGTCATGAACCTGGCACCGGGCCTGCGTGTGAGCGGTGTCGACGTCGGAGGCACGGCCGTCGGCACGCAACAGAGCTACGCCAACTACGGCACGTCCGCCGGCGGCAATAGGCCGACGCTCGACGGCGTGGATACCCGCGAGGACGCCGGAGGCGCCGGCTTCTACTACGACTACGGCGCGTTTCAGGAGGTCCAGATCAAGGCCGGTGGCAACGACGCGGAGATGGCCACGCCAGGCACGGCGTTCATGGGCATCCTGAAGTCCGGTGGCGACCGGTTTCACGGTTCGGCCTACTTCGCCTGGGAGACGCCTAGACTGCAAAGCGATAACGTCACCGAGGAACTGCGGGCCAGGGGGGTCGGTGCAGGCAACCCGCTCAAGGCCTACCGTGACGGCAACGCCGACCTCGGCGGACCGGTTCTCAAGCAGAAGCTGTGGTTCTACGGCTCCTATCGCAACCAGATGATCAAGCAGGGCGTCTCAGGTTACTCCGCGTCCCCTGGGCCCGACAATCTGCCAGGAACAGCCGACGATGTAGCTGGGGACTACCTGGTGACCCTGACCAACTACACCGGGAAGCTCAGCGGCCAGCTGACATCGAAGCACCGGTTCAGCGGCTTCATCCAGGCACAGACGAAGGACTACCCTGAGCGCAACGCGGATTCGTACCGCTACCGCGAATCGACCTGGCACCAGATCTTCAAACCCAAGGCGGGCAAGGTCGAGTGGTCGTGGGTGGCATCCGACCGCACCTACGTCAACGCCTTTCTCGGACGCTGGAAGTACGACACCGATGGTCTGAACTGGACGGAGGATCCTTCGTCCTACGACACGGTGACGCTGCGGTACTGGGGCCGGTACAACACGACTCCCTATCGCGGCGGGCGAGACCGCTGGCAGTACAACGGGAGCGTGTCGCACTTCCTGCCGAGCGCTTGGGGCGGCAGCCATGACCTCAAGGCCGGGGTGGAGTTCACCGACGAGGGGCGCTACTACCATGCGCCGGCCAAGTCCAACGGTCGAGACTATCAACTCCGCTTCCAGAATGGCGTGCCCTATCAGGTCATCGTCTACAACTACCCGTACGACACGCTCAACAGCATGACGACCCAGTCGGCCTTCGCCCGCGACACCTGGCGCTTCGGTGACCGCGCCACGCTGAACCTTGGCGTGAGGTACGAGGCCTATCACGTCTTCATCCCCCCCCAGTCCAAGCCTGAGGGACGGTTCTACCCGGCGGGCGACTTCCCGGAGGCGAAAATCCTGACGTGGCGGAACTGGGCCCCACGGATCGGCCTGTCCTGGCCCCTGGGCTCGGACAACCGCACGGTGCTGAAGGCCACGTACGGCTGGTTCAACTTCGCCATGCAGGCCACCTACGCCGACACCTTCAACAACAACGCCTCCGCCTCGACCACGTATCGCTGGAGCGACCTCAACGGCGACCGTGACTACGACGACGGTGAGTTCGGGACATTCGTGACCGCCACGGGCGCCAAGACGTCTGCAGCCAATCCCGACCTGATTCAGCCCAGAACCCACGAAATCACCACATCGATCGAGCGCCAAATCGCAGCCAACTTCTCGACCCGCGCCAGCTACATCTTCAGGCGAGAGGTCGATCGCTACAAGACGGTCAACGTCCTCCGGCCGTACGACGCGTACAGCATCGCGATTCAGAACACCGATCCGGGCCCGGACGGCGTCAACGGCACGGCAGACGACGGTGGCCCTATTACGTACTACGAGTACGCCGCCGCATTCGCGGGGAGCGCATTCATCCGGAACGTCGATCAAAACGTGCCGGGCTATGAGAACAGCTACCACAACATCGAGTTCGCCGCGCAGAAGCGGCTCTCGAACAACTGGCAACTGGTGACCTCGTTCCTTGCCACGCACCTCGATGAATGGGCCAACGGCCTGACGACCGGCACGCCGTACACGCCGAACGAAGAGAACTTCTTCCCCAAGCGCCAGTACTGGCAATGGTCCTACAAGATCGCCGGCAGCTACGACCTCCCGTACCAGGTCCAGGTTGCGGGGACGTTCACGAGCCAGAGCGGCGACGTGTGGGGCCGAGATGCCAGGTTCACCACGGGCCTGGTTCGGTCGGGCAGCCTGATTCTGCTGATGGAGGACCCGGCAGCCAATCGACTGCCCACGCAGAACCTGCTGAACCTCAGGGTCGAGAAGCGCCAGAAGATCGGCCCGGGTACGGCATCGTTCCAGTTCGATCTGTTCAACGTCACGAACGCGAACGTCGAACTCGGCGTCACGACCAGGTCAGGCTCGACATTCGGCCGGATCACGAGCATCGTTCCGCCACGGATGGTCAGGCTGGGTGTCAGCTACAACTTCTGATCGGCCCACGCGGGCAGCCCATCCGGGCTGCCCGCACTCCTCTCCCCAGACGCAACCGGCCTGGTCGAGGCGGGTTCGCATGGGAGGCACCTCATGAAACAGCACAGCGTTGCGTGGTCGGTGCTCGCGTCGGTCGCGTGCGCCTGGATGGGCCTGGCGCTCCAGGCGAATGGCGACGACGGCTTGCTCAGGGACCTCGTCTGGCGCGGGCTCGGGCCAGGAAGCGCGTCGGGCCGCATTGTCGACGTCGAGAGCCTGGACACCGATCCCCGCTTCATCCTCGTCGCCTCAGCGTCCGGCGGCGTGTGGAAGAGCGTCAATGCCGGCACGACCTTCACGCCCATCTTCGATCGCTACGCGACCGGGTCGATCGGAGACGTCGCCGTCTGCCAGTCGGACCCGCGAATCATCTGGGTCGGCACCGGCGAGGCCAACAACCGGAACGACGTCGGGTGGGGCGATGGTGTCCATCAGTCGGTCGACGGCGGTGCGACGTTCACCAATGTCGGGTTGGCCGACACCTTCCAGATCGCCCGCATCGTGATCCATCCGACCGACTGTCGAATCGTGTATGCCGCTGCGGTGGGCAACCTCTGGGGTCACACCGGCGACCGGGGACTGTTCAAGACGACTGACGGCGGTCGGACGTGGCAAAAGCTGACCCAGGGGCTGCCGTCCGGCAACCGGGCTGGCGCAACGGATCTCGTCATGGATCCCGCAGACCCAGATACGTTGTACGTGGCCTTCTACCAGCGCCTGCGCCGAGCTTATCGGTTCGATTCCGGTGGTCCCGACAGCGGGCTGTTCAAGTCGACTGACGGGGGCCGGACGTGGCGCCGACTGACGCGAGGCCTGCCTTCCGGTGATCTCGGACGCATCGGGCTGGCCATCTCCCGCCGGAATCCCCGGGTCCTGACGGCGCTTGTCGAACATGGTTTCAATCCCGCCGAGGACGACCCGGCGTACGGCGACCTCACCCGGCTGGGCAGCGGCCTGTACCGGTCGGAGGACGGCGGCGAGCGCTGGACCTATCTGAACCGTCATAGCGTGCGACCGTTCTTCTTCAGCCAGATCCGCATCAATCCCTCGAACGACCAGCATGTCTATGTGCTCGACGTGAACTTCTGGGAATCCACGGACGGTGGAAAGACGCTTGTGCAGGGGGCCAGAGGGTTCGGCTACGACTTCCACGCCATGTGGATCGATCCGAATCAACACGACCGGTACTATCTCGGCCAGGACAAGGGGTTCTTCGTCACGCACGATCACGGTCGAACGTTCCACTACTTTGACAATCTTCCGGTCACGCAGTACTACGCCGTCGGTGTCGACATGCGCGATCCGTACGTCATCTACGGCGGCACGCAGGACAACGGTTCGTGGGGCGTGCCCAGCTTCACCCGTGACGCCTTCGGTCTCCGCAACGACGATACGTGGAAGTTGCACTGGGGAGACGGCATGCACGCGGCAGCCAATCCCGACAACTGGCGGGAAATCTACTCCGCCGCCGAGAACGGGAGCTTCCGCCGGTACGATGCCCTGACCTACGCGGAACGCTTCGGACGCCCGGGCGCCTTGAACGTCGTGAACTTCGAGGAACTGACCGGGGAGACGCCACCGGCAAGCGACGGTCCGGCCACGGATCTCGCGGCCTTCTACGCCCAGATGCGCGCCGACCGGAGCTTCCGCTTCAACTGGCAGACACCCTTCATCGTGTCGCCCCACAACGGCCGCACGCTCTTCCTCGGGGCGAACCACGTCTTCCGGTCTGTCGACGGGGGCATGACGTGGCTCGGCATCAGTCCGGATCTCTCGAACAATGACCCCGAGACCACACGCTCCGACACCGGCGGGCTCACGCCAGATTCGACGGGCGCCGAAACCCACGCCACGGTCGTGTCGTTGTCGGAGTCGCCGCTCGTGCCCGGGCTCCTCTGGGCCGGCACCGATGACGGCAACGTCTGGGTCACGAAGAACGGCGGAGCGACGTGGTCGAGGGTCAACGGCGCGATTCCGGGCGTCCCGCCGAGGCTCTGGGTGAGCGATGTCGAAGCGTCACCTCATTCCTCCGGCACCGCGTTCGTGACCTTCGACGGCCACCGAAGCGACGATTTCGGAACGTGGGTGTTCAAGACGACGGACTACGGCGCAACGTGGACCAATGTCGGCGGCGGCCTGCCAGCCCGGCACCCGGTGCATGTCCTGGCGGCGGATTCGAAGAACCCCAATCTCGTGTTCGTCGGCACCGAATTCGGCGTGTACGTCACGTTGGACGGGTGTGCGTCATGGCGGGCACTCATGAATGGGATGCCGACCGTCGCCGTCCACGATCTCGTGGTGCATCCCCGCGACCACGACCTGATCGCCGGTACGCACGGGCGAGGGCTGTACGTCCTCGACGACATCACCCCGCTGCAGCAGTTCACGACCGCCGTCGGTTCAAGCGCGGTGCACCTCTTCGAGCAGCGGACCGCAACGTGGTGGGTCGACCAGAGCCGAGGCGGACAGTTTGGCGACAACACGTTCGCCGGACGCAATCCTCCATCGGTGAGGCCACCCGGGACCGGGATGGACCGAGCGAAGATCGTCAACACGCCGATCATCACCTGGTACCTCCGCGCGGATTCGGCGAAGCCGGTCGAGTTGACCATCCGGACCGTCGACCGCGCGCTCTCACGCACACTGTCGGTCCCCTCGCGCGCGGGCATCACCAGGTACGCCTGGGACGGGCGCCTGGACGCGCCCGGCCAGAAAGCCCAGGCGCCTCCCGCCGGAGAATCGGCCTTTCTCGCGGCGTTCCGTCCCCCTCCTGGTGTGGCCGCTGGCCCCGGGTTCTACAGGCTGATCCTGCAGGCCGGCGGCGAACGTGTCGAAGGCGTGCTCCGCATTCGCGAGGATCCGCTCGTGAGGGCTGGGCGTTGACGCCGCTTGCCAACCGCGCGGGCCTGAGGGCAAGCTACCTGGCTGATGGAGGACTGCATGCCTGATGTCACGACTGCGAAACCACCCCGGAGTCAACTCGTTCGCGCGGGAGTCGCCGCGCTCATCGTCGCCGTCGTGGCCGTAGCCGGAGCCGGCGGTCAGGCGCCGGGGACATCCAGGTTCACGACGCCGCCCGCTGACGCTGGCCGGCGGATCGAGGGCGCCAATGGCGTCGTCGCGTCGGCGAATGCTCTGGCCAGTGAGGCGGGCATCGCCGTGCTGCAGGCCGGCGGAAATGCCGTCGATGCGGCCGTGGCAGCCGCCTTTGCCATCGGCGTCGTGGAACCGCAAATGTCTGGACTCGGCGGAGGCGGAGTCGCCAACGTCTGGCTGCAGCGGGAACGGCGGTCCGTGTTCCTCGACTTCTACGCGGCGCAACCCGCCGATGCGTGGCGCGGACACACGGAGCCGGCGTCCGCACAACCGGCGGGGGGCGTGGCGCCCGGTCAAGCCCCAGCCGGTCCACCGGCTCGAAAGCCCGGCGACCTGCGCGTCGTGGCCATCCCCGGTGAAGTCGCGGGGTTGCTGACCCTCCACGAGAAGCACGGAACGCTGCCGCTGGCTACGGTGATGGGGCCCGCGATCGAGCTCGCCGAGAACGGCTTTCCGGTCGGGCAGATTCTCGCTGCGTTCATCGCGGAATCAGAGGCGAAACTCAAGCCATTCCCTGAGGGCTACGCCCTCCTCTTCCCTGGCGGCAAGCCACTCCAGCCGGGCGAGGTGTTGCGTAACCAGGCGTTGGCCGAATCGCTCCGGCGAATCGCGAAGGACGGCCGCAGGGGATTCGACGAGGGTCCGACGGCTGACGCGCTCATCGCGGCCCTGAACGCGGGCGGGCATCCGGCGCGATTCCAGGACCTCCGCGCGTTCGAACCCCAGTGGCGACGTCCCGTCTGCACCGATTACCGGGGCCACACCGTGCTGTCGGCCCCCCCGCCCGAGAGCGGGATGCAGGTGCTCCACGCCCTCGAGATGCTCGAACCCTTCGATCTCAAGGGGATGGGACTCCCGACGCAGTCCGCTGCCGCCTTCGATGCGATCGTGACAGCCATGCGGGCCGGACAGTCAGCGTCACGCGCGAACGGAGATCCGAACTGGGTCGAAGTGCCAGCCAGGGGCATCGTCTCGGCAGAATTCGCGGCCACTCGTCGGGCGCTCGTAGGCGCCCCGAAAGCGCCATCGACCATCGAGCCAGCAGATGCCAAGCCATTCGACAAGGCCACGCCGCCGGGTGCCTGCGGTCTCTACGATCCGTATCCTCCCGCCGCCCCCATCGTCCCGGGTGGCCCGGCGCTGCCAGCCCCGTTTCCAGCCGACGGCGTAGCAGCGGAAGATGGGCGCCACGATCAGGGAGAGACTACGCATCTGTCGGTGGTCGACAAGGACGGCAACGCCGTCGCGCTCACGCAGACCAACAGCAGCGTCTGGGGCTCGGGAGGGTTCACCGCCGGGTTCTTCCTGAACGACTCCGGATTCCGTTTCTCCGACCAGACCATCAATGCGCCGTCGACGAGCCGGTGGCGCATCCGCCAGACCACGATCTCGCCGACCATCGTCCTGAAAGGACCGAACGTTGACCTCGTCATCGGGGCCCCCGGAGGAGGGCGCATTCCGACCGAAGTGCTGCAGGTAATGGTCTACATCCTCGATTACGGTCTCGATCCGCTCGATGCCGTGCAGATGCCGCGTCTCTTCCCATCGCCCGGCAACACGCGGGTCCAGCTCGCGCACGGATTCTCCCCGCAGTTGCTTCGGGAGATCCGGGAACGCGGCTACGAACCGCTCGCGGAATCGGCGGGCTACGCCCGGCTGTACCTGGTGAAGCGCGTGGGCCAGGCGTGGGTTGGAGTCTCGGACCCCAGGCACGATGGGCAGCCACGGGCGTACTGACGAGGCACACGCCGCCCGCGCTCCCCCACCGCTCGATCGACGCCCGTGAAAAGGGGGCGGCAGCCCTGGGCGGCACATCTTCGCCCGCCGAAGTCCCGGCGCCATCACTTCGTCATATCGCGTATTTGTGATATAAGCACGTCCATCCGCTTGCGGCCCGGCAACGCGGAGCCCAGCCCCCACAGGTGAGTTCCGAACGTCCGATCGGCATTTCGGAAGGACCCGCCATGCATGCACCACCATCCTGGCGCCGTGACGGCGCACTCAGTCTCTTCGCGCTGGCCATCATTACTGGATGGGCTGTCGCCACGCGAACCTGGGTCTTGACCGCGCTCCCCGTCGGCTTTCTGTTCGGCTACTTCCTGCAGAAGGGCGATCTGTGCGGCGCATCGGCCTTCAGCGAAGTCGTCCTCGCACGCGATGGGCGAAAGGTCTTCGGCCTGTGGGTCCTTATTGTGGTGTCGATGGTCGGCTTTGCCGCGCTCGAAGCGCTGGGATGGGTCCAACTGGCACCTAAGCCGATGCTCTGGATGAACGCCATCGTCGGCGGCGTCATCTTCGGCGTCGGCACCGTTCTGGCGGGTGGCTGTGTCAGCGGATGCCTGTTCAAGGCCGGTGCGGGCAATCTCAACTCGATGGCCGCCCTCGCCGGTATGCCCCTTGGTATCGCCCTCGTGGAGTTCGGCGTGCTCCGGCCGTTCCACAGGTGGATGCTGACCCATGTCGTGATGGCCGACGGAGGTGGCCCTGTAACCCTCTCGTCACTGACTGGGCTACCCTATTGGGTTCTGGCCGTCGTCATCGCAGGCGGCACGTTGGCGTGGGTCTGGGTGGCGCGCGGGAAACGGCCGGCGGCCGGTGCGCCGCCGCAGGGTCGGAGCGTGCAGCGATTCTTCACCAGGCCATGGAAACCGTGGCAGGCCGGCCTCGCCATCGGGCTGCTCGCGGTGCCCGCGTTTCTGTCGGCGGTCGCCAGCGGCCGGACCTATCCGCTTGGTGTCACCCACGGCGTGCTCCAGGCGTACGTGGCGTTGACGGACACGCACGTCGTTCACGTCTGGGGGCCGAGGCCCGCTCCTCCCCAGGCGCCTTCGCCTTCGGCAGTATCCCAGTCTCAGCCGGCCCCTGCCGCTCCCCCGACCAATCCACCTCGGCCCGTCCACTGGTGGTTGGTCGCGGTCGTCGTCGCCATGGTGCCTGGGTCGTGGGTGGCGGCGCGGATGAGCGGGGTGGCACGCCTGGCGCCACGGGACCCGGTGGAAACCGTCACCGCGTTCTTCGGCGGCATCCTGGTCGGTGCCGGTGCAGCGTTCGCCACCGGATGCGTGGTCGGCAACATCATGTCCGGATGGGCACTGATGAGCGTGGGGATGTTCCTCTTTGGGATCGTCACCATCGCCGCCAACTGGGTCGCGACCTACCTACATCTGATGGGCGGCACGTTGGACAGGGCCTCGCTCCGGTCCGTGATCCAGGGCCGGCCGTAGCGGGCTCGCGTCACTCGTCGTTGAGGATGGCAGCGCGCTCGGTCAGCAGCGCGCGGTACGCGGCCCTCGCGCCGTCCGACCGCGGTGCCCCTTCGACCAGCGCCGCAGCGCCAGGCAGCGCGAGTCTTCCCGAACGGGAACATCCGAACCAGTTTCGTGTCGTACGGCGTGAGGAGGGGGTGCGTTCCATCACGCGTTACGCTCCCCTCTCGATGTCGTCGTGCGTGCGCCGGCTACGCGCGATTGGCCACCGCCGCCGGGGGAGCGAAGTACCGCCGCTGGAACCACAGCGCGACGTTGACCAGCGCGATGAGCGCCGGCACTTCGACCAGCGGCCCGATGACGGCGGCGAACGCCGCGCCGTGGTTGATCCCGAAGGTGCCGACGGCTACCGCAATCGCCAGCTCGAAGTTGTTCGATGCCGCCGTGAAGGACAGCGTGGCCGACTGGCTGTAGTTCGCGCCCACCGCTTTGCTCAGGAAAAACGACACGACGAACATGACGACAAAGTACACGACCAGCGGGACGGCGATGCGAAGAACGTCCAGCGGCAGCTGCACGATCGTCTCGCCCTTGAGCGAGAACATGACGACGATCGTGAACAGCAACGCGATGAGCGTGATGGGGCTGATCTTCGGAATGAAGCGGGAGTGGTACCACTCCTTGCCCTTCAGGCCGACCAGCGAAAAGCGGGTGAGCACGCCGGCGATGAATGGGATGCCGAGGTAGATGAAGACGCTGGTGGCGATCTCGCCGATCGTGATGTCCACCGCCACGCCGCTCAGGCCGAACCAGCCGGGCGCGACGGTGATGAACACGTAGGCGTAGATCGAGAAGAAGAGCACTTGGAAGATCGAGTTGAAGGCGACGAGGCCAGCGCAGTATTCGGTGTCGCCCCGGGCCAGTTCGTTCCAGACAATGACCATCGCGATGCAGCGTGCCAGACCGATCAGAATGAGCCCGACCATGTATTCGGGCTTATCCGGCAGGAAGATGATGGCCAACGCGAACATCAGGATCGGGCCGATGACCCAGTTCTGGACCAGCGACAGGCCGAGCACCTTGCCGTTCCGGAAGACGTGCCCCATCTCCTCGTACCGCACCTTGGCCAAGGGCGGGTACATCATCAGGATGAGTCCGACCGCGAGCGGGATCGACGTGGTGCCAACGCTGAAGTCGTTCAGGAACGGGACGACGCCGGGGAAGGCGTAGCCGCTGCCGACCCCGACGACCATGGCGGCGAAGATCCACAGCGTCAGGTAGCGATCGAGAAACGAGAGCTTTCCGGCCACGCCCGGGTGTTCGTGACTCATGCGGCACCTCACTCGCCGAAGCGGCACTGCGTCCCGCCCCACGCGTTCTGCCTGCCTCTGCTCAGCAGTCCCGGACTTGACCCGGTAGGCCGGGCGGGCATACACTTCGGGATAACGCGAAGTGACGATACTGCATGTGCGGCCATCGTTGCAAGCCCCCGGAGCCCCTGATGCGCTGGCAGGACGAATGGAAATGGCTAGTCTCCGGAACGGCGGCGTTCCTCGCCATCTTCTTCCTGCCCATCGGCACGCCCCGCTTCGACGGCGCCCTGGCCGAAGCGCTGCACTTGCTGAAGTGGTACGCCCGCGAGCACGTGGTGCTCTGTCTCCTGCCGGCCTTCTTCATCGCGGGCGCCATCACGGTGTTCGTCAGTCAGGATGCGGTGCTGAAGTACCTCGGTGCCGGCGCCAGCAAGGTCGTCAGCTACGGCGTGGCCTCGGTCTCGGGGACGGTCCTGGCGGTGTGCTCGTGCACGGTCTTGCCGCTCTTCGCCGGCATCTACATGCGGGGCGCCGGCCTCGGCCCTGCAACCGCCTTCTTGTACTCCGGTCCGGCCATCAACGTGCTCGCCATCGTACTCACGGCCCGGATCCTGGGTGCGGGGCTCGGCACCGCCCGGGCTGTCGGAGCGGTCGCGTTCAGCGTCCTCATCGGCCTGCTGATGCACGCGTTCTTTCGGCGGGAGGAGTCGCAACGGCAGGACGCCCTCCCACCACAGCCACAAGGCACGACCGCTCGGCCGCTCAGACAGCAAGCCGTGTTCTTCGGCCTCCTTATCGCGATCCTCGTGTTCGCCAACTGGGCCGAGACCACGGAAGGCGGAAGCCTCTGGGCGGCGATTGCGAGCGGCAAGTGGATGCTGACATCCGTGTTCGGACTGGCGCTGGCCGTGGTGCTGGTCCGCTGGTACCGCGTGCCGGCCCTCTCCGTCGGGGCCACTGTCGTGGCCACCCTGGTGGCCGCACTGGCCGCGCCCGAGCATCCGACGATCCCGTTTGCCGTCGCGCTCCTGGGGGTCGGGGCGGCCACGAGCGTCACCCCGGGCGAAGCGAGCGACTGGTTCTCGGCCACCTGGGACTACACGAAGCAAATCACTCCGCTGCTCCTCGGAGGCGTCCTGCTGGCGGGGTTGGCGCTCGGGCGGCCCGGCCACGAGGGCCTGATTCCTTCCTCGTGGGTCGCCACCGCCGTCGGCGGGAACTCGCTCGTGGCCAATCTCTTCGCCTCCGTCGTGGGTGCCTTCATGTACTTCGCGACGCTGACCGAGGTGCCGATTGTCCAGGGACTCGTCGGCAGCGGGATGGGCCGCGGCCCGGCCTTGGCGTTGCTGCTGGCCGGCCCGGCCTTGTCGCTGCCGAGCATGCTGGTCATCCGCAGCGTGCTCGGAACGCTGAAGACTGTTGTGTACGTCGCGCTCGTGGTTGTGATGTCCACGCTGGCAGGGCTGGCGTACGGCTGGCAATGGTAGGGCGCGCGCGCTGACGCGCCGTGTCTCGGCCGGCTCGGCCCGACTTCGCCAAACGCGTTGCCGTGCGGCTACGTCGGGCAGGCTGGGCCGGCCCTCCCGTGCAGGATGAACGCGCTGAGGACCGAGGCGCACCTCAGCAGTAACAACGGTAGGGCGCGTCCGCCGAACGCGCCGATCATGGAGCCATGATGAAAACGATTCAGATTCTGGGAACCGGATGTCAGAAGTGCCGCCTCCTCGCTGAGTATGCCGAGAAGGCCGCACAGGGCCTCGGCATCGAGTACCGCCTCGAGAAGGTCACCGACCTCAAAGCCATCGCCGCGTTCGGCGTGGTCGCGACGCCAGCGCTGGCGGTAGACGGCACCGTGAAAATTGCCGGACGCGTGCCGTCGGTGGAGACACTCAAGGAACTCATCTCGTGAAGGCATCCCCGCGCCGTGCCCCTCCGCCCCCGCCGCCGGGTTCCTCCGTGAGCCGCCGCTGGCGCGTGGCCATCCCTGTCGTGCTGGCTGCGTCTGTGCTGTTGGTGTTGGCAACGAAGCCGAACCGCGACGCGCCGGCGAGCGCGGTCGCCGTTCCCGAGCCTGTTGCCAGCCACGCCGCCTCGGGGACAGTCCCGCACGCAACCGGCATCCCGCGCCTCGTCGACCTCGGCGCGGATCAGTGCATTCCCTGCAAAGCGATGGCACCGATTCTCGTCGAACTGCGGCGCGAATACGCCGGCCGCATGCAGGTCGATTTCATCGACGTCTGGAAGAACCCGGGTGCGGAGCAGCCGTACAATATCTACGCCATCCCGACCCAGATCTTCTTCGATCCGAGTGGGAAGGAACTGACCCGCCACGAAGGGTTCATCTCGAAGGCCGACATTCTGGCTACGTGGAAGCGGGTCGGGTACGAGTTCGGCGGCAGCAGCGCCGCGGCCCCGGGCCGCTAACCCGCAAAGCATGGACACCCTCTTCACGGCGCTCTCTCACGGCATCGAAGGCCGGCCGGCCATCGCGCTGGCGGCGGCCTACGCGTGGGGATTGGCCAGCCTGCTGCTCAGTCCGTGCCACTTGTCTTCGATCCCGCTCGTCGTGGGCTTCGTCAACGGCCAGGGCCAGGCCGCAACGCCTGCGCGCGGCGCCGCCATCGCGGGACTGTTCTCTCTGGGCCTCTTCACCACCATTGCCGTGCTGGGTGCCGCGACGGCTGCTGCCGGTCGTCTGATGGGTGACGTCGGAGCTTGGGCGAACCACGTCGTGGCGGCGGTCTTCTTCGTCGTCGGTCTATCACTCCTCGACGTGCTGCCCTTGGGGTGGAGCGTCCCGGATGCCACCCGTTTTCGCGGTCGTGGTGTGCTCGCCGCGCTCGTGCTCGGGTTGATCTTCGGGATCGCGCTCGGTCCCTGCACGTTCGCCTACATGGCGCCGATGCTGGGCGTCGCGTTCGCCGTCTCGGGCACAGGGGCCCTGTACGGCGCTCTTCTGATCGCCGCGTACGGCATCGGCCACTGTTCGGTCATCGTCGTCGCAGGCGCCTCGACCAGTTGGGTCGGCCGTTATCTCCAGTGGACCGAACGCTCGCGGGGCGCCACGTACCTGAGGTACGCATCGGGACTGCTCGTGCTCATCGGCGGTGTCTACCTCATCTATACGGCCTGATA
This sequence comes from uncultured Vicinamibacterales bacterium, assembly GCA_964481395.1. GTDB lineage: Bacteria > Acidobacteriota > Vicinamibacteria > Vicinamibacterales > JAKQTR01 > JBFMFH01. Next base: position 20,278 of record CAYZYG010000078.1, read on the forward strand.
TGGAGAGGGGAATCGCGTTGGAACCCAGCCCGGCAGTCCGCATCGAAGTCCTCGTGTCCGAAGGATGCCCGCACGCTGACGCCGCGATCGCGTTGGCGCAGGCCGTCGCCGGGCGCATGGGGCCGGGCATCACGGTCGAACGTGTCGAGGTCGACACCCCGGAACGTGCCAACGCTCTGGGCTTTGCGGGCTCTCCGTCCATTCGCGTCGACGGCGTGGACATCGAAGGGCGGGCCGTACGCGGCTCGTTGAGCTGTCGCGTCTACGAACGCGGCGTGGGCCTGCCGCCGGAGTGGCTGGTCGAGGCGGCCGTGCTCCGCGCCAGGCAACCGCGCGGTTTGCTCTTCCTGTGTGTGGCAAACTCGGCCCGCAGTCAGATGGCCGAGGGGATTGCACGCGCGCTGGCACCTCCTGGCGTCCTCATTCGCTCAGCCGGATCGCAACCGACGCGGGTCCGCGCCGAAGCGGTGGCCGTGCTGTCCGAAATCGGCATCGACACTTCGACGCATCGTTCCAAGCACGTCTCGGAGATCCCACCAGATCAGATCGACACGGTCATCACGCTCTGCGGCGAGGAGGAGTGCCCGTTGTTTCTGGGCCGGGCTACTCGCGTGCACTGGGGACTCCCCGATCCGGCCGCCACCTCGGGAAGTGACGCCGACCGGATCTCCGCCTTCCGTCAGACCCGCGACGAGCTGCGGCGTCGCCTGAGTGTTGCGTTCGACCGCAGCGAGCCTCGCCCCTGAGTCGCCACCCGTCCCCCACCTGAGAAGGACTTCATCATGCAGACACCGACATCGGTTGGGTTCATTGGCGGAGGACGTGTCGCGCGCGTGCTCGTGGGAGGATGGCTCCACGGGCATGGTCTCCCCGGTACGGTATCCGTGAGCGAGCCGAACGATCCCGCGTTTGCGCAGCTTGTCGAGCTGTGCCCGGAGGTCCATCGCGCGTCCCAGGAGCACGCCGCCGGCACCGATGTCGTCTTCCTGGCGCTGCACCCACCGGTCCTGGGGCCGATGCTGCAGACGCTGCGCCCGTGCCTCGGCACCAAGGCCATCGTCGTCTCGCTGGCCCCGAAAATCCCCCTGAGCACGCTGTCGGCCGGCCTGGGAACCTCACGCGTCATGCGGATGATCCCGAACGCGCCGTCCGTCATCGGGCGTGGTTACAACCCGATCGCCTTCGGCGAGGGCGTCGACAGCGCCGCACGCCAGGCGCTTTCCACCATGTTCGCGCCCTGGGGTGCGTGCCCGGAGGTCGCCGAACGCGATCTCGAAGCTTACGCGATTCTCACCGGCATGGGACCGACCTACTACTGGTACCAGTGGCAGGCCCTGCGGGAGGCTGCGGCCGAATTCGGCCTCTCCCCGCAGACCGCAGACGAAGCGCTGCGCCAGATGATCGAGGGCGCACTCGCGACGCTCGTCGACAGCGGCCTGCCGCCGGCGAGTGTCATGGACCTCATCCCGGTACGTCCGCTGGAGTCAATCGAGTCGGACGTGAAGGCCGCGTACGCGGCAACCCTGCCGGCGCTGTTCGCAAAGATCCGCCCGGCCGTCTGACGCTGGCGGACGACCTCGTCGATGACGGTGGAGGCGGGCGTTCTCCAGAGGCCCTGCACTGACGGTGCCGTCACGGGCACAGCACGATCCCCTGGGCCCAGAGGCACTCGCTGCACGCGGGAAAAGGCGTGCCGAAGCAATCCCCCCGGTTGGTCTCGGAGATCGAACAGCCGCCGCAGCTCAGGCACGGCGACACGTCGAACTCGCGAACGCGCTGCCTGAATCTCCGGTACTCCGGTGCCCGCCAGATCTCGCGCAACGGCATGTCGCGCACGTTGCCAACCGTGTAGGCGTTTACCGCCTTCTCACGACCGCCGACGTGCTCCTGGTGGGTGTAGAGCAGGGACAGACATGGGGCCACATGACCGTCCCAGCCGACAGCGACGACGCCCTCGCGGACGAACCGGCACCAGTTCTGCCAGGCACCCGAGTCCATGGCCGGTGGCGGTACCATCGGGACCTGGCGCAGCAGGACGTCGAGCAAGGGGCGCGTGCATTCGCCCGCATCGAACCGCCCGGCGATCAGCCGCGGTCGCCAGCTGGACGGATGGGCGTTGGAGAGCTGGCCCGCGTGGGTCCAGAGCGCCTCGGCCGCCATCTCGACGGTGTGGGGCACCACGTTGCTGATCGATACGAAGTCCAGTGACAGGCGCCTGGCAAGATCGACGAGGGCCGGCAGCGACGCAGCGTTGCGACGCGTCAGCACGCACGCGACGCCGATGGTGGTCCGCGCCCTCCGGCGGCGACGGACCTCACATAAGTGCGTCAGGTTCTCGACCACCGGATCCATCGCCCGCCCGCGCATGTCCCGATACGCGCCGTGGTCACCCCCGTCGACCGACACCGTCACCTGCGCCACCTCGAGCGTCACCAACTCGTCCGCCAGTTCCGGGGTCAGGGTCGTCCCGTTGGTGATCAGTTCGATACGCCTGCCGGCAGCCCGGGCTCGTGCGACCAGGAACAGGAAGGTCGGGTGTAGTGTCGGCTCACCAAAGCCACCGAACGCCAGTGTGACGGCCTCCGGTTGAGCGGCGGGCAGGCCTTCCAGCAGGGCGTGGAAGGTGACCGGGGACATGTCCGCGGCCGACGACGCCCATCCGGGCCGCGGGCACATCGCGCACGTCAGATTGCAGCGCCCGGTCAACTCGACATACACCTTCCAGAGCGAATCCGTGCGCACGTGAACGCCGTCAGGACGCACCTCGAACAGCACGTCGTCGCCGTCCCTCAGTGAAGCCGCGGCCACGACATCGGACGGAATCGCGATTCTCACCGGGAATCCTCGGCCACTGGCATGCGCAGGACGCCGCGACCGCGGGCCTCAGTCAGGCCCGGCCCGACGCCGCACGGGCCGTATCAGGCCGCCCGCCCACCCGCCGGACGCCTTCTGGCGTCTTCAGATCGAAGCCGACGACGCACAGCGTCTCGAGTGGGACCAGTCTCAGGCGGCGGACCAGTTCGGCATCGTGCCGGATCTGCGGATCTTCGACCACCGCAGCAAGAGCCGGGGCAATGATCGACGAGGCGGGCCCCTCATCCGACAGGCTGTACTCGACCCACTTGCCCTGCTTGCGCTCGCTCACCAGGCCCGCACGACGCAGTTCAGCCAGGTGTCCCGACACGGTCGACGCGGCCAGGCCCAGCACGGCGGTCAACTGGCACACACACAGGGGCCCTGTCTGCAGCATGGCGAGGATGCGCAGGCGGACCGGGTGCCCCATGGCTTTGGCGGCGCTGACCATGGGAGACAACATGCGGATCGACGGGGCGGGCGTCCGTTTCATTTCGTCATTTCTGAATCTATTCTCCGAGAATCTCACTGTCAACCGCGAGTGTCGCGGCAGGCCGAGCCGGGCCTACCGCACAGGTCATGGGCGCCGGCCGACCGTTCCCGCGATCATCCGCCCTTTGTTCCGGCCACGCGGCCCGTTGCCCCTCAACCCGGTCTCCCCGGGCGTTCTGTCTGCACAGGGCCAGCGACGCCACGCTGTCTTCTGTCTTCTGT
>CAYZYG010000079.1:0-6791 GCA_964481395.1 uncultured Vicinamibacterales bacterium
GAGCGCCGCGACCAGCTTCTTTTTCACCTCGACGTCCCCGACCTTGCCGGCCCGGTACCGGGCCTTCAGGTCTTCGACCTCTGCCGTGTCCGGGTTGAAGGCGTCGTGGTAGGTGAACACGGGATTCCCCTCGACGTTGCCCGGGATGTCCGCGCGGATTCGGTTGGGATCCGTGTACATCGACATCACCTTCTTCCGCACGGTGTCGGCGTCGTCCGCGAGGTCGATGGCATTGCCGTAGCTCTTCGACATCTTGCGGTTGTCGAGGCCCGGCAGGCGCGGGAAGTGGGTCAGGAGCGGCTGCGGCTCGACGAAGACGTCACCGTAGAACGTGTGGAAGCGGCGCACGACCTCGCGCGACAGCTCGAGGTGCGGCACCTGATCCTCGCCCACCGGAACGTACTGGGCGTCGTACATGATGATGTCCGAGGTCTGCAGGAGCGGGTAACCCAGGAAGCCGTACGTCGACAGGTCCTTTTCGCTCAACTGGTCGCGCTGCTCCTTGTACGTGGGCACGCGCTCGAGCCAGGGGACGGGGATGATCATCGACAGCAGGAGGTGCAGCTCCGCATGCTCGGGGACCATCGATTGCACGAAGAGCGTGCTCTTCTCGGGGTCGAGGCCTGCGGCAATCCAGTCGGCGAGGTTCGAGTACGCGAACTCCGCGATGTCGTCCGTGGCAGCGTACTCGCTCGTCAGCGCGTGCCAGTCCGCGACGAAGTAGAAGCAGTCGTACCGATCCTGGAGCGGCACCCAGTTGTTCAGCGCGCCGACCAGATGACCCAGATGCAGGCGGCCGGTCGGCCGCATGCCGGACAGCACACGGGGTTTCACAGAAGCCACGACATCACCAGCGAATAGGGACCCACAATGAGCGTGCCCAGCGTACCGGTCAGCAGCAGGGCGTAGAGCACCACGAAACCGTAGGGGCTGATCTTGTCCAACAGCGCGGCCCCCCTGGCCGGCAGCAGACCGGCCAGCACCCCCGACCCGTCGAGGGGCGGAATCGGCAGCAGGTTGAAGATCGCGAGCAGCACGTTGATCTCCAGCAGCCGGGCCAGGCCCTCGGCGAGGGGCGCACCGATCGCGACGGCCGGACTTCCCCCCGAAGCCGGAATGACCAGGCGGACGATCACCGCCGCGGCCACGGCCAGGGCCAGGTTGCTCGCCGGGCCGGCCGCCGCCACCAGCATCATGTCCCGGCGCGGAACGCGCAGCCGGCTCTCGTTGACCGGAACCGGCTTCGCCCAGCCAATCACCGGAACGTGCGTCGCAATCGCGATGAGCGGGAACACCACCGTCCCGATCGGGTCGATGTGGGCGGCCGGATTGAGCGTCAGGCGCCCCAGCGCCCGGGCTGTCGGATCCCCACACCGCCAGGCGGCCCACGCGTGAGACGCCTCGTGCACCGTCAGGGAGAACAGCAGGACCAGGAAGGCGATGACGATCTGCGCGATGTCGATGTCGAACAAGAGACGATCAGGCTAGCATTCGCAGCCGCTCGGGGTCAAAAAACCGCGAGCGGTCGCCAACGCCCCCCGGGGGCCCGTCCGCGCGTGAACGGCCGTTCACCGCCGGACAAGCCCGGGGTTCGACCCGACATTCGACCCGACAAAGTGCGCCAGGACGGCATCGGCTGCCCTCGTGCCCACCACGGCCGTCAGATCCTCCCGGCTGGCCCGGCGCACGCCAGCGACGCTGCCAAACGCCTCCAGCAGCGCCCTGCGCCGCCGGGGACCGACGCCCCGGATCAGATCCAGTTCCGATCGGAGGCGACGCGACGAGCGAACCCGGCGGTGGAAGGTGACGGCGAACCGGTGCGCCTCGTCGCGAATCTGCTGCAGCAGCCGGAGCGCCGGATGCTCCTCGGGCAGGACGATGGGGTCGGGACGATCGCGGGTCACGATCAGCTCTTCCGTCTTCGCCAGGCCGATCGCCACCAGATCAGCCAGTCCGAGCCGCTCGAGCGCCTCGTAGGCGGCCGACACCTGTCCCTTGCCGCCGTCGATCACGATGAGATCCGGCAGGCCACCTCCCTGCTCGCGGACCCGGCGGTACCGGCGAAACACGACCTCGCGCATGGCGGCGAAGTCGTCCGGACCGGGGACCGGTTGAGTTCCCAGCCGATCCCCGATCCCGAGTCCCGGGTCCCGGGCGGCCGCGGCCGCTCCAGTGTCGCCACGGACGCGGTACTTGCGATACTCTCCTTTCCGCATCCGTCCGTCCTCGCAGACGACCATCGACGCCACGGTGTCGGTGCCGTGGAGCGTCGAGATGTCGAAGCACTCGATCCGCCGGGGAAACGCCGGCAGGGCCAGGATGACCCGGAGCGTGTCCAGGGCGTCGTAGTTGGCCACCGCCCCGCCGCTGAACCGGGCCTGGTAGGCGATGGCGGCATTACGGGTCGCCAGGTCGATGAGCCCGCGGCGATCGGCGCTTCGCGGAAGGGTGATCTCGACCCGCCGGCCGGCCTTCCCGCTCAGCCACGCCTCCAGCACCACGCGGTCCGGCAGCGCCACCGGCACGTGAATCTCCGGAGGAATGTCCCGGTCCTCGTAGAACTGCTGCAACGCCGCCTGCAGCACGTCGGCGTCCTCCGGGACGGCCGCCGGCAGCTCCTGTGCCGCCTCGCGCCCGTCATCGACCAGATCCACCCGCTCGACGACGCGACCGCCGCGCATCTGGAAAACCTGGATGACGGAACCCGAGGGCCCGCTCTTGACGCCGAACGCGTCGCGATCCCCGAGCCTGATGGTGGCCATCTTCTGCTGGCGGCCGGCGAGCGTGCGCAGCGTCCGCGCCGCGTCGCGCAGGTGCGCGGCATGCTCGAACCGCTCCTGGTCCGCCGCCTCCTGCATCCCGGCGTCGAGCTGGGACGCCAGTTCGTCGACCTGTCCCTGCAGCAGCATGCGGGTCCGCTCGACGGCCGTCCGATACGCGTCCGCCGAGCAGAGGGCCTCGACGCACGGCGCGGCACACCGGCCGATGTCGTACTCGAGGCACGGCCGCGGGCGGCGTCCGGTGATTTCCTCGCTGCAGGACCGGAGGCCGAACAGGCGGTGGCTCAGGCTCATCGTCCGGCGCGCAAGGCTGGCCGGCATGAACGGCCCGGCGTACACGTCTCCATCACGCGCCACTCGGCGGGCCACCATCAGGCGCGGAAAGGCCTCGGTGACCGTGAGGCGGAGGTAGGGATAGTTCTTGTCGTCGCGGAGACGGATGTTGTACCTGGGCTGCCGCTGCTTGATGAGGTGGTTCTCGAGCGCCAGCGCCTCGACCACCGAGTCGGTGACGACGACGTCGAGCTGCTGAATCTCGGAAAGGAGGGCATCCATCCTCGGTGACGTGCCCCAGGCACCGAGGTACGATCGGACACGGTCCCGCAGGGAAGCCGCCTTCCCGACATAAAGCGTCGCACCGTCGCCGCCAGCGAACAAATACACCCCGGGCTGCTCGGGCAGGTGCGCGATTCTGGCCTTGAGGTCGCCGACAGGCATGGACTAAGATGACCCGGTTCTGGCCGTTTCGGCCAGTGTCCTCATTATACGGGCGCCATGACGTTTACGGGCTTCATCGGGACGGTGTGCAACTTCCCCCTGCGGGCCATCATCTGGACGTCCGTGAAGCTCCGGATCTCCCCCAACGCGCTGACCCTGACCGGCGTCGTCATCAACGTAGTCGCCGCGTGGGAGCTGGCGCACGGCCGGTTCATCTCCGCCGGCTGGTGGATGATCGTCGCCAACATCTTCGACTACATCGACGGCAAGGTCGCCGCGGACCTGAATCGCGTGACCGAGTTCGGCGCGTTCTGGGACTCGGTCATGGACCGGTTCTCGGACATCACGCTCTTCATCGGCCTCATCGCCCTCTACAACCGCATCGGGTCCGGCAGCGCGGACCTCGTCATCGTGACGTCGCTCGCGATGATGTTCTCCGTGATGACCAGCTACACCCGGGCCCGGGCCGAGTCGCTCGTCGAAAAGTGCAAGGTCGGGTTCATGGAACGGCCCGAGCGCATCGTGCTGTTCATGATCGGGGCGTTCACGAACCGTATGGCGGCGGTGCTCTGGGTCATCTTGGTGCTGTCGGTCGTGACCGTGCTGGACCGGATTTTCTTCACGTGGCGGGAACTGAAGGCCGGCCGCAGCCTGGAGGCCGTGCGCGCCGGGACCGCCCCGCAGCCGCTCCAGCCCACCCAGATGGGCCCGCTGAAGCGGGTCGTCACGCTGCCCGCCATCGTCGTCTGGCGGGCCCTGTTCTGGACCTACGAACGGGCCGGATGGCAGTACGACCTGATGGTTATTGCCATCCTGGGCTTCGTCTGGCTGACGCCGCCCGGATGGCTGAACGACCCCATGGCGCCGAACGGCCTCGGCCTGTGGCAATGGCTGGCGCGCTGAGCGCGTCCCTGCGAGCCATTCCGCGAAAACCTGTAAACTACAGCCAGGCTCCGACCGACACATCCTGATAATGCCCGCCGTGCGGGCGAGGGCGGGGTTCCGCCAAAGGCAGGACACATGGCCGCGCGACCGACGTGGAAGGGCTATCTCCGGGTCAGCCTCGTCAACATCCCCGTGAAGGTGTTTCCCGCGACGGACGCCGGCGCGACCATCAGCTTCAACCAGCTCCATGCCGAGTGTCAGTCACGCATCCAGCAGAAGAAATGGTGCCCCGCCTGCTCCCGCGAGGTCGCCAACACGGAGATCGTGAAGGGCTACGAGTTCGAGAAAGGGCGCTACGTCGTCGTGGGCGAGCAGGATCTCGACAAGGTGAAGCCCGAATCGACACGAGTGATCGATCTCGTCCAGTTCAGCGACCTCGGCGCCCTGGACCCCATCTACGTGGACAAGGCGTACTACCTGGCTCCCGACGGCCCCGTGGCAGCCCAGGCCTTCGCCGTGATGCGTGACGGGATGGCCGGCTTGGCCGGCATCGGCAAGCTGGCGCTGTACGGGCGCGAGTACTTCGTGGCGGTGCGCGCCCAGGGCCGGGGCCTCGTCATGTACACGCTGCACCACGGCGCGGAGGTCCGGTCGATGGATGCCATCGACGAACTGCGCGACCTGCCGTCGGCCATCAAACCCCAGGAGGCCAGGCTCGCGAAGCAGGTCATCGAGTCGTTTCAGGGCGAGCTCAACCTCTCAGAGTTCAAGGACGAGTATCAGGCCGAACTGCGGCGCATCATCGACGCGAAGATCGCGGGCGAGGAGGTCGTCGCCACGCCAGCCGAGGTGTCGCCCAAGGTGGTCGACCTGATGGAGGCGCTCAGGAAAAGCCTCGACGCGGTGAGCCAGTCCAAGAAGAAAACCGCGAAGGCGGACCTGCCGGCGAAGGCCACCGCGAAAGTGACGAAGATCGACCAGCCGCGGAAACGGGCAGCCGGACGGTAGGTCGGAACGAGAGCAGTAGACGGTCGTCAGTAGTCAGCAGACAGTAGACCGTAGTGAGGAGGCACGACCGCCCACGCACGACGCCCTCGTGTGGCCTCGCTTGAGGCTTGCTTGCCGCAGCGCACGCGTCGTCTACTGCCTACTCTCTACTCTCTACTCTCTACTATCTCCTTCAGGTATCAGAGATCCTCCCGCTCGTCGTGCCCCCCCAGATCGAGCGGTGTGTGAAAGTGCAGCCGATGATCCTTCACGCGATCGTGGAGGATATGTCTGGCCTCGCCGACCAGGTGGGACGGCACCTCCAGGCGCCATGCGCGCCTGCGGTGTCCGGCCACGACGATCAGCGTCGGTCCCGGCTCGCGCCAGGTCGCCCCCGTGACCTCCTCGTACCGCAGGAACCCACGCTCGTGCCAGATGCCCCGCTCGTAGAACCCGCGCGTGATGCGGGACGCGAGCGGCTGGGCGTACGCGAAGTACAGGAACATCATCGCCTCGCCGTACACCTGGCGGGGATGCCAGCCGAGCGCGAACAGCTTGTAGACGATGAGCGCCCCGAGGGCCACGCCGATGAGGGCGTTGATCACGCTGAGGGCCTGCGGGGGAGCCTTCCAGACCAGGAGGGCGCCGCGGCGGACCCGCATGAAGCGCACGTACTGCGCGACGATGAGGAGATTGGCCGCCAGGAACCCGGTTCCCAGGACCACCATCACGAGCGTCAGGGAATCTCGCACCGGACTCCCTTCTGGGGAACCGTCAGGCCTGGCGCGCGTGCTCGCCCGGGGATGACAGCGCCGGGTTCCAGCACCGCCGGCACCTCGCCTCGTACGTCCCCTGCGCGCCGAGCAGCAGCCGGTCGCTGCTCGCCACCAGGCGCTGGGTATGGTTGGCCGGATTGCCGCAGACCATGCAGATCGCCAGCGTCTTCGTGATGTACTCCGCGATGGCCAGCAACTGCGGCATCGGCTCGAAGGGTTTGCCCAGGTAGTCCTTGTCCAGCCCGGCGACGATGACGCGCCGGCCGGCGTCGGCGAGCCGGTTGCACACGGCCGGCAGGTCGGCGTCGAAGAACTGCCCTTCGTCGATCCCGACGACTTCGGTGTCCGCGTCGACGTGCTCGACGAGGTCCGCCGACGAGGCGACGTTCGTGGACGTGATCCGCATCTCGCTGTGCGAGACGATCTCGTCCCGGCCGAAGCGGCTGTCGAACTTGGGCTTGAAGATCTGCACCTTCTGGCGGGCGATCTGCGCGCGGCGCAGACGGCGGATGAGCTCTTCGCTCTTGCCGCTGAACATGCTGCCGGTGATGACCTCGATCCAACCCGTATGCGTCGACCGTTCTCCGTCCATCGCCCTAATCCCTGATCCCCGATCCCGGCCCCCGGGTCCCTGCCCTGTCGCCTG
>CAYZYG010000079.1:6891-23732 GCA_964481395.1 uncultured Vicinamibacterales bacterium
CGCCTGCTCTACGCCCTCGCCTGATACTCCCCCGACTCCGTGTTGATCCGGATCCGGTCGCCGATGTTGATGAACGGGGGCACCTGGACGATCAGGCCCGTCTCGAGGGTGGCGGGCTTCAGCTGGGCGCTCGCCGTGGCGCCTTTGATTGCCGGCGTCGTGTCCGTCACGGTCAGATCGATGGTCTGCGGCAGTTCGATCCCAACCGGCTCCGTCCCGTAGAACTCCATCCGGATCGTCATCTCGGGCACGAGGTAGCCGACCGCGTCGCCCAGGATCTCATCGCCCAGGGCGATCTGCTCGTAGGAGGCGGTGTCCATGAAATGGTGGCCGCCCGGATCGCTGTAGAGGTACTGCATCTCCCGCTCGTCCAGCGATGCGCGTTCGATGGTGTCCTCCGACCGGAGCCGCTGTTCGGACTGGGTGCCGTTCCGAAGGTTGCGCAGCTTGACCCGGACGAAGCCGCGGAGGTTGCCGGGCGTGACGTGCTGCAGTTCGAGAATCCGGAACAGATCCTCTCCCAGCTTGATCAGCATGCCCTTGCGAAGACGTGTGGCTTGAATCGAACTCATGACAGCTCAGTAGTTTGAGGAAGGTGTAGCGCATCACTGTACCACAGGTGCCCGGGCCCGGCCAATCGTGCTAGCATCCTCTCGTGGCCTTCTCGCGCTGGGATCCGCTCCACGATCTGCTGACGCTCCACGAACGCCTCAACCGCCTGCACGGCGAGGAACCGCCGGGCTGGACCCCTGCCGTCGACCTGTACGAGACGCCGGACCGCTATGTGATCTCCGCCGAGCTGCCCGGCCTGTCGCGCGACGCCATCTCGATCGAACTGCACGATCACACGCTCCTCGTACGGGGCGAGCGGCAGGTCGGCGACGTCTGCGGCGCGCGGTTCCACCGCCTGGAACGCGGGCACGGCAAGTTCGTCCGCACCTTCACGCTGCCCCAGTCGGCCGAGTCCGACGCGATCACCGCCGAGTACGGCGACGGCGTGCTGACGATTGCCGTCCCCAAGGCCAGACCCGAACAGCGTCGCATCGAAGTCGGGTAGGAAGGAACCATGAAACGTCTCATGTTCGCCGCGCTGGCCGTCAGCGTCGGCTTCCTCGCCGGTCTGGTCATGACCGGCCGGTTGCGCTCGGCGGTCGTCACGGACGCCGCCCAGCCGGAAGCCTCGACGGCCGTGTCTGCCTCCGTCCCCTCGGGGACCCAGACGCCCCGCGGGTTCGCCGGCCTCCCCGATTTCTCCGCAGTCGCCGAGAAAGCGGTCGAGGCCGTCACCAACATCTCGTCCGAACAGATTGTGCGGACGCCGAACTCCCCCTTCGCGAGCGACCCGTTCTTCCGCTACTTCTTCGGTGACGATGCGGACCTGTTCGGCTGGCGGGACCGCCGCTCGGCAAGCCTGGGCTCGGGCGTCGTGGTATCTCAGGACGGCTACATCCTGACCAACAACCACGTCGTCGGCGACAACGCGGCGGAGATTACCGTCGCGTTCCACGACAAGCGCGAACTCCGGGCTCGCGTCGTCGGCCTGGATCCTCTCACGGACGTTGCCCTGCTGAAGGTGGACGCCACCGGCCTGCAGCCCATTCCCTGGGGCGACTCGGCCAGGCTGCGCGTCGCCGAGTGGGTGCTGGCCGTGGGCAACCCGTTCCAGCTCAACCAGACCGTCACCCTGGGAATCGTCAGCGCCGTCGGCCGCGCGAACGTCGGCGTCGCGGCTTACGAGGACTTCATCCAGACGGACGCCGCGATCAACCCTGGCAACTCGGGCGGGGCGCTCATCAACGCCCGCGGCGAGCTGGTCGGCATCAACACGGCCATCTACAGCCAGAGCGGCGGCTATCAGGGCGTCGGCTTCGCGGTGCCGAGCAACCTGGCGCGCCGGGTGATGGACGACCTGATCAAGTACGGCGGGGTGCGTCGCGGATCGCTGGGGTACCTCGAGGTGTCCCCGCTGACGACCCGCATCGCCGAACAGCTCGGCGTGCCGACGGACAAGGGCGTGCTCGTGTCGCGCATGACGCGCACGTCGGCCGCCTACGAAGCCGGGATCCGACCCGGTGACGTGATCGTGGCAGCGGGGGGACAGCCTGTCGCCGACGCGGCGCAACTCCTGCGCATCGTGGCGGACGCCCCCGTCGGCTCGACGCTCACGATTGGCGCGTTCCGCGACGGGCGGAAAGTGGAGTTCCGCGTGCGCGTTCAGCGCCTCGAACAGCGCCGGCGGGACTGAGGGCGGCCACGCGCCGGCCACCCGAGACCGCCGGGTGGCGGGTCACGATCGCCCGCCACCGGGGCCCGGTCCCAACCGAGATCCCGATGCGCGGGGTCCACGTGACGTCATCGACGAGGACGCCCCGGTCCTCGATCCACAGCCCTCCAGCGCGGACCAGACGGACGTCGTTCCGTTCGGTCCCGATGCCCATCGCCTTCGTCACGTTGCCGGGGCCGCGACACAGTTCGTGCACGGACAGGCTCCGCCCGTCCCGGCGGTGTCCCCGCCGCCGGCGCATCAGTTCGATCCCCTCCAGCGGGTCCAACGCGCGGATGAGCACGGCGGCTGGCGATCCGGCCGGTTCGGTGACCGCGTTGACAAGCCAGTGCATGCCGTAGTTGAAGTAGACGTACGCGTGCCCCGGAGGCCCGTACAAAGGGGCGTTGCGCCGGGTGGGGCCGGATGCCGCGTGGCAGGCCGGGTCCGACTCGCCGATGTACGCCTCGGCCTCGACGATGGCCCCGGCCGTCACCCCCTCGGCGGTGCGATGGACCAGAACCTTCCCGAGCAGATCCCGGGCGACCTCGAGCGTGGGCCGCGCGTAGAACCGGCGCGGCAGGACCTTCGGACGGTGCCGTTCGGCGGTGTTCACGGGACGCGTGGGGCCCGCAGCGGTCGCGGCGTCAGCCGCGCCAGCGAGCGCCGTGCCGCCGCCGCGACGTTCCGGTTCTTGTCCGAAGCCAGCCCCTCTACGGCCGGGCGCGAGGCCTGACTGCCGATCACCCCGAGCGCCTCGGCGATCGCGGCTCGCACGCGCCAGTCTTTGTGGCCAGCGAACGCGGCCACCTGCGCCGCCATCGGGGGACCCAGTTCCGTCAGATAGCCCCACGCGACCGGCGCCAGCCGGACATTGCGGAACCCTTCCACGACTGATGCGAGCGCGGACGGATCGTCGCGTGTCGCCAGCGCGAAGGCACGCGCCTGTTTGACGAACGCGGATCGGTCGCGGGCGGTCCCGGCTTCAGCCGCAGCCAGCGCCTCGTCGCTGCCGATCCGGGCGAGCCCTTCGACCGCGAGACGCCGCATCTGCTCGTCCCGGCTCGCGAGTTGTGCCGCCAGGGTGCCGAGGCTCGACGGATGCGCGACACGGGCGAGCGCGTCCAGCAGTTCACGCGCCGGTTCCCCTTGTTTGTAGTACCCGAGTTGATCCATCAGCGCCTGGACCGCCCGCTCGTACCGCATCGCGCCGAGGGCGCGGATCGACCCGGATCGGACCAACGGATCCGAGTCGTTCATCCCGGCCACGAGCTGATCGCCGGCCTCCTGACGCGCCGACGCGAACGCGGGCTGGCTGCTGCCGCTCGCCGCAGCCTGGAACAGCCGACCCACCACGTGGGTCGCCGCCAGTCTCAGCGTCGGGTCGGCTGCCCGCGCGCTCTCGAGAAGCCGACCGATGGCGGCGTCCGCCTCCGGGAGCGGCCCGGCCGCCATGGCCGGCGGCGCCAGGACGCCGAGGGCGTAGATCGCATCGAAACGCACCGCGAGCGCCGGAGACCCGATCGCCCGCGCGAGCGACGTCAGCGCCTGGGCCGCCGCGGGATTCGGGATGAGGCCCCCCGGTCCCTGCGCGAACGCCAGCAGCGGCAGGGTGGCCCCCCGCTGCTTGACGATCCGGCCGGCATAGTCCCGGGTGTAGGCTTCATCGGCCAGGTAGAGCGACACCAGCGTCGCGATGGCCTCGACCTGGACATCGGCCACGGCATCCTCCAGCAGTGCCGCCACCGGCGCGGCGGCCTCGAGGTATCCCGCCTTCCGGAGAAGCGTGAGCGACTCGATGCGGATCGCCGGGTCCTCGGCCTTCAGCGAGGCGACCACGGCCTCGAATGCCACCTGCTGCTGCGGCGCACCCGCGGGTTCGGCCGTCGCCGCGGAGGCCGCCATCAGCAGCGCCAGCAGCGCGGCCCCGGCCAACCTGCGCGCGCCAGTCCCGTGCCGTGTTGTCTCGTGCATCATGCGCGTCTTCCCTTCCGCCGACAATCACTCCCGGAGTGATTTCTCCCAGCCTCAGCCGCGAAATCACTCCGGGAGTGATTGTCGCTGGCCAGCCCTTGCGTCGCCAGCCCCATGCGCCCGTTCCGTGCGGAACCGACTCCCGGTCCCCGGTCCCCGGTCCCTGTCTTCAGTCCGCCCACCGCTGACCGGCCAACAGGCCCTTGAGATAGCGGCCCGTGTGCGACGTCTCGCAGGCCGCCACTTCCTCCGGTGTGCCACGGGTCACGATGCGCCCGCCGTCCTCTCCGCCTTCCGGTCCGAGATCGATGATGTGGTCCGCCGTCTTGATCACATCCAGGTTGTGCTCGATCACGAGCAGCGTGTGCCCCGCCTGGAGCAGCCGCCGGAACGCTGCCAGCAGCTTCGCGATGTCGTCGAAGTGCAGCCCGGTCGTCGGCTCGTCGAGGACGTAGAGCAGGTGACCGGCCGTCGTCGTCGACAGGTGCGCTGCGATCTTGATGCGCTGGGCCTCGCCGCCCGAGAGCGTCGTCGCCGGCTGACCGAGGCGGAGGTAGCCCAGGCCGATTTCCTCGAGGACCTGGAGCCGGCGCAGCACCTTCGGGGCCGTGTTGAAGAACGCGAGCGCCTCGTGCACGGTGAGGTCCAGGACCTCGTGAATGTTCCGGCCGCGGTACGACACCTCGAGCACCTGCGGCTTGAATCGACGGCCGTCGCACACATCGCAGGGAACGAAGACGTCGGCCAGGAACTGCATCTCGACTCGCACCTGGCCCTCTCCCTCGCACGCCTCGCACCGGCCGCCCGGCACGTTGAACGAGAAGTGGCTGGCCGTGAGGCCGCGCGTCCTCGCGTCCTTGGTCGAGGCGAACAGTTCGCGGATGGGATCGAACGCCTTGAGGTACGTCACCGGGTTCGAACGGGGCGTGCGTCCGATCGGGGTCTGGTCGACCAGCACCACGTCGGCCACGAACTCGGCGCCTTCGATGCGGCGGTGCGCACCCACCTTCCGCTCGGTGCCCCCCTTCAGCCGTTTGAGCGCCGGATACAGGATGTCGTGCACGAGGGTCGACTTGCCGGATCCGCTCACACCCGTGACGACCGTCAGCGTGTTGAGCGGGATCTCGACGTCGATGGCCTTCAGGTTGTGGGCGGCCGCTCCGACGATCTTCAGCCGCTGCCCGGTGCCGTGCCGCCGCTGCGCCGGGACGGGAATGGACAGCTCTCCGCGCAGGTAGCGGGCCGTGAGCGATCGCGGCTCCTGCTCGAGATCCGAGACCGGTCCGCTGAAGATGACGCGCCCGCCCTGCTCGCCGGCGCCCAAACCGAGATCGACGACGTGATCCGCGATGCGGATCATGTCCGCGTCGTGCTCGACGACGATGACCGTGTTGCCCTGGTCGCGCAGCTGCTGCAGGATGTCGATGAGCCGCTGGTTGTCCCGGGTGTGCAGGCCGATGGACGGCTCGTCCAGCACGTACAGCGTGCCGACGAGCGCCGATCCGAGGGAGGTTGCCAGGTTGATGCGCTGCGACTCTCCGCCCGACAGCGTCGACGACAGACGGTCGAGCGTCAGGTAGTCGAGGCCGACGGCGCTCAGGAACGAGAGCCGGCGCCGGATCTCGCGCAACAGCTTGTCCGCGACCGCGGCGTCCTTCTCGCCGAGATCCAGCCAGTCGAAGAAGCGCAGCCCGTCGCGGACCGTGAGACCGCTGACCTCGTCGATGGTGCGCCCGCCCACGCGGACGTCGCGGGCCTCGCGGCGCAGCCGCGTGCCGCCGCACTCATGGCACGTCTGGTACCCCCGGTACCGACTAAGGAAGACGCGGACGTGGACCTTGTACTTCTTGCGGTCCAGCCACTGGAAGAACCCGCGGATGCCCTCGTAGTCCGCTCCGTTGCCGTTGATGACGAACGCGCGCTCGGCGTCCGTCAACTCCTGCCAGGCTACGTCAAGCCGAACCGCGCCCTCCCGGGCGGCCCGTTTCAGCTGCGTGAGATAACTGCGGTAGTGCGGCTTGCTCCATGGCTCGATGGCGTTCTGACTGATCGAGCGGGTGGGGTCCGGCACGACCAGGTCCAGGTCGACTTCGATGATGTTCCCGAAGCCGTGGCAGACCGGGCAGGCCCCGAACGGGTTGTTGAAAGAGAACAGCCGGGGCTGCGGATCCTCGTACGTGATCCCGCACGACAGACACTCGAATCGCTCGGAGAAGGCGTGGAGCTTCGGCGGCCGGGCCTCGTCACCGTCCCGCGCGCTGGCACCCGGCTCGATGGCGAACGCCGCGCCCCCACCCTCGTCGTACGCCGTCTCGACGGAGTCGGTGAGCCGGCTCAGGACGTCCGGGCCAATGACGACGCGATCGACGACGACCTGGAGGTTCGGTCGGGACGCCAGCGCGTCCGGATCGACGTCCTCGAAGGCGACAGCCTGGTCGTCGATCAGCAGACGGCCGAACCCTTTTTTCCGCAGCTCCTCCAGCATCCTGGCGACGTCGGCCCCTGTCGTGGCCGGCGCGCCCGTCCCGTTCGCCGAACCGTCCTTCTGGCCGTCCGGCCGCTCCGCTGTCGCGCGCCGCCGCGAGCCATTTGCGTGGCCACCCGCGGCCCCATTGGCCGTGTCGATCCCGCGTCCGTCCTCCTGCTCG
Source organism: uncultured Vicinamibacterales bacterium (assembly GCA_964481395.1). Taxonomy (GTDB): domain Bacteria; phylum Acidobacteriota; class Vicinamibacteria; order Vicinamibacterales; family JAKQTR01; genus JBFMFH01. The sequence goes on from CAYZYG010000079.1 coordinate 13,777, forward strand.
CCTGCGGAGCGAACGGCATTAGGGGGCAGGGGTTCAACGTCGAGTTCGAACCCCAGGCCCGGCTCGCCGAGGATTTCTTCCTCGCCCTCCTGGCCGTTGCCGTTGGCGTCGGCCGCCGGCGGCACGTTCACCACCGGCACGTCGAAGCCCAGGAAAAGCCGCGTGCCCTCGGGCAATGACGCCAGATGCCGCGCCACGACTTCGGCCGTGTCGCGGGTCACCTCGTTCCCGCACTGCCGGCAGAACGTCCGCCCGACGCGCGCGAACAGGAGGCGGAGGTAGTCGTGAATCTCCGTCGTCGTCGCGACGGTCGAACGGGGATTGCGAATGCTGTTCTTCTGCCGGATGGCGATCGACGGCGACACGCCTTCGATGGCGTCGACGTCGGGCTTCTCCATCCGTTCCAGGAACTGGCGGGCGTACGCCGACAGGGACTCGACGTACCGGCGCTGCCCTTCGGCGTAGATCGTGTCGAAGGCCAGGGACGACTTGCCGGACCCGCTGACGCCGGTGACCACGATCAGCCGTCCGGCCGGCAACGTCAGGTCGACGTTCTTCAGATTGTGCGTGCGCGCGCCCCGGACGATGATGTCGGTCGTCTGGGGAGCCTGGGTGTCGCCCATATCCTGGTCGCCTGAAGACGCGGGGTCCGATGACGAAACCGGCCGGCTGGCAGGGGCGGGGCGGAACGCCGCCGCCACGACCGGCGGGCCCCTGCACGCCTCTTGCCCGGCACCCTAAAAGGGATATCGTAGCACGCATGGACGCAGCCTTGGCGGCCGACGCGCTGGTCGTACTGCACGCCGCGTTCGTGGCGTTCGTCGCCCTCGGCGGCCTCGCCGTCTGGCGGTGGCCACGCCTCGCCTACCTCCACATGCCGGCCGCCATCTGGGGCGTCTGGATCGAGGTGAGCGGTCGGATCTGCCCGCTCACGCCTCTCGAGAACCGCCTGCGGGCCGAGGCAGGACGTGCCGCCTACGAGGGCGGGTTCATCGAGCGGTATCTGCTGCCGGTCCTCTACCCCGACGACTTGACCCGCGAGGTCCAGATCGCGCTCGGTGTTGGCGCCTTTCTCCTCAACGCCGTCCTCTACGGACTGTTCATCTGGAAGGTCCGCCGCCGGCGGCGGTAGGCCGCACACCAAGTGCTGGGCGGAATCCCAGTCCCTCGAGCGTGGCCGGCAGTCGCGGGGACCCGCCCCGGAGCCGGACCGTCGTGTTGCTGAACTCGCGCCGGTGGGGATAGGCCTTGCGCAGCCGATCGAACTCGCGCCCGCGGGCGTCGGACGGCAGGTCGGCCGTCCGTCGCAGCGCCTCGTCATCCCGTGCGATCGGGTACACGCGCGCTGTCAGCTCGGCGAGCACGTTCGCCTCGCTCCGACCGCTTGCGTCCACTTCGATGACGGGCGTCTCCGGAGGCGGCAGCGTGGATGCGGCGTCCCAGATCGGAAGCACGTCCAGGAAACGGCAGGCCGCCTCGTAGACCATCCTCGTCCCGTTCAGCTTGCCTTCGAGCGAGTATCCCGCTATGTGCGGCGTGGCGACATCGACGTTCCGCAGGAGGCCGGCGTCGATGGCGGGCTCGTGATCCCAGACGTCGAGGATGACGGCTCCGGGCCGCCCCGAGCCGATCGCGCGGAGCAGTCCTGCTTCGTCGACCACCTCGCCCCGCCCGGCGTTGCAGAACCACGCTCCCGGCCTCAGCGCCGACAGGAATCGCTCGCCGACAAGCCGCCACGTCGGGTCCGGTCCGTCGACGGTCAGTGGCGTGTGACAGGTGACGATGTCGCAGTCGAGGAGTTCGTCCAGCGGCCGGTACACAGGGTTCCCGGTCTGCCGCGCGAGGGGGGGATCGTTGAGGACCGGGATCATGCCGAGGGCGGCGGCCTTGCGCGCGACGAGCGACCCGACGTGGCCGACGCCGATGACGCCGACCCGCTTGCCTCGCAACTCGGTGCCCTGCCGAGCGGCGACGGCGAGCCATGCTGTCGTCATGTACTCGGCGACCGCGTTGGCGTTGCAGCCAGGGGCCGCCGAGAAGGCGATCCCGAGCCGATCGAGGTCCTGGACCGCCACGTGATCGGTGCCGGCCGTGGCCGTGGCGACGAAGCGAACGCGCGTACCGGCGAGCAGGGCCGCGTCGATGCGGGTGATGGCCCGGACGATCAGGAGATCCGCGTCCGAGAGATCCGCCCGTCCAATCTCCCGGCCGTGTCTGAGTCGCACCTCGCCCAGCGGGCCGAATGCCTCCTCGGCGAAGGGGATGTTCTCGTCGACGACGATGACCAGGCCGGCCATCGGACGATCATGACTGCCCAAGGCGGACCGTGTCCACCCGTCTTTCCCTTGTCGCCTATCGCCTGCCGCCTGTCCCCTGGTCTTCCCCTGTCGCCGGTCGCCGGTCGCCTGTCGCCGGGTCTTCCCCTTGCCGCCTGTCGCCTATCGCCTGTCGCCGGGTCCTTCCCTTGCCGCCTATCGCCTGTCGCCGGGTCCTTCCCCGCCGCCTGTCGCCTGTCGCCTGTCGCCTGCCTGCACTGCCCCCAGCATCGCGAGATTCACCACGTCCTGCACCGTGCTCCCGTACTGCAGGAGCTGGACCGGCAGCCGCGTCCCCGTGAGGACCGGCCCGACGACGAGCCCTTCGCCGACGTGCTGCAACAGGTGCATGGCCAGGTTGCCCGACTGCAGATCCGGAAACACCAGGACGTTGGCGTCCCGATCCAGGTCCGAGAAGGCGAAGAACCCTTTGCGGATGTCGCCGTCAACGGCCGTGGCGAGCTGCATCTCGCCATCCACTGTCAGCCCGGGTGCCTGAGCCTTCACGAGCGCCGTGGCGTCGCGCACTTTGCGTGTCAGCGCATGGTCCACCGCGCCGAAGTTCGAGAAGGACAGCATCGCCACGCGTGGCTCGATGCCCAGCAGCCGCACCATGCGTGCGGTCAGGAGCGCGGTCTCGGCCAGGGCCGCGGCATCCGGTTCGATGTTGACCGCGCAGTCGGCGAGGAAGTAGGCATCCTTGCCGAGCAGCACCATGTAGTAACTCGACACGCGAGCGACCCCGGGAGCCGTGCCGATTGTCTCCAGCATGACGCGGAGCGAGTCGGCATAGTGGCGCTCGATGCCCGACACCAGCATGTCGGCATCGCCCGCGTGCAGCATCATCGCACCGAAGTACTCCGGCCGTGAAACCCGCTGTTCGGCGGTGGGCTGCAGCACGCCTCGGCGCTGCCGCAGGCGGAAGTACTCGGCCCGGTAGGCATCGTGGCGCCGGCTGGAACGCGGGTCGACGATCGTCAGTCCTGACGGGTCGAGTCCGAGTTGGGTCACGCTCGACCGGATTTCGGCCTCCGCGCCCACGAGCATCGGCACCGCCGCGCCCTCGTCAGCCAGGATCGCCGCGGCCCGCTGGATAATGGGATTCGCACCGTCCGAGAAGGCGATTCGCAGCGGGGACTGCCGCGCCTTGACCATTACCCGCCTCATCGTCTCGCGGCCGGCCCCGAGGCGGATGGCCAGGCGTTCCTGGTACGGCTCGATGTCGAGCACCACGCGGGCCACGCCATCCTCACGGGCCTGACGGGCCACGGCCGCTGACGCTCGCACGAGCACGCGGGGGTCGATCGGCTTGGGCAGGAGATACTCGGGACCGAAGCTGAACCGCTCGTTTCCGTAAGCCCGGCTGACCTCGTCAACCCCCTCCCCGGCGGCCCGCGCCGCCCGCGCCCGCGAGGCGGCCAGCAGCATGCCGTCGGTGATCCGCGCCGCGCGCGCGTCGAGCGCGCCGCGGAACAGGTACGGATAGCTCAGGTGATCGACGACGGCATTGGGAAACTCGGTCAGGCCCGTCGCGGCGATGACGTCGCGCCGGCTCGCCCGCGCCTCCTGGTACCCGATCTCGGGAACGGGCGTGGCGAGCGCCACCACGATCGGGAACTTCGCCATCGTCCGCACCATTTCCTGCGTCACGACGCCGCCCGTGGACGCGCCGATGAAGACGTCCGCGCCCCGCAGCGCGGCGTCCAGGGACGGCGGCGCCTCGGCCCGGGCGAACGCCCGCTGCTCCGGCCAGAGGTCTTCGCGGTCCGGGTGCAGGAGCCCCCGTTCGTCGTAGACCCAGAGCTGCTCGGGCGTCGCGCCCATCAGCAGGAGCATCTGCGCGCAGCCCAGCCCCACCGTCCCGGCTCCGCACATGACGATGCGGACGCCGGTCACGTGCTTGTCGGCCAGCGCCAGCGCGTTGTGCAACGCCGCGGACGCCACGACGGACAATCCCTGCAGGTTCTCGTGCACGACGGGAATCGTCAGTTGACGCCGGAGGCGCGCGTAGATGTCGAGGCCTTCTGGCGCCCGGATGTCCTTCAGATTGATGCCGCCGAAGGTCGGCTCGAGCAGCGTCACCGTCTCGACGAAGCAATCCGCGTCGGGCGCGGAGATCTCCAGATCGAAGACGTCGAGGTCCGCGAGCCGTTTGAGCAGAACAGCGGCGCCCTCCTGCATCGGCTTGGCGGCCGCCGGTCCGACGTCGCCGAGACCCGGCACAGCCGTCCCGTTCGTGACGATGCCGACCAGATTCCCGCGGTCGGTATACCGGAAGACGGCCTCAGGGTCCTTCGCAATCGCCTCGCAGGCGAACGCGGCGCCCGGCAGCGACGCCAGGCGCATGTCTCTCGCCGTGACGCACGGCTTCGTCGCGCGCGTCTCGATCTTCCCGGGGCGCTCCGACGCGTGATATGCCAGGGCCTCATCACGCCGAATCATGGCCGGCCCTCCTGCAGGGGCGCACGCGGGCCGAAGGGATAGGTTCCCAGCGTGGCCCCCCAGACGGCCGCGGCGCCCGGCACCGGCCGTACCTGCAGCAAACACAGCGCCGCGTCCTCGAACGCGAACTCGATGTCCACCGGGTGCGCGTACGCCTGCTCGAGGCGCAGCGCGAGATCCACGACCGCGCCGAGTTCAGGGTACTCGAGCGCTGGCCGCAGGCGCTGGTGCGCGAGCGTCTCGACCGTGATGGTGCCGCTCCCGAAGCGTTCGTCGAGGACCACGCGCCGGCGCTTGTCGGCGGTGAGATAGCGGAAGCGCAGCGTGGCGGAACCGGGAGGGTCCTTGGCCACGACCACATGATCGGCGGCGACACGACCCGACACGATGCCCTCACCCAGACCGAGGCCGACGTTGATGACGAGTTCACCGGGCCGCGACTCGGCGGCGTTGATCGTCTGAGCGACCCCGGCCACTCGCGAGCGCACCATCCGCTGCACCACCAGCCCGCCGCGCGGCCGGTTGGTGTCGCCGCGAGTCCGCCGGTCCTGCCAAGCCCGCTCGCTCCAGAACCCCGCCCACGCCAGTTTGACGTGCCGGATGACGTCCTGCTCGCCACGCACGAACAGGAAAGTGTCGAACAGCCCCGCCTGGCTCGTCTCTGCCGTATCCTCGCCCAGCGCCGACGAGCGCACCGCCACCGGAACGGAATCACCCAAGGCGGAATACGACCGGCGGATCGCATCGACCAGAGGCTCGCTGAACTGCGCCCGGGTCCACAGGTCCCGGATCTCGGCTGCGCGTGCCGCCGGGTCGAGATCCTGGCGAGAGGCCACCGTGGAGATGGCCTCACCGAGCGTGCGGGCATCGGAGTCGGCAGCGCCCGGTTCGTCACGCCGCACCAGGCCCGACTCCAGGGCGACCCGCAGCGCCTCTGTCGTCAATGCGAACCACCCAGGCACCATCTCGGCACCGACGATGGACGAGGCTTCGGCGAGGTTCGCGGCCTTGCCGCCGGCCATCGCTTCGAGTTCGAGCCCGCCATCGCGCGGGGTCACGACGAGCGCTGTCGCGAATCGGCTCGCCGCCGCCGACACCAGGGCCTGGCGCTCCGCCCACAGGCGTTCGGTGGCGGTCCGCTCCTCCGCAGGCGTCTGCAGCACATCGTCAACCGCCCGCACGACCGCCAGGCGGGACGCCCATCCCGGCCCCCGCGTGGTCTCTCCGCCGGTGGCAGCGAGCCCCGACCGCATCGCCGCGAGGCGGGATCGGACGAGGTCGTCGAGATCGTCCTGATCGCCCGATGCAACGACGTCTCCCTCGAGGCCGGCGCGGTCGAGCCCTTGGGCGATGCATCGGAGCATGCCGTGCGGCCGCAGCACGTTGAGCCTGAGCGCCAGCGCATCGTGCGCCGTCGCGCACGACCGCAGCCGGGCGACCGCTTCCTGCCTGGCCCCGCGCACGGCCCCCGCGAGCGATCGTGTCACGTCGCGAATGGCCGCGCGCGCGGCGGGGCCCGTCTGCGGATTGTCGAGCAGGACGCGCAGGAGAAGCATGGCCGCGTCGGCGGCGGATACGTCGCCGCACACCGCGGCGCTCGTCAGGATCTCCCGCACCCCGTAGCGGGCGAGTGCCGGGCTGCCGACGCGCGAGGCCGCCCGTTCGAGCAGGTGCCGCGCCCGGAGCAGGTGTCCCCGGTTGATCAGCGTCGACTCGGCCCCGTCTTCGTGGAGCCGTGCGATGGCCGCGGCATGCTGCCTGAGGGCTTCGTGAAAGGCCAGCGTCACCGGGTCCTGCCCGAACACGGCGAACGTGCCCTCGTCTGCATCGACGATCACCAGGTCCCCTTCGCGGACCTGGTCCTCGACGTAGCGGATGTGGTGGTGCTCGATCAGCTGCAGACCGCTCCGTTCGTACGCGCGCTCGTCGTGCAACTCACGTCGGACGGTGACAGCCGCCTCACCGTTCGGAAGGGGCCCCCAGGCGCCCTCGATGATGAGAGCCGGCTTCCCCGACTCGACCGCGATCAGGCCGAGGTGGCTCAGAATGCCTCCGCCTGTCGAGACCACGCCCGCCGCCTGCCACAGCAGCGGAGCATCCGTGGACGCCAGCGCCGGCGCCATCAGGATCGCACCGGCAACGTCTGCCGGCGCCCGACCGGAGGTGCCGAGCTTCGCCGTCCCTGCGGCACGTCCCGGAGCTGCGGCGGTGCCGTTCACGACGCGTTCGTCCGCGTCGATCCGGCGGCGGGACGCCGTGTGCGGCACACGCCACATGGACCGCAGACGTCCGGCCGCCGCAGGCTCGTCTGCCGTCGCGGGTTCGAGGGCGGCCCCCAGCAGGTTGGCGCGGCGCAACGCGCGGGCGACCCGCTCGGCACTCCACCAGTCGGGGTCCACCCAGGGCGCGCCCGGGAGGTCCCGGCGGCGGCGCAGGGCGTTGGCGTCGGCCGCAACGGCGAGCCGGGGCATGTCGAGCGAGTCGCGCAGACAGAAGAGCCTCAGCGTGACGGGGCCGAGCGCGAGCAGCGTGCGCTGCACCGGGTAGCCGTTGATGCTGCCGGCCGTCTCGAAGCGGGCATGGCGCTCGACGAGGGGCACGAGGCTCGCGAGGCGCGCGGCGTCGGTCAGGACCGCCGGCGGCGACTCGAGAATCTCGGCCAGCCGCTCGACCTCGTGGATGCCCTCGAACATGGCTGCGGAGCGGCGGTGCAGGCCGCTCGGCGCCGCCTCCACCTCGCCGCGGCCGAGCGCCGCGCGCAGGGGATCGAGAACGGCGTCGTCCAGCCGGACCTGTCCCGCCATCGTCTCCGGCGTCACGGGCGCGGGCAGGTCAATTCCCGCGCGCGCGATGTTCTCGGCCACCACGGCCGGCGCACGCGGCGGCACCGGCACGCAGAATCGGTCCCGGTACGGGCTTCGGCCGTCCCAGCGCGTTTCCCGCACCCCGTCGGGCGCGTCCTCCTGGCTGATGAGGACCCCCCGCCGATCCGCCGTGAGCATCTGCTCGTACGGCACGACGCCCCAGCGCTCGAAGAACCGCGCCCACGTCTCCGCAACCTCCATCTTCGCCTCGGCCTTCAGATCGAGCCCGCCAATCACCCAGTCCAGGTCCATCAGGTACGGCACGAGGTGCAGGAGCTGCCGGACGCGGCGGTGCAGGTCCTCGATCGTGACGGCGCGCTCCTTGTCGTAGCGTGCGTGGACGCGTGTCGTGTCGATGTCCACGATGAAGTCGAGGTGCTCGAAGAACCGGCGAGCGGCATCGAGCGCGAGGTTCGGGTGGTGGGAGAGGTCGTAGGCGCTGACGCCGAGGTACTGCAGATCGATCATCCCGCCGCGCAGCGGCGGCGAGAAGTCGACACGGATGAACGCGGGGTGGTTTCTGAAGGTCACGAAGTAGTGCACTTCGTTGCCGTAGCAGAACACCTGCAGGTGGGGGAACTGCCGGCGGCCGTGCACGGCGTGCGCCGCGAACGCCTCGGCCGCCAGCGAGACGGCATAAGGGACGCCGTCTGTCTGAGCGTCCGCGTGGTCGGATGCGAGATCGACGAACTCGATGCGCCGGATGACCTCGATATCCCGGTGCGATGTCCCGACGGCCAGGTCGATGGAACGGCCCGTGGACGGTCCCGCGCCGATGAGCGAGAACGCCAGCTTCAGGCCGCGCTGGTGGAGGTAGCGCTTCAGACCGTGAAGCGTGCGGACGGCGGAGGGCGACGTGGGATCTTCGAACGGCTGGACCAGGCGGCAGACCGACATCGGCAGCGGGTCGTCGTCCGCCGCCGCGGCTTCGGCGTCGATCCGCCGGAGCAGATCTGTGTATACGCGCTCGATGCCGGCAGCCTCGTCGATCAGGCTCTGTTCCCCTGGCCTCGCGAAGAGCGCGCGGAAATCTTCGACCAAGCGGCCGACCCCGTCGACCAGCGTGTGGAGCCGTTCCCGCGTCAGCGGCGCAATGTCGAGGATCTGGCTCAGCAGTTCCGCGTGGACCACGCTCGATGCGCGGAACCGGGTGACCGCATCCGCCACCGGTGACGCCGCGTCTGCGCCCGTGTCGGCCGCGCGTCCCGCTGCGACCAGCACGATGCGGTCGAAGACCCGGCGGGCCTCGGCGAGGCCGTCGAACAGGCGGGCCTCCTCAGGTCGGCACACGAACGGGAAGGCGCCTGCCAGGCTCACGCCCACCAGGCGTCGCGCCTCGATTCCGTCGTTGACGCGGGCCCACCCGAGTTCGGCCAGTGCGGAGGCGAGCGTCAGCTTGCCGCACACGCGTTCGGCGCTGCGGAAGCCATCGACGTTCGCGCGCGCTGTCGCCACGGGCAGCAGATCCACGAGGTCCAGATACGTGGCCCGGGTGTACTCGAGGTACGGCCCCAGCAGGACGGCCGCCTCCCGCCCCAGCATCGTGGCCACCATGTCGTCGGTCGGGGGCTCGCCGCGCAGATCCAGGAGGCGCGCCGCCAGCCGCTGCAACGCGGGATGGCGAGGCTCGACGAGCAGGCCGATCCGGATGTCCCGCGCAGGGCGGTCGGTGGTGGACCGCGGCGGCGACAGACCGTCGGAGACGCGGTCGAGAACCGCGAGCACGGCGGGATCCGTCAGCCCGCTGCCCGGGCGCTCGACCTGTTCGGCGAGGACGGTGAGAAGGCGCTCCGTCGCCAGCACACGGCCGGAGGCGACCGCGGACGCCACCTCATCGACCGCCCGCCGGCGCAGGACGGGATCCTGCGCCGCCAGGAGCGCGCGATACAGCTCCGCCGGCTCCGGCCAGACGTGTGCAACCGCAGCGAGCGTCTCGAACAGACTCGTCGCGATGTCACCCGTCCGCCTGCCGAGCAGCGGCGGCAGCCGGCGCAGCGCGTCACAGTCTTCGGGTGTCAGCGCGCCCGCGCGCGTGCGGATCTCGGCGCACGCCGCATCGACTCTGGTGACTTTGGGAAGGAAGGCAGAGAATTCAGTCTCGATGCGGGCGATCGCGAAGGCAAGCTTCCCGCTTGCGTCCGCCGCGTCCGCCGCAGGCGACGCTGGGGGGCGATCCGGTGGACGGGCATCCACCGTCGGCATGGCCGGGCATCCCCGAGCGCACACTCCATACCGAGGGCGAGGCCAGTATACACCCGGGGGCCGGGGACCTGGGCCCTCCCTGCCGCCCGTCGCCTATCGTCTGTCGCCGGCTTCTCCCCTGCCGCCTGCCGCC
>CAYZYG010000080.1:0-23726 GCA_964481395.1 uncultured Vicinamibacterales bacterium
TGAAGGATGAGCGACCGGATTTCAGAGAGGCGGGTTACGCGAGTCCGCCGGCGAAACACGAGCCAAAGGCAGATCGTTCTGATCGGGGCGTCTTGCCCGTCTATGCGCAGCGGAGAGCTGAGGTTCTGAAGCAGCCTCACCGTATTCACCGCCTGGTCAATTGCATACGAGGCCGTCTGCGGGGTTCCGATCTTCACAAAGTAGGCGGTTCCATCTCTCAATAGGTCACACGCTTCAAGTGTGTAACCGCCCAACCGCTCAGTGTCCGTGTGGCAGTTCAGATAGCCTTCCGCTGCTCGGGATGCATTGAAGCTCGATTCATCCACCTGCTCTTGAACGACATCGAACTGTGGTTCATACACGAACTCCAATGCATCGACTTGGCGCTTCAAGAAGTCGAGGTACGATTGGTTGAAGCGGTGCCACTTCCCGTTGATGAGGCACGAACGTTCCTGCCGGTCAATGAAATCCAAGAAGTACTTCAGGGGCTGGGAGTGAGTCTTTCCGTCCTCGTGATGGACGGCGACTCGCAGGTCGTCGAGATGGCTCACGAGGTCAACACCGTGCTCTCGGACGAACGCACGGAGGGTTTCGAGAGACAGTTCGCCACTTGGGGAACGTTCCTCGGAGTGCCCCCGCAGGTACAGGCTGTAGTCGGACGCGGCAGGGAAGATGAACTCCACTCCTGAGACAAGGAGAGCCTCGACATCTACGTCGAACGCGGAGCGGTTGCCAAGTAGTGCTTCCACCAACTCGGCGTCAAGCCGTCGAATCTCAGCAGGATCCCTCACTAGCTCGGTCTTCGGGAGGCTGAATCTGGCTGGTTCCTGGAGCTTCGCCTCAAGCCGATCGAATAGCTCAGGTAGATCCCTGGGTTGAATCTCGAGTTCGAGTTGGGCTGAAGTGCCGAAGCTGGCCTGTTTACCCCATTCGCGACGGGATCTGGTTCCGGCCCGAAGAAAGTGCATCGACTCGCCCCCGTCGCATTCGAGTCCCGCTCCGCGATGGTACGTGGTTGTCGCGGTGCTTCGGACTGACTTGTGGAAACGAGAGTTCTTCATGCGCGGGTCGTTCGGGTCCGCGATTCGCTCCGCCAGGTTCAGACCGAAATCTGGATCGCAGAACTGGCGAAGGTAGAAATGTGACTTTCCAAGGCTGACTGCGTAGCAGACACCCGGCTTCGTCGCGATAAGTAGGGCGTAGTGGACGAGGTTCTTTGGCTGCGGCTCAACGCCGGCCAGGAACGGCGCATAGAGATCGGTCCACCAGATGTCTATGGGCTCAGGATTCGTGGACAGGAAGAACTGGATTCTATAACTGCCCAAGGTCTCATCCGCCACGACGCCGAGCCCTGCGCGTCGAACCTTGGCCACCAACGTCGGCCTGCTGGAGAGGGGAATCCTGTAGATATTGAATCTCGGCATATGAAGACCCTCCAATTCGCTCGGAGGGATCATAGGGCGGGAGGTGACGAAAATTAAGCCAAGGCGAAGGGGCCTTGGCTTCTTGGCGGCGGGGGCGGTCAGCTGAACCGCACCTGAAACACCTTGTTGATGCGGCCGAGCAGATGGAACGCCGCGGTCGCGCTGCGCATCCGGTGGCTGGCGAAATCCGTCGCGGCGTTGTAGGCCGCATAGACCGTCTTTGGGTTGGCCGCCAGCCATGCCTGTTGCAGAGCCTCCGGCCGGCCATCGAGGTCGTGCTCGAAGATCTCTTGCAGCCCCTGCGGCTGCAGCGACTCCTCCTTCCACCGTCGGTAGAGTGCCGCGATTCCGTCGAAGCCGCGCAGGTAGTTGGCGAGTTCCTCAGTGACGGTATCGATTGGAATCTCGCCGGCATGGACGGCCATGAAGCCACCGGCGAACACGCCGCCTCCACCGACGGCGAGATTCGTGCACACGAACCGAAACGCGCCGATGTGAAGGCCGATCCGGGCCGTGCCGTCGTAGGTGTTGCGCACCTGGAGGCAGGGGCAGATCTCATCGCCGTTGGTAATCGACTGGGCGAGCGCGGGAAACTTGTAGATGGCGCGCATCCGGGCGCCGCCGCGGTCGACGTAGATGCCTCTGGGCACCGGGCCCACGTCGAGTGTCGCGAGTGAGGCGTCGACGGCGTTGAGGATCGTCTCGTGCGGGACCAGCGTGTAGCGGTCCGACACGACGGCCAGCGGCTGGCCGGTGTCTTCGCGCACCACTGCGAGGCGGTGTGGGATCGGGCGCCGGACGCCGTTCGTGCCGCACTCGACGGGCATGAGTGACACCGGGAAGTCGGCCGGATGGCCGTGGTGAACGGTAAGATTCAAGTGACTCGCCAGATCGACGGGCTGTCGCGGCATCGCAGTACCTCCTGAATGATGTGATGGGGAACTGCGGGAAGCCTACCAAGCCCGCCGGAAGGACCAAGGCGGCGGTCTATGCCGCTGGCGGCACATCGGGCTTGGCATCAGAGTGCGGCGTGCCGGGTGTGGGCTCATCCGACCAGAGAGCCCGGACACGCTTCTCCAGGCGGTCGCGGCGGCTCTTAACGAAGTGGGAGTAGTGCTTCTCGACAATCTTGACGGAGTTGCCGAGGAGCGCGGCGACGTCCTCGATGGGAATCCCGCGCTCCAACAGATCCGTCGCGAACGTGTGCCGGAAGTTGTGGATGAACCGCTTCTCTTCGGGAATCTCGGCCAGCGCAAAGACGCGCCGGAAGGTTCCTTCCCAGACCTTCACTGCGGTGATCGGGAGGGACTGGCCGTTCCAGAAGAAGTACGCGGGATTCTCGGACGGGCTCTCGCCGAGCGCCGCCACCACGTGCGGGGGCAGGGGACAGTAGATGAGCGAACCGGTCTTCAGGGTTCGGACACCGAGCTTGTCATCGTTGAGGCGGTGCCGCGCGAGCACAGAGGCATCCGAGATGCGGAGGCCGGAGAAGCGCAGCAGCAGGATCATCGCCCGGATGCGTTTGCGGTTCCCGGGCCCATGAATGCCCCGGTGATTGAACGTCTCGGCCGCGTGCAGCATGGCCTGGATCTCGGTTTCGGTAAACGTGTCCACCCCCGTGTCCTCGGCGCGCGGCGGCTTGACGGCGGCGGCGGGATTGGAGGTGATCCACCCGCTGACGACACAGAAGCGGAGAAACGCGCGCACATAGCCGAGCCGGCCGCGCACCGAGTTCGCCGCGTAGGACTTGGCCAGCTCATTCCGGTATTCACGAAGTTCGTCCACCCCCAGCTGGCGCAGCAGCCGGTACCCCTTCCGTTCGCAGAATTGCTGGAAGCGGCGTTCCACCGCGTCGCGGATCTTTTTGACGCTCTCCCGCTCCAGGCCCCGCGCCTCGGCGTCGGCGGTGAACTTCTCCACGGCCTCGCGAATGCTCGGGATGCTGGCCGCTGACGCGCCAATCACGCCGTTCGTGTTCCACTGCGCGATGAGCGTGGCGGCGGCATCCCAGGAGGAGAGATCGAGCGCTCGTCGCACAGGCTCGCCCGCGAGTGAACCGGCGACGTAGATCGGACAGCTACAGCGTCGATGGCGCTCGGAGCGATGCGGGCACGCGAGGCGATGTCGACGGTAGAGCCGGAGCACACCGTCACCATAACCCCGGATTACCCCCAATCCAGCCCCAGCTAGAACAGCAGAACCCGCAAGTTATTGGGAATCAGTTGGTTAGGAGTGGTGCGGAAGAGAGGACTCGAACCTCCACGATCTTGCGATCGCCAGCCCCTCAAGCTGGTGCGTCTGCCAATTCCGCCACTTCCGCGAGGGAACGCTATTCTACTACTTCTTCTCGGCCGGTGCTGCGGGCGCCGCCGGCGCGCTGGCCGGAGTCTCCGTGCCGCTCACGACCGACCCCGGACCCCGCTGGCCGACAATTGCCAGGCCCAGGGCTCCGAGGATGAACAGCGCCGCGAGGACGCTGGTGGCCCGCGTCAGGATGGTCGCGCCGGACCGCGCCCCGAACACCGTCTGGCTGCTGCTGCCGCCGAAGGCGCTGGCAATGTCCCCGGCGCGGCCCTGCTGGAGCAGGACCACCACCAGCAGGAGCAGGCAGACGATGACGTAGAGCCCGGTCAGAACGTAGTAGAGCATCTAACCATTATAACGCGGCAGGCCGGCTGCCCGCCACGATCTCGAAAAACCCCCCGGGGTCCAGACTTGCCCCGCCGACCAGGGCTCCGTCCACATCCTCCAGCGCAATCAGTTCGCGGATGTTGCCGGGCTTCACGCTGCCGCCGTACAGGATGTGGCAGGCCCCGGACGCCTCTCGGGAGAACCACTCGCCGAGCCGGGTCCGGATGTGCGCGTGGGCCTCGGCGGCCTGCGCCGGCGTCGCGTTGCGCCCGGTCCCGATCGCCCACACCGGTTCGTACGCGATCACCAGGCCGGCGACCTGTGCGCCGGTCAGCCCGCGAAGTCCCCCCTCGACCTGTCGGTCGAGCACCGCGAGCGTCTGGCCGCCGTCACGCTCTTCGAGCGTCTCGCCGACGCAGACGATCGGCGTCAGGTCGGCCGCCAGCGCTGCCCGGAGCTTCCTGTTGACGGTGTCGTCGGTGTCGCCGAACAGCCGCCGCCGCTCCGAGTGGCCGATGATGACGTAGCCGGCGCCGGCGTCCTTGATCATGGCCGTGCTGACCTCGCCGGTGAAGGCGCCTTCCGCTTCCCAGTACACGTCCTGCCCGGCGATGCCGATGTTGGAGTGGCGGGCCGCGTCGGCCGCGGTCGCGAGCGCCGTGAACGGCGGGGCGACCACGATCTCCACGTCGGTGAGACCTTCGACCAGCGGCCGGAACTCGGCGAAGAACGCCTTCGTCTCGGCGAGGGTCTTGAACATCTTCCAGTTGGCGGCGATGAATGGTGTACGCATGTTTGCGCCGGGGCTGAAGCCCCGGCCTCCAGCTGACGACGACGGCAACATCCGGTGGGCCCATGCCCGGCGTTCAGGCGACGAGGCGGCGCGCTCGGCGAGCGCGCCCTACCGTTCCGTGGGCGCGGCTACATCCCGGCCCTTCGGCTCGCGCGAACGCGAGGCTGGCTCAGGGCCGGGGCAGTAACGCCTCACTTCTCACTGAGGGCGGCAACCCCCGGCAGCACGCGGCCGCCGAGGAACTCCAGCGACGCGCCGCCGCCGGTCGAGATGTGCGTGATACGGTCGGTCACGCCGGCCTTGGCGACCGCCGAGACGGAATCGCCGCCGCCGATGATCGTCGTGCCCTGCACCTCCGCGACGGCCTTGGCGACCGCCGTCGTGCCCGCATCGAACGGGCTCACTTCGAACACGCCCATCGGCCCGTTCCACACGACGGTTTTCGCCGACGCCACGATGCCCGCGTATCTCGCGGCCGTCTTCGGCCCGATATCCAGTCCCATGCGATCGCCAATCGCGGCGTTGGTCACCTCGAGCGCCTCGCTGGCCACGCCCGCCTCGATCTTTTCCGCCACCACGTGGTCCACCGGCAGTTCGAGGGCGACCTTCTTCTCGGCCGCGCGAGCGACGATCTCGCGGGCGGCATCGAGCTTGTCGTCTTCGACAAGCGAGCGGCCGACGGGCAGGCCCTGCGCCTTGAAGAACGTGTACGCCATGGCCCCGCCGATCAGCAGGGTATCGACGCGCGCGATGAAGTTTTCGATGACCTCAATCTTGTCGGAAACCTTGGCGCCGCCGAGTACCGCGACGAACGGCCGCTCCGGCGACTCGAGCGCGTGCCCGAGGTACTTCAGCTCGTCCTCCATCAGGAACCCGGCGGCTGCCTTCGGCACGAGCTTCGCGATCCCTTCGGTCGACGCATGCGCACGGTGGCTCGACCCGAACGCGTCGTTCACGTAGAGATCCGCGAGCGCCGCCAGTTGGCCCGCGAACCCGGGGTCGTTCTTCTCTTCTTCCTTGTGGAAGCGCACGTTCTCGAGCACCACGAGGTTCGAGCCCTTGTCGCGTGCCTCCTCGACTGCCCCGCGCGCCGGATCGCCGACGCAATCGGCGGCGAAGACGACCTCCCGGCCGACGAGCGATGCCAGGTGATCGGCCACCGGCTTCAGGCTGAACTCGGCGTTCGGGGCGCCCTTCGGGCGGCCGAGATGCGACGCCAGGATCACCGTCGCCCCCTGCTCGAGGGCGTACCGGATCGTCGGCAGAGACGCCCGCACCCGCGTGTCGTCCTTGATGCGCCCGTCCTTGATGGGCACGTTGAAGTCGACGCGGATGAGGACCCGCCGGCCCTTCAGATCGAGATCGCGGATGGACAGTTTCGCCACAAGACCCCCGTCACGTTGGGGATTGGGGATTGGCGACTGGGGATTGGTCAGAACCGGTCCCCGGTCCCCGGTCCCCGGTCCCCGGTCCCTGCTCAGATGCCCCGCCCGGCCATGTACACCACCAGATCCACGCAGCGCGACGAGTAGCCCCACTCGTTGTCGTACCACGAGAGGACCTTCACGAAGTCCCCGTCCATGACCTTGGTGTACTCGGCGTCCACGATTGACGAGTGCGGGTTCTTCCGGAAGTCGACCGACACGAGCGGCGCGTCCTCGACGGCCAGAATCCCCTTCATGGGGCCGGCGGCCGCCGCCCGGAACGCCGCGTTCACCTCCTCGCCGGTCGTCTTCTTCGCGAGGATGGCGGCCAGATCGACCACCGACACGTTCGGCGTCGGCACGCGCATCGCGAAGCCGTCGAGCCTGCCTTTGAGGGCGGGCAGCACCTCGCCCACGGCCTTGGCGGCGCCCGTCGTCGTCGGGATCATCGACACGGCCGCCGCGCGGGCGCGGCGCAGGTCCTTGTGCGGCAGGTCCAGGATGTTCTGGTCGTTCGTGTACGAGTGGACCGTCGTCATCCAGCCCTTGACAATGCCGAACGAGTCATGGAGCACCTTGGCGAAAGGCGCCAGGCAGTTGGTCGTGCAGGACGCGTTCGAGATGACGACGTGCTTGGCCGGGTCGTACAGTTCGTGGTTCACGCCCATGACGAACGTACCATCGGGGCCCTTCGCCGGCGCGGTCACGATGACCCGCTTCGCGCCGCCCGCCACGTGCTTGAGCGCGTCGTCACGCTTCGTGAACCGGCCGGTCGACTCGAACACCACGTCCACGCCGAGGTCCTTCCAGGGCAGCAGCCCGGGGTCCCGCTGGGACAGCACCTGGAACTTGTCTCCGTTCACGCTGATCCAGCCCTCGCCCGCTTCGATGGTCGCCTCGAGGTTGCCCAGGATCGAGTCGTACTTGAGCAGATGGGCCAGCGTCTGCGTGTCCGTGATGTCGTTGACGGCGACGAAGTCGAGTTCCCGGTTGCCGAGCGCCGCGCGCATGATGTTCCGGCCGATCCGGCCGAATCCGTTGATGCCGATGCGGATTGCCATGGATGCTCCTTGAGGAAGTCCCGGACCCACAATTCTAATGAACCGGTTGGAGGAGGGTCAAACGCGCGTGGTATCTTGAATCGCCGGAATCCATGTACTTCCTCTACAGCCTTGCGGGCGTCCTGTTCCTCGCCGTGACGGCGCCGTACTACCTCTATCAGGCCGTTCGGTACCGCAAGTACGTCAGGAGCTTCCCCGAGCGCCTGGGGTTCCTGCCGGTGTCTCTCAACCTCGACCGTGAACCGTCAATCTGGATCCACGCCGTGTCGGTCGGGGAAGCGCTGACGGCCAGGGCCATCGCGGGCGAGTTGAAGGAGCGGTACCCCGGTCTCCGCCTGTTCGTGTCGACGACGACGATGACCGGGCAGCAGGTGGCCCGGGGCAGCTTCCCGATGGCGGACGGCATCTTCTACTTCCCACTGGACCTTCCGTTCATCGTCCGCCGGGTGCTCCGGGTCGTTCGGCCCCGCCTCTTCGTCGTGATGGAAACGGAGATCTGGCCGAACCTGCTCAGGGCCTGCCACGAGGCCGGCGTGCGGACGATGGTGGTCAACGGCCGGATCTCGGCCCGCTCGTTTCCGCGCTACCGGCTGATCCGGCCACTGTTCCGCCGCGTGCTCGGCCTCGTCGATCACTTCTGCGTGCAGGGCGAAGAAACCGCGGGTCGGCTTCGGGCGCTCGGGGCTCCGGCGGAACGGATCTCCATCACCGGCAGTCTCAAGTTCGACTCAGTGCCATCGCCGGGCAGCCAGCCCGGCCCCGCTCGTGCGCCGGATCGGGTCCTCCGGTTCTTTCAGGGGACGGACGCCCGCCCGGTGATCGTCGCCGGAAGCACGTTTCCCGGCGAGGACGAGATCCTGCTGCGGAGCTTCGAGCGCATCCGGACGCTCGTGAGCGGAGCCCTCCTGATTCTCGCGCCGCGGAGGCCCGAGCGCTTCGGCGACGTGGCCGAACTGGCCAGGCAGTCGGGGTTCCGGACCGTCCGCCGCACCGCGCTGGCCCTGGACCGGGAGCTGCGCGCCGATGTGGTCGTTCTTGATACGATCGGCGAGCTGGCCCAAGTCTACCAGCTTGCGACGGTGGTCTTCGTCGGGGGCAGTCTCGTCGACATGGGTGGGCACAACATCCTGGAGCCGGCCGTCCTCGGAAAGGCCATCGTGTTCGGTCCCTTCATGCAGAACTTCCGCGAGATCGCCGACGCGTTCCTCGGCAACGAGGCCGCCGTTCAGGTGGCCGGCCCGCGTGAGCTGGAAGACGTGCTCATCGAACTGCTCCTTCGCCCCGAAGGCCGCCAGCGGCTGGGCGAGGCTGCGCGGACGCTGGTCGAGGCCAACCGCGGCGCGAGGGCCAGGACACTGGACGCCATTGCCCGGCTGCTGCCGGTCGCCGAGCCCGGCGGCCGGGTAGTGCCCTTCCCAGTGTCACGGTGAGTCCGGTCCCATGCTGAGCGCGCTCTACGCCGAGCTTGCCCGAGCAAGACGCGCCCGCTTCAGCCGGCCGGGCCGCCGGCGCCGCCTCCGCCACCCGGTGGTGAGCGTCGGCAACCTGAGCGTCGGCGGGCGTGGGAAGACGCCGGCGGTGGCCCATGTCGTCGAGGTGCTGAAGACGCTGGACGAACGTCCAGCCGTGCTGACGCGCGGCTACAGGCGCCGTGCGCCCCAGGAAGGCGTGGTCGTTGTCCACGACGGCCGCGCGATCCGCGCCGACCTGGATCGGGCCGGCGACGAGCCGCTCATGCTGGCGCGCGCCCTCGGGACGACGCCAGTGCTGGTGTGCCCTGACCGGTACCTCGCAGGAAGGCTGGCTGAGGCGCACTTCGGCACGACGGTCCACGTCCTCGACGACGGATTCCAGCATCTCGCGCTGCACCGTGACGTGGATCTGCTGATGGTGTCGCCGCGGGACATCGAGCACCCGCGCACGCTGCCGTTCGGACGCCTTCGCGAGCGGCTCGACACCGCGTCGGTCGCCGACGCGCTGCTCGTCGATGGGGGGGAGACGGCCGAGGCGCTCGACCTGGGCGCGAAACTGGGCGTGCCCGACGCGTTCTCCGTCACGCGACGCCTTGCGGAGCCGCGGCGGCTGGACGTCTTTCGCCCCAGCGCGCCGCTCGAACCTGGGGTGCGGGTGCTGGCCGTCGCCGGCATCGCGGAACCCGAGCGGTTCTTCGTGAGTGCCAGGCAGCTCGGACTCGACGTCGCGGGCACGCTGGCCTTTGCGGACCATCACCCCTACGGCCCGCGAGACCTCGGACGGATGGCCGACGAGGCGCGGCGCGTCGGAGCGTCAGCCGTCCTGACGACGGAGAAGGACCTCGTGCGGCTCCTGCCGTATCGGCCGCTGCCGTTCGCGCTGGCCTGGGTGCCGCTCGCCGTGTCCATCGAACCGGCCGATCGCCTGCGGGTCTGGCTGGCCGGGAGGCTGGTCGCTGCGCGGAGTGTCACGGCATGAACCGGATCAGGCACCGCCTCGAGTACTGGGGCGTCGCGACGACCGTCCTGATTGCCCGCCAGCTCCCGTGGCGCGCCGTGCGGGCGCTCGGCACCGGGCTCGGCTACGCCTTTTACGCGCTCGACGCGCGTCACCGGCGGGTCGCGCTGGTCAACGTCGGAGCCGCGTTTCCGCGGAAGACCGCCGGCGAGCATCGACGCATGGTGCGCCACGTCTTCGGGCACTTCGGCCGGCTGCTGTTCGAGTTGCTGAAGTTCAGCGGCCTCCAGCCTGACGAGATGTTGCGGCGCGTCGAGGTCGAGGGCAGGGAGCACAGCGACAACGCCCTGCGCCACGGCCGCGGCGTGCTCTATTTTACGGGGCACTTCGGATACTGGGAGATTCACGCGATCGCCCACGGGGCGTCGCACGCGTCCATCGGCGTGCTGGCCAGACCGCTCGATAACCCGTACCTCCATCAGTTGCTGGAGGACATGCGGAGCCGCACCGGCAACTACGTCATCTACCGGCGCGGCGCGCTGAGGCGCGTTTTGCGGGCGCTCGGCTCGAACCAGGGCGTGGCCGTGCTCATCGACCAGCACATCCAGGCGCCGGACGCGGTAACGGTGAGCTTCTTCGATCGGCCGGCCGCGACCACGCTGGCGCTGGCTATCCTCGCCCTGCGGACCGGGGCTCCGGTCGTTCCGGTGTTCGCGCTCCCGAACGGGCCGGGGCGCTACCGGCTCATCTACGAGCATCCCGTACCCCCTCCGGCGGAGGACAGCCCGGAGGCCATCCGCGACTTCACACAGCGCTGCACCGACGTGCTCGAGATGTACGTGCGGCGCCACCCGGAGCTCTGGCTGTGGATGCACCGCCGATGGCGGGACGACGAGTTGCCGGACGGCAACGGGCGGGGCATGTTCCCCGCAGCCAGGCGGGAATCCCGGGACGAGGACGCATGACGACGATCGTCGTCGCGCCGAACTGGCTGGGTGACGCGGTGATGGCGCTGCCGGCGCTGGACGCGCTGCGGCGGCTGCACCGCGATGACCGGCTGGTCGTGGCCGCGCGCTCGTCGGTGGCCGGCCTGTTCGAGATCGTGCCCGGCGTGGACGCGGTCGTGACGCTTACGGCTCGCGCGGATGGCGGCGTCCGGCGACGTCTTGCCGAGGACACCGCGCGGGTGCGGACGGTCGGAGCCCGCCGGGCGGTGCTGCTGCCGAACTCGCTGGGATCGGCGTTCGTCGTGTGGCGCGCGGGCATCCCCGAACGATGCGGGTACCGCCGGGATCTCCGTGGCCCGCTGCTCACACGTCCCGTCGCCCGGCCGCGGCGCCGCGTGCATCAGGTCGATTACTACCGGCATCTCGTGTCGGCGCTGGGCGCCGGTGAGGGCATGCGTGAACCTCGCCTCGATGTTGGCCCGCAGGTTCGCGAGAGTGGGGCGGTTCTGCTCCGCGAAGCGGGCTGGGACGGCGCATCGCCACTGCTCGGCATCGCGCCCGGCGCGGCGTTCGGTGGCGCGAAACGGTGGCCGCCCGTGCGCTACGCTGCGGTGGTTGCCGCGCTCGTCCGCGCGGCGGCGGTGACCGCTGTGCTCGTCGGCAGCCGGGCCGATTCCGGTGCGGCCGCCACGGTTGCCCAGGAAGCCGGTAAGATCGAGGGGAACGTCGCCGGGCGGCTGATCGACCTGACGGGCCGGACCGACCTGCGGCAACTCGCGGGCGTTCTGGCGGCCTGTGGCGTACTGGTGACCAACGACTCGGGCACCATGCACCTCGCGGCGGCGCTCGGGATTCCCCTGGTCGCCGTATTCGGGCCGACCGACGAGCGGGTCACCGCACCGGTGCCGAGGACGATCGGCGGACGGCTGCGTCCGGCCAGCGTGATGGCCGGCCGGGCCTGGTGCCGTCCCTGCGGGCTTCGTGAGTGCCCGATCGATCATCGGTGCATGACACGCGTCAGCGTCGACGCCATCGTCGGCGCGGTGAAGGATGTGCTGTGACTGCGTTGCACCCTGCGGTGTTTCTCGATCGGGACGGCACGCTCAACGAAGAAGCCGGGTACATCGACCGGCTCGAGCGCCTGGTCCTGTTTCCCTTTGCCATCGACGCGATCAAGATCTTCAGACGTGCCGGCTACCTCGCCGTCGTCATGACGAACCAGGCCGGTGTCGCGCTTGGCATGTACGACGAGGCGTTCGTCCACGCCACCGCGGAGTACCTGCAGCAGCAGGCGGCGCGCGGGGGCACGAGGATCGACGGACACTACTACTGCCCGCATTCGCCGGATGCCGTAGTCGAGGCCTTCAGGACCGAGTGCGAATGCCGCAAACCGAAGCCGGGCATGGCCATTCAGGCGGCGCGTGATCTGGGCATCGACCTCGCGCGGTCGGTCGTCATCGGCGATCGGTGGCGCGACCTGGCGGTCGCCAGCCAGGTCGGGGCCCGCGGAATCCTCGTCCGGACGGGATACGGCGAATCCGAGGCGCGCCGCTCCCAACCGGGCGTCACGGCCCACGCCGTCTGCCGGGATCTCATCGAGGCAGCGGTCTGGCTCATCGACAACCCGGCGGCGTGACGATGGGACCGGTCCTGCCGCTCGAGGACGTCGCGCGCGCGGTGGAGGCGGCTCGCGCCGAGGGCCGCACGATCGCCCTGGCTAACGGCGTCTTCGACCTCCTGCACGTGGGCCACATCCGGTATCTCGAAGGGGCTGCCCGGGAGGCTGACCTGCTCGTGGTCGCGGTCAACGACGACGACTCGGTGCGGGAATTGAAAGGAGAGGGCCGGCCGATCATGAAGGCGGGCGATCGCGCGGAACTCATCGCGGCCTTGCGCTGCGTCGATCTCGTGACGATCTTCGGAGGACGGACCGTTGCCGACGTGCTGCTGCGGCTTCGGCCGGACGTCCATTGCAAGGGCACCGACTACACCGTCGACACCGTGCCGGAGCGGCCGATCGTCCAGGCCTACGGCGGGCGCACGGCGATCGTCGGCGATCCCAAGGACCATTCCACGCGCGACCTTCTGGCCCGCATCACGACCCGCTGAATGGCTGTCTCGCTGCTCGCCGTCCGGCTCAGCGCCCTTGGCGACCTGGTTCACGCGGTCCCGGCCGTGTCGGCCTTGCGGCGGGCCCATCCGGAGGCGCGGATCGACTGGCTGGTCGATGCCCGCTACGCGGCCTTCCTGCAGTTCGTGCCAGCCGTCGACTCCGTGATGGTGGTGCCGAGGCACTCAGGGATGTCCGTTCCCGTGCCGGCACGTGCCCCCCGGTTTCAGTGGTTCAACAGCGCGATCCTGGCCATCCGGACCTTGCGCGCGCAGCGCTACGACGCGGCCCTCGATTTCCAGGGTCTCCTCAAGTCGGCCGGCTGGGCCTGGATGTCGGGAGCCCGAGAGGTGATCGGGTTCGCCGCCGCGCACACCCGCGAGCGGGTGGCGGCGCGGTTCTATTCCAGGCGCGTGACGCCGATGCCCGGGCAACACGTGGTCGACATGAACCTCGCGCTCGCGGCTTCGTGGGGAGCAGACCCGGCCCAGCGCGCCGCGGACCTGACGATTCCCGCGTCGCCGGTCGTCGCCGACGTGCGCGCCGCTCTGGGTCGCCAGGATCGCGGCCGGTACGCGCTGGTCAATCCCGGCGCCGGGTGGCCGAACAAGCGGTGGGCCCCGGACCGCTTCGGCGCCGTGGCCGCGCACCTGCGCGATCGCCACGACATCCCGACGGCCGTCATCTGGGGACCGGGGGAGCGCGACCTCGCGGAAGCGGTGGCGCGGGCCTCGAACGGCGCCGCCGTCGTGGCGCCCGCCACGAGCCTGGGTGATCTGCTGGCCCTGGCGCGCGACGCCGCCATCGTTGTGGCGGGAGACACGGGACCGCTGCAGCTGTCGGCAGCGGTCGGCGCACCGGTCGTCGGTCTGTTTGGGCCGACGAATCCCGCACGGAACGGGCCCTGGGCAGGCGGCGACCTGTGCCTCTCCGAGTTCGAGCGTTGCGAGTGCCACCACAAGCGCCTGTGCCGGCGGGCGGTGCCCTGCATCCAGAACATTTCCGTCGAGGGGGTGACGCGCGCGGTCGATCGGCGTCTCGAACGGGAGGCACGTCGTGGCTGACTGGGTGGCACGTCTGGCCAGGCGGCGGGTTCCGCTGGGCTTCGCGACCGCGGCTCTCGTCCTGCTGCTGGCCACGCCCACGCCTGCCGCCCTCGTGGCCGGCGCGCTGGTGGCGGTCGCCGGAGAGGCCGTTCGCATCTGGTCGGCGGGGCACCTCGAGAAGAGCCGCGAGGTGACGACATCCGGGCCCTATCGCTTCGTCCGCCATCCGTTGTACGTGGGATCGGGCATCATCGCTGCCGGCGTCGTCATCGCGAGTGCGAGTATCGGCGCGGCGGTGGTCGCGCTGCTGTACTTCATCGTGACCGTGACGGCGGCCGTTCGGACGGAAGAGGCCTTCCTGCGGAGGACGTTCGGTCCGGAGTACGACAACTACTGCGCGGGAACGGCAGAGACGGCGGCCAGGCGATTCAGCTGGGATCGCGTCCGAAAGAACCGCGAGTCCCGCGCGCTGCGAGGCCTCCTCGCCGCCTTCGCCCTCCTGACCGCGAAACTGCTGCTGGTGAACTGGTCGGCACCTTGATCCCTGATCCCTGATCCCCGCTCCTCCCGATCGCCTGTCGCCCGTCGCCTGTCCTCCCCCCGGTCGCCTGTCGCCCGTCGCCTGTCGCCTGCTGTGATACGATTCCCCTAACTCTTGTCCTACCATGACTTTCAGCGACATCGTCGGGCATCGGCGGCTGGGGGATCTCCTCCGCAGGGCGATTGCGGGCGGGTCGGTGCCTCAGAGCCTGATCTTTTCGGGACCCGACGGCGTCGGAAAGCGGCTGATGGCCGGGGCTGTCGCGCAGGCGCTGAACTGTTTCGAGCCGGTCAACGCGACTGACCCACCCCGGCGCGATGCGTGCGGCACCTGCCGCTCGTGCCGGAAGATCGAGCGCCGTGTCCATCCCGACGTGCATCTCGTCGAGCCCGATGAGAAGGACTCGATCAAGATCGACGCGATCCGGGATATCACGTCAGGCCTGATGTTCCGGCCGGCGGAAGGTCGATTCCGTGTCGTGGTGATCGACCGGGCCGACCTCATGGAACCTCATGCGCAGAACGCGCTGCTCAAGACGCTGGAAGAGCCGCCTGCGCAGAACGTGTTCATGCTCGTCACGTCACGGCCGGCGGAACTGTTCGAGACGATCCGATCCCGGTGCTGCCAACTGCGGTTCGGTCCTCTCGCGGCCGGAGATGTGGCAGACGTGCTGAGCCGCCGGTACGGCTTCGACGCGGCTGATGCGCACGCGGCTGCGGCGCTGTCGACCGGCAGCCTCGGTCGCGCGCTCGTATCGGGCGGCGGTGCGCTCGCCGACGCCAGAGCCGTCGCGGCGGCGGTGCTGGCGGAGTCAGCCGGCGCGCGGGACGCGCGGCATCGTCTGGCCGTGGCCGGAGCCCTGCTGCAGGGGGCCGCCAAGCGAGGCAAGGGGAAAGACAGCAAGAGTCCCGCGGCCGACCGCGGCGCCGTGGCCCTGAGGCTGCGAGCGCTCGCGTCGCTGCTGCGGGACGTGAGCGTGATTGCCACCCGCGCGGCGCACACCGAACTGGTCAACCTCGATCTCAGGACGGACCTGGAACCCCTGGCGAGGCACTACGACCGGGATCGGCTGACCCGCGCGTTTTCTGCCGTCGGTCGAGCCGAAGCGGCGCTCGAACGGAACAACGCGAGTCCGAAGGTCGTGGCGGACTGGCTGGCCTTCCAGTTGTAGGCCCAGCTCGGGCCGGCGGCGGTACATGCCGATGACGATGAGCGCTGGGGACGCGTGTGCCGTGGGCGTCAGGACCCGCCTGGGCGCCCTCGTTCATGCTGCCGTGCCGCCCGACCTCGATCCGCCGCTCGCCGACGGGGAGGCGGTGGTGCTCCAAGGGGGGAACGGGCCCTACCTCGGCCATGTCTGGGTGAGGCCCGTGCTCGTGATGGCGAGGCACCCCGTCGGAGACGACGGTCCTCGCATCGTCCGTCGTGCGACGCCCCAGGATCTGGCCCTTCGTCGCCGGCACGAGGCCCGCGAGCGGGAAGCCCTGCGCGTCGCCACGATGAAGATCCGCGAACGGGGCCTCTGCATGAAGCTGACGTCGGTCGAGCAGCTGCTCGACGGCTCACGACTGATCTTCCACTTCACCGCCGAGGAACGGGTCGATTTCCGGGAACTCGTGCGCGAGCTGGCCGCCGAGTTCAAGATGCGGATCGAACTGCGGCAGATCGGCGTTCGCGACGAGGCCCGGATGCTGACCGGCTACGGCACCTGCGGGCGCGCCCTGTGCTGCAGTACCTGGCTGAAGTCGTTCGATCCCGTGTCGATCAAGATGGCCAAGCAGCAGGATCTGGCGCTCAACCCGGCGCGGCTGTCGGGCCTGTGCGGCCGCCTCAAGTGCTGCCTGCGGTACGAGCTGACCGGTGGGGCAGCCAACGGGAAGTCCGGCGGCGCGTCCTATGCGGGAGCGTCGGACGAAGGCGGGGCGTCGGCCGGAGGGTGCTGCCGGTCCGGATCCGGCGGAGGCTGCGGCTGTGCCGGCCGGTGATGACGGCGTGAGACGGCCACGCATCGCCGTCACGGTGGGAGATCCGGCAGGCATCGGCCCCGAGATCGCGGCGGCCGCGGCGGTCGATTCCCGCCTGCGGGATCTCTGCGAGATCGCGCTGTACGGCCCGCCGACCGGATCGTCGTTCGAGCCTGGTCGCCCGACCGCCGCATCGGGTCGCGCGGCTTACGAGGCCATCGTCGCCGCCGTGGGCGACGTGATGGCCGGGCGCGCCGACGCGCTCGCCACCGCGCCGATCAGCAAGGAGGCCTTCGCCCTCGCGGGCCTGCCGTGGCGCGGGCACACGGAACTGCTGGCCCATCTGACGGGGGCGTCTTCGGTGGCGATGCTGTTCCACTCGGAGGCGCTCCGCGTCGTCCTCGCGACGATCCACGTGCCGCTGGCCGAGGTGCCGCGTCTCCTCTCGCGCGAGCGGCTGGAAGGCGTGATCCGCCTGACGGCCCGTGAGCTGCCACGGTTCGGCTGCCCGGCGCCGCGCCTGGCGGTGGCCGGTCTCAATCCCCACGCGGGTGAAGCGGGCCTGCTCGGGCGGGAGGAAACCGAGGCGATCGCCCCGGCGATCGACGCGTGCCGGGCGGACGGTCTCGACGTCCGCGGACCGTTTCCGGCGGACACCCTGTTCGTACGCGCCGCTCGCGGGGAGTTCGACGCCGTCGTCGCCTGCTACCACGACCAGGGGCTCATCCCAATCAAGCTCCTGGCGTTCGGTCGGGCCGTGAACGTCACGATCGGGTTGCCGATCGTCCGGACGTCTGTCGACCACGGGACCGCATACGACATCGCCGGGCGCGGGGTCGCGGATCACGGCAGTCTGGTCGAGGCGATTGCGCTCGCGGCGCGGCTGGCCGGCGGGACGGGCAGGTGGCCATGAGCCAGAGCAGATTGGACCGCAAAGCCGCGAAGCAGGCCGAGCGCAAGGCCGCCGAGCGCCTCATCGCGGACAACCGCAAGGCCAGGCACGACTATCACCTGCTCGAGACCTTCGAAGCGGGCATTGCGCTCGTCGGCACCGAGGTCAAGGCCATCCGCGAGGGCCGCGTGAACCTGCGCGACAGCTTCGGCCGGGTCGAATCCGGCGAGGTGTTCGTGCACAACGTGCACATCGGCTCGTACAGCAGCCGCGGTTACGCGGATCACGAGCCGCTGCGCCCCCGCAGACTCCTGCTGCACAAGCACGAGATCCGCAAGCTCGTCGGCAAGGTGGCCGAGCGGGGCATGACGATCGTCCCGGTCCGCATGTACTTCAAGAACGGCAAGGTCAAGCTGGCCATCAGCCTCGCGAAGGGCAAGCAGGCTCACGATCGGCGCGAGACCATCCGGCGCCGCGAAACCGAGCGGGAAACGCGGGCGGCCATCAAGGAACGGTCGCGGTAACCTTGCCGCCCGCCTGACCGGATGCTAGGATTCGAAGATTCCGGGCCTGCCGGGATCGAAAGAAGGAGCGGAGCGTGTTCAAGAACAGGGGGCAGCTCGTTGCCCTGGCGATCGTCATCGTTGTCGTGGCTGCGGCCGCGTACTGGTTGTTCCGGGGCAGCGGGTCGGCCTCGACCATCGACCTCGTGGCAGCGCTGGGCGATGCGACGAAGTCCTCGCACTGGGACCAGCCCGGCGACGCGGCGTTCACCGTGAAGGACGTCGATCTTGCGGGCGTCACGCACCAGGCGATTTTCGCACCGCCTCCCAGCCGCATTACCTGGCGGGTCGAAGTCCCGCGCCGCGGGACGCTCGATGTCGCGTTCGGCTTGGGCCCCGAGGCGTGGATGGCCGACGGCGACGGCGCCCTGTTCATGGTCGCCGTGTCGGACGGCCGGACCTACGAGGAGTATCTGCGCGAGGCGGTCAACCCCCGCGAGCGGGAGCGCGACCGCCGCTGGCTGACGGCCACGATCGACCTGTCGGCGTACGAGGGGCAGACCGTCGATGTCATCTTCAACACGAGGGCCGGACCGAACGACAGCGCGGACGCGCGCAACGACATCGCCTACTGGGGCCGCCCGACCATCACCGGCCGGTAACGATTCAGTCTCCGGACACGACCAATCATGAACGTTCCGCTCCTCGACCTGCAGGCGCAGTACCGCCCGATCCGCGACGAGATCCTGGCGACCGTCACCCGCGTGTGCGACAGCCAGCGCTTCATCATGGGGCCCGAGATCGACGGGCTCGAGCGCGAGCTTGCGGCGGCGCTCGAGGTGAAGCACGCGGTCGGCGTCTCGTCCGGCACCGACGCGCTGCTCATCTCGATGATGGCGCTCGGGATCGGGCCCGGTGACGAGGTCGTCACGAGCACCTATTCGTTCTTCGCGACGGCCGGCTGCGTGGCCAGACTCGGCGCGACGCCCGTGTTCGTCGACATCGACCCCTTGACGTACAACGTGGATCCGGCGGCGGTCGAGGCCGCCATCACGCCGAAGACGAAGGCCGTCATTCCCGTGCACCTGTACGGTCAGAGCGCCGATCTCGATCCCATCATGGCCATCGCCTCGCGCGCCGGCCTTGCAGTCATCGAAGACGGGTGCCAGTCCATCGGCGCGCGCTACAAGGGACGTCCGCTGGGCAGCATCGGCACGCTTGGGACGTTCTCGTTCTTCCCGAGCAAGAACCTGGGCGCGTTCGGCGACGGAGGACTCGTCACAGCAGGTGACGACGGGCTGGCGGCCGCCCTGCGCCGTCTGCGCGTGCACGGCGCGGACACGCAGTACTACCATCGGGTGATCGGGGGGAACTTCCGGCTCGACGCGCTCCAGGCCGCGGTGCTGCGGGTCAAGCTGCCGCACCTGCAGAGCTGGAGCGAGGCGCGCCGGCGCAACGCCGGACGCTACGCGGAGCTGGTGCGCGAGCGGGGGATCGCCGACCGCGTCGGCCTGCCGGCGGCGCTCGCGGACCGGACGCACATCTACAACCAGTTCATCGTCCGCGTGCCCCGCCGGGACGAGGTGAAGGCCGCCCTCGACGCGAAGGGCGTGGGGACGGCCATCTACTATCCCGTGCCGTTCCACCAGCAGGAGTGTTTCGCGTACCTCGGATACCGGACCGGGCAGTTCCCCCATGCCGAGCGGGCCGCCGAGGAGACGCTGGCGCTCCCGATTTACGGCGAACTGACGGAAGATCAGCAGCGGTACGTCGTCGAGTCTCTCGCCGGGGCGCTCGGGGCGTGACGGCCCAGCACGGCCCCCGGCACTTTACCAGGAGTCGGCCCGCGTGAAAGTCCAGCTTCCCGCTGACGCCGCACCCGCGCCTGCGCGCCGCAGCCGGGTTCCGGGCGTCACCACACAGATTTTCATCGGCCTCGCCATCGGGATCGTCATCGGCTACGTCTGGCCGTCGGTCGGCGTCGGGATCAAGCCGCTCGCCGATGCCTTCCTGAAGATGATCAAGATGATCATCGCCCCGCTGCTGTTCGCCACGCTCGTCGTGGGCATCGCGGGCACCGGCGACATCAAGTCGATGGGCCGGATCGGCCTCAAGGCGATCATCTACTTCGAGGTGGCGACCACAATCGCGCTCTTCTGGGGCCTGGCCCTGGTCAACTGGTTCCAGCCGGGTTCGGGCCTGGAGGTGCCCATCGGCGGCGACACGGCGGCCCTGTCGGCCATGGCGCAGAACCAGCAGAGCGCCTGGGACATCTTCCTGCACCTCTTCCCGACCTCGGTCTTCGAGGCGATGGCCAAGAACGACATCCTGCAGCTCGTGGTGTTCTCGAGCTTCTTCGGGGTGGCGCTCGCGGCGGTCGGCGAGAAGGGCAAGCCGGTCCTCGAGTTCTTCGACAGCGTGGCGCAGGTGATGTTCAAGTTCACCGGCTACGTGATGGCCTTCGCGCCCATCGGCGTCATGGCGGCCATCGCCGCCACCGTGGGCGACAAGGGGTTCGGCATCCTCTACACCCTCGGCAAGCTCGTCCTGCTGATGTACGGCGGCCTGTTCGTCTTCGTCATCGTGGTCATCGGCGGCGTGTCGTACCTCGTGCGCGTGCCGTTCCTCAAGTTCGTGAGCGCCGTCCGCGAGCCGTTCCTGATCGCCTTCACGACGGCGAGCAGCGAGGCCGCCCTGCCCAAGGCGCTGCAGATTATGGAGCGGTTCGGCGCGCCCAAGAACATCGTCGGGTTCGTGCTGCCGACGGGCTACAGTTTCAACCTCGACGGGACCACGCTGTACCTGTCCCTGTCCAGCGTCTTCGTCGCTCAACTCGCCGGACTCGATCTGACGTTCGGCCAGCAGCTGGTCATGATGCTGACGCTCATGCTGACGAGCAAGGGCGTCGCGGGCGTGCCGCGCGCCGCGCTCGTGGTGCTGACGGCGACGCTCACGCAGTTCGGCCTGCCGCTCGAAGGCGCCGCCATCCTGCTCGGGATCGACCAGATCATGGACATGGGGCGCACCGCCGTCAACGTGATGGGCAACTGCATTTCCACGGTCGTGGTCGCGCGCTGGGAGGGCGTCTTCGACGACGAGAAGATGCGCGCGTTCACGACCGCGAACGACTCCGCCTGATGCCCGCCCCGGTCGTCGTGACGGGTGCGGCCGGCCTTCTGGGACGCGCGATCGTCCGCGAGATCGGCGCCCGGCGACCGATCGTCGCCCTCACGCGGCGGGACCTGGACATTACCAGAGACGACGACGTCAGCCGCCGTCTGAGCGAGATACGCCCGGCCGCGGTGATCAACTGCGCCGCGTACAACGACGTCGATGCGGCCGAGGACCATCCCCACCAGGCGCTCGACGTCAACGCGTTCGGCGTGCGGGCGCTGGCCCGTGCCGCTGCCGACGCCGGCGCCGCGCTCGTACACTACAGTTCCGATTTCGTCTTCGCTGGGACCGGCAGCCAGCCCTACACCGAAGAGGACGGGCCGGAGCCGCAGAGCGTGTACGCCGCGTCGAAGCTGCTCGGTGAGTGGTTCGCCCTCGAAGCTCCAGAGGCCTACGTGCTCCGGGTCGAGAGCCTCTTCGGGGCGACCGGGCCCGGCCGGCGCAGCAGCCTCGACGCCATCGTGGCTGGCATCGCTGAGGAGCGGGAGGTCCCGGTGTTCACCGACCGCACCGTCTCGCCCAGCTACGTCGTGGACGTCGCCCGGGCGACCGCGACGCTGCTCGACACCCGCCCTGCTCACGGCCTCTACCACTGCGTCAACACGGGCACCGCCTCATGGCGCGACGTCGCCCTCGAGGCGGGCAGATTGCTCGGCCGGGACCCGCGCCTCAAGGGCATCACGCTGGCCGAGGTCAGCCTGCGCGCCGCGCGGCCGCAGTACTGCGCCCTCTCCAACGCCAAGCTCGCCGTCGCGGGCGTCGTCATGCCGACGTGGCAGGACGCGTTGGAGAGGTATCTCCTTTCAGTAGACAGTAGACAGTAGACAGTAGACAGTAGACAGTAGACAGTAGGAAGGAGGATGGCGTGCCTGCGAACGGCTGGCACCTCCTTTTCCTGTTCCGTCTGTATCGCCTGTAGCGGCTCGGGCGAGCCCTCGCAGGGGCGAGAAGGGGGCACCGAGTCCAGCCCCGGATTCCCGCCTTTGCTGGAACGACGTCGGTGGATCGGTCGCGAACGCCTTGGCGTCGGAGCCGGGGCGCGGCTCGCAGGCGCGTACGCCCTGCAGGCGATTCGTGCCGCGCGATCAGCGCGACCCCCTACTGTCTACTATCTCCCGTTACTCCCCCAGCGTCTCCCCAACCAGGCGTTCCACCAGTCTCCCAATCGCCAGACACGCCGTCAGGCCCGGCGAGGTGATGCCCGCCGCCTGGACGACGCGGGGATTCCGCGCATCGCGACGGATGATGAAATCGCCGAAGGGCACGTCGGGCGGCATCGGATTGGCGCGGAGTCCCGTACCGCCAGGCTGCAGGTCAGCCATCGTGACGGATGGCAGGAGCAACCGAGTCGGCTCGAGGAACGCCTCGAGGGGAATGCGCCCCCGCTCGTAGTCGTCCTTGTCGTCGCGGTGGTGCACCGTCGGGCCGAGCAGGACGCTGCCCCAGGTCGTCTTGGTCAGATGCACGCCGAGGCCGTGCCCGGACGGGTGGGGGAGGGGATACACCAGCGCATGGACGAGATGCCGCTTGGAGGCCGTCAGCTCCGCGTACTCGCCTCGACACGGGTAGATGCGGAACGCTTCACCGTCCAGGAGCGCCGACACCTCATCCGCGTACAGCCCGGCGGCGTTGACGACGACGCGCCCGAGGATCGCCTCGTGCTCCGTCCGGATGACGATGCCGCCGCTGTTCGGGCTGGCGGCCGTGACCCTGGTTCCTGGAAGCAGGTAGCCGCCCGCGTCGGCGAGGGCGGAGGCCAGCGCCAGCACGAGCGCCTCCGGTTCGACGATGCCGGTGTTGGGAGAGTAGAGCGCGGCGATGCCGCCCGCATGAGGCTCGCGGCGCGTGATGAAGGCGCGGTCGACGAGATCGAGCCCGTGGACACCGTTGGAGGTGCCGGTCCGCGCCAGGGCCTCCAGTTGCGGAATCTCGTCCTGGGTCGTGGCGACGATGAGCTTGCCGCAGCGTGCGTGTGGGACGCGCCGGGCCGCGCAGAAGTCGTAGAGACGCGCCGCGCCTTCGACGCAGAGGACTGCCTTCAGCGAGCCGGGCGGGTAGTAGATGCCGGCGTGGATGACACCGCTGTTGTGCGTGCTGGTGTCCATCCCCGGCCTCGGGTGTCGGTCGATGACGCAGACGCTGCGACCCGATTCGGCGATTGCCAGGGCACTGGCCAGACCGCACACGCCGCCCCCGATTACGAGCGCGTCAATCTCTTCCATCGCGGTTTCCCAGCGTGCGTGCAGTCCCGATGCCGCACGGGTGATGCCTTGCGCCGTGCTCGATGAAGCTCATAAGATGAATGGTTGCGGATTCACACAAGGACAGAGACATGGCCAAGAAGGCAGTAATCACCGGCATCACCGGGCAGGATGGCTCCTACCTGGCGGAGTTCCTCCTCGAACAGGGGTACGACGTGACGGGCGTCATTCGCCGTCTGAGCGCGCCGAACCGCGAGCGCATCGCGCACATCGAGGATCGTATCAGACTCCGTCCGGCCGACCTGCTCGATCAGTTGTCGCTCATTCGCCTGCTCGAGGACGAGCAGCCCGACGAACTGTACAACCTCGCTGCCATGTCCTTCGTTCCCGCGTCCTGGGATCAGCCGATGCTCACCGGCGAGTTCAACGCCCAGGGCGTGACGCGTGTGCTCGAGGCCATCCGGGTGGTGAACGAGAAGATCCGGTTCTACCAGGCCTCGTCGAGTGAGATGTTCGGCAAGGTCCGGGAGGTGCCCCAGACCGAGATGACGCCGTTCTACCCGCGCAGCCCGTACGGCGTGTCCA
>CAYZYG010000081.1:0-23271 GCA_964481395.1 uncultured Vicinamibacterales bacterium
ACCGCCGGCCGTCGGTGACGCGGTACGCCGTGACCAGTTTCTCCAGGCGCTTCCGAACCTCCTTGTCGCCCATCGGGGTTCCTCCACGGTCCCGTCGGGCCAGAGTCTATCATTCGGGGACAAGGACGGGGACAGTAGACAGTAGACAGCAGATAGTAGACAGTAGGCAGCAACGCGGATCGGGCGGCAACGAAGACCCCGGAATTCCCGTCGTTGCCCCGAAAGGACTTGCCATGAAACGGTTCGGTACGCTGGTGGTGCTGGTCCTGCTCGCGGCTGCGGTTGCGGCCGGGCTGTTCTACTGGCGGACCGGCCGCGGATCGACCGTGACTGTGGCGTCCTCGGTGGATTCGATCCGGCAGATTGGCGAATTGTCGGTCCTGCGGGCCTCCGTCAAAGAGATCGTCACCTCGGAGATCGGCGAAGCGAGCTGGATCAAGTCGCCCGGGAAGCTCGCCATCATCGTCCATTTCGATATCACGTACAAGTACGACCTCCGTCGGTCCCGCATCGCGGCCGGCAGCCGGGCCGACGGGACGCGCTATTGCGTCATCCATCTGCCACGCCACGAATACGAGATAGCGACCCGCGGCATCAGGTTCTACGACGAGCAGGACGGCACCTGGCTGGGCTTTACGCTCAAGACGCCCCCCGACGAGAAGACGCGGGCCCTCGACGCCGCACGGGCACAGGCGGAGGTCCAGGCCCGCGAGTTCCTCGGAGACCTGGAGAACGAGATCCAGGTCTCGGCCCGCGCGACGCTCGAGAAGATCGCGCGGGCGTTCGGGTTCAGCGACATCACTATCGAGTTCGAGGGGTAACGCCACCCTCGCGGCCCACGCGAAGAACGGGCGAAGCGGCCGGATTGTCTTGACAGGGCCAGCCTTCGGGCCGAGATTGTGCGTACCCGCACTTTCGCGCCTCCAACGTCCGAGGAATCGGTCACCAGGAGGAGGACGACATGCACGTCCACTGGCCCCACATCAACGTCAGGGTGTTCACCGTACTGGTGTTCGTCAGCCTGCCGCTCATGGCCGTCGCGGCGGTGATGGTGCTGGGCGTCGGGCAGGCCCAGCTCCGCGACGACTACGGCCTGCAGTTGACGCAGGTGGCCGAGCACACGGCATCGGCCATCGACGGGTACGTCTACCGCCTCGTGCTGGACGTTTCCGTCCTGGCGCGCTCGCCGCTCCTTCGGGACAGCGCCGCGCGGGCGACCGCCACACCGGCCGACGCCGCGAAAATCCGTGAGGTGGACCAGGAGTGGGTGACAGGCCCCGCCGCGGCTGCGCAGCGGCTGGGCGTGGTGGGTTCGCCGGTCTCGGAGTACCTGCGGGATATCGCCTCGGCCGATCCCGCGTACGGGGAGATCCTGCTGGCGGATCGGGAAGGTCGTCTCGTGGCCGCGTCAGACCTGACCAGCGACTACTACCAGGGCGACGAAGACTGGTGGCGGGAGGCGTACGGCGACGGCTTCTCGGGCCGGCACCACGTCGGGGACGTGACCTGGGACGAGAGCGCCCAGTCCTATGCGCTCGAGATCGCGGTGCCCGTCACGGCCCAGGACGGCGGCCGCCTGGTCGGCGTGCTCAAGGTCGCGGCGGACGCCCGCGAACTGCTGGCCGTGCCGGCTGGCCTGCGCATCGGTGAGACGGGTGAAGCCTGGCTCATCCGCCCGGACGGCTCCATCGTCTACAGCCGGGCTGCCCCAAGTCCGCGCAGCCGTTTCTTCGCCGCGGACCTGATTCGAGAGCGCCTGACCCCTGCTCCCGAGGAAGCCTCACCGCAGGTGGGCCTGCACTTCACGGCCAGAGCCAGCGACGGACGCGAGTACCTCGTTGGCCTTGCCTCCAGTCAGCTCGGGCTCAGCTACCGGTCCCTCAACTGGCTCGTAGCGGTGACACGGGCCGAGGATGAGCTGTTCCAGCCCGTGTCGGCCCAGTTGTGGCGCCTGCTGGGCGTGTTCGCCTCGATTGCGGCACTCGTGCTCGTCATCGCGCTGTGGTTCTCGATCAGACTGGCCGCGCCGCCCATCGAGCGCGATCTGCACATCTCGCAGCACCCGGAGGTGGCAAGGATCGACGAGGAGTGAGAACCGGGACCGGGGACCAGGGACCGGGGACCGGTTGAGCCACGAGTCGGCCGGAACAGGACCTCTGGACAGTCGCGTGCAGAACAACGCGGCACGGATCCGATCCCCGGGCCCCGATCCCCGGGGCCTGCACTCCGGAGCGGGTTGCGTGTACGATCGCAGAAACCCGCTTCGGAGTGCCTGATGCTGTCCAGACGAGATCTGCTGCGAGGAGCCTGCGCCACCGGCGCCTGGCTGGCTGCTGGGCGGCTGGCCGGCGCCACCCAGCCGTCCCCGGCGTCCGATTCGCTCGTGAGCCATGTCGATCCCTTCGTCGGCACAGGCGGTGCAGGCCGGACGTTCCCTGGGGCGGTCGTGCCCTCGGGGATGATCCAGCTGAGTCCAGACACGGCCGGGTCGGGAGATCGCGGGCCTGCCGGCTACCTGTACGGCGACACGGACATGGTCGGCTTCAGCCACACACACCTGAGCGGCTCGCCCGCCGCAGACCTGTGCGACATCCTGGTCATGCCCGTCCAGGCCGGCGACACCATGCCGGAGGACACGCGGTCGGCGTTCTCTCACGAACGGGAACGGGCGTCAGCCGGCTACTACGCCGTCGACCTGCTGGCGTACGAGATCCGGGCCGAGTTGACGGCGACACGGCGCGTGGGCGTGCACAGGTACTCGTACCAGCGGCCGGCTTCCGGCCGGACACCGGGCGTGATCTTCGATCTGGGCTCCGGCGCGCAGGGCGATCAGCCGACCGACACCCAGATCGCCATCGACGGGCCGACGACGATTTCTGGGTTCCGACTCTCGACGGGCTGGGTGAAGGACCAGCGGATCTACTTCGTCGCGACGTTTTCGAAGCCCATCCGGACCTGGCTGCTGGGGGGCGAGGGCAGCTACAGCAGCGATCGCCGGGAGGCCCGCGGCCGGCACGTCAAGGGCCAGTTCACGTTCCAGCTCCGTCCCGGCGAGCCGCTGCTCGTGAAGGTGGCGGTGTCTCCGGTGAGCCTGGACGGTGCCCGCAAGAACATGGCGGCCGAGGGAGAGAGTCGCGAGTTCGACGACTACCGGCGAGAAGCGGAAGACGCGTGGCGGCGAAAGCTCGAACGCATCCGCATCGAGACGCCCGATCCGTTGACGAGGACCGTGTTCTACACGGCGATGTACCACGCCCTGGTGGGCCCCGCGCTCTTCTGCGACGTGGACCGCAGCTACCGCGGGGCCGACGGTGAGGTCCACTCCTCCAACCTCTTCCAGAACCACAGCGTGTTCCCGTTGTGGCACACGTTCCGCGCGCTGCACCCGCTGTTGACCATCATCCAGCCCGAGCGCGTCGACTACGTCGTGCAGTCGATCATGGCGTTCTACCGGGAAGGCGCTCTCCTGCCCGTCTGGCCCGTCTGGGGTCACGACACGCGCGCGGCAACCGGGTACCACGCCGTGCCGGTCCTGCTCGACGCGGTACAGAAAGGGCTGACGCGCGTCGGCCTCGGGGAGGTGCTCGACGCGATGAAGGCCAGCGCCCTGCAGGACGGGCAGGGGCTCTCGTGGCTGCAGGGCGACAACTCGCCCGGCTACATCCCAGCGGATCGGGAACCCCAGTCCGTCTCCAAGCTGCTGGAGTACGCCTACGACGACTGGTGCATTGCCGAGCTGGCGGGCAGGATCGAGCGGGCCTCGGACAAGCGCCTGTTCGAAGCTCGTGCGGCTCTCTACCGCAACGTGTTCGATCCATCGACCGGGTTCATGCGGGGCCGGCTGGCTGGCGGCAACTGGCGCAGCCCGTTCTCACCGGGGTTGTCGGATCCGACGTCGGGCGACTTCGCCGAAGGCAGCGCCTGGCAGCACACGTGGTTCGTGCCGCACGACGTCGCGGGCCTGGCGGGATTGCTGGGCGGGCGTGACGCCTTCGTGGCGAAGCTCGACGCGCTGTTCGACCAGCCGGTCGAAGCCCATGACGCAGGAGGCCCGCGCGACCTGTCGGGGATCATCGGTCAGTACATGCACGGCAGCGCTGCGTGTCATCACATCGCGTATCTGTACGCGTATGCGGGAGCACCCTGGAAGACGGCAGCCCGGGTTCGCCGAATCGCGCGGGCGCTCTACGGAACAGGCCCGGATGGGCTGTGCGGGCCGGACGCCGGCGGCCAGCTCTCTGCCTGGTTCATCCTCTCGGCGCTCGGGTTCTATCCGGTCAACCCGGCCGAAGGCACGTACGTGATTGGCACGCCGCTCGTCGAGCGCGCCGAGATCGACGTGGCCGGCGGGCGTCTCTTCACGGTGGAGGCGCGCGGCCTGTCCGACGCGAACGCGTACGTGCAGAGCGTGACGTTGAACGACAAGCCGCTCGACCGGTGCTGGTTCCGCCATGAGGACCTGGCCACCGGGGGCAGTCTCCGCTTCGTCATGGGTCCGGAACCCAACCGCGCGTGGGCGAGCAGCCCGGAGGCAGCCCCGCCGTCCATGAGCACGCGGGACGGGGCATGAAGACTGGCGACCGGGGATCGGGGACCGGGGATCGGGAATTCTGACTCCTGTCTCCTGACTCCTGACTCCTGTCCCGGTCCCTGCCCTGTGTCATTGGCTTCTTCGGGTCGGCCGCGAAGCGGTTGTGCGTGACCGGCTCGAGGATTCCGCCTACTGTCTACTATCTACTGTCCCTGTCCCGTGCGCCTCTTGCGTGGTGGCCGGTTCGATGACGAGGGCGGCGATGGTGAGGATGGCCGCCGCAGCCAGCGCGAACGCGGCCCCGGCGGGATGGACCTCGGACACCGCGAGCGCCGCCAGGCCGTAGATCGCGCCGAACACGATGTCGATCCGCTTCAGCCAGCCGGTCGATCGCGTCAGCTGCCTGGGCAGGATCGCCGGCGTCTGCCGTTCCACGAACAACAGATTCATCCGGAGCGTGACATCGGCGACGCCCGCCACGAGCAGCCCCAGGAACAGCGGATAGCGGTAGGGTGGCCCGATCCAGGCCGCCAGCCACCAGGCTCCCACCAGCATCAGGGATATGGCGATCGACACGATGACCTGATGCAGACGCCACCAGGAGACGGGGTGGACGGTCGTGCCTTCCGGTGAGGCCGGCCCAACCACGGTCGATGGTGTGGACACGCGCGCCGGCCCGTCGTCGAGCAGCCGCTCGAGCGCGGAGACGAGGTCGGCCGTGGAGGCGAATCGCTCACCCGGAGCCTTCCGCAGGCACCTCCTGACTACGCGGTCGAGCGCCTCCGCGGGCCAGGTTCCCGGACCGGAGATTCGCGGCGGATCGGCGGAGAGGATCCGCGCGTCGGTGGCCGCACGCGTGGCGGCGCGGAAGGGATGAACGCCCGTGGCCAGCTCGAAGACGAGGATCCCGAACAGGAAATGATCGGTCCGGAAGTCGATGCGTGCGCCTTCGATTTGCTCGGGAGCCATGTAGCCCGGCGTGCCGATGACCGCGCCGGGCTCGGTCAGCCTGGAGGGGCCATCGAGGGCGTCATCGAGCGTCAAGGCGACGCCGAAGTCCAGCAATCGCACGACTCCGGTGTCGTCGACCATGACGTTGTCCGGCTTGAGGTCCCGATGCACGATCTGCCGCGCGTGAGCAGCCTCAAGTGCGCCAGCGACTTGCACGGCGATGCGAACGGCCACCTCCGGCTCCGGGATGCGCTCGTCGAGGATCTCGCGCAGGGTCCGGCCGGGGACGTACTCGGCGGCGATGCACAGGTGACCGTCGACCTCCTCGAGAGCGAACACGGTCGCGATGTTCGGGTGCCGCAGCCTGGCGGCAGCCTGCGCCTCCTTTCGCAGGCGCTCACGGCGGGTCGGGTCTGCCACGTAGCGCGGGTCGGGGATCTTCAGAGCCACGCGCCTTCCCAGCCGTGTGTCTTCGGCCAGGTAGACCACGCCCATTCCACCCTTGCCCAACTGGCGGAGGATTCGGTACGGCCCGGCCATCGTGCCGTCCTTCCAGTGCGGCGGAGGACCCCCCAGGAGGTCCGCGGACACCTGTGCGGCCGGCTGTTCGAGGAAGTTCCCTGCGGCTTCGTGGGCGGCGAGGAGGGACATGACCTCGCACACGACGTCAGCGTCGCCGCCGGCCTCGCGCTCGACGTACCCGCGGCGTTCGGCAGGATCGCGAACCATCGCGCCGTCGAAGAGCGCGCTCACGCGAGCCCAGCGGCTGGCGTCGTCAGTCACGGTCGGCAGACGAAGGCGGTTCAGTCCCGCCGAGTTCGCGGAAGAGCCAGGCGCGGGCGAGGGCCCACTCCCGCTTGATGGTGGCGGGCGAGGATCCGAGAGCCGCGGCCGTCTCGTCGACGGACAGGCCCCCGAAGTAGCGCAACTCGACGACACTTGCCGCTCTGTCGTTGACAGCCGCCAGCCGCTCCAGCCCGCGGTCGAGGTCGAGCACGTCGACACCGGCCGGGTCGACGCTCGCCAGCGCGTCATCGAGCGTCACCCGCACGTCGTGGCCGCCTCGCTTCCGCGCGCCGCGCGCCCGCGCGTGTTCGATCAGGATCTGGCGCATGGCCCTGGCGGCAATGCCGAGGAAATGGGCGCGATTCTCGAACGAGAGGCCGGCATCCTTGAGGAGGCGGAGGTACGCCTCGTGCACGAGGCCCGTGGTCTGCAGCGTTCGGCCGGCGTGCTCTCGCCGCATTTCCCGCGCCGCCACCCGCCGCAGTTCGGCATACACCAGCGGGAACACCGCGTCGAAGGCCTCGCGATCCCCGCCGCGAACCGCCGCCAGCAGCTCCGTCACCGATCGACCAGCCGGCTCGGACATGTGTCTCACATTGGGGATTGGGGATTGGCGGCTGGCTGACCTGATCCCGGTCCCCGATCCCCGGTCCCCGATCCCCGTCCTACGTCAGTTCCCGGTTGATGACCAGCAGCTTCGGCTCGGTCATCTCCTCGATCGTATAGCGCGGTCCTTCACGACCGATGCCCGAGTCCTTCACGCCGCCGTAAGGCATGTGATCGATCCGCCACGTCGGCACGTCGTTGATAATGACGCCGCCCGATTCGATCCGGTCGAACGCCGAGAGCGTGTGCGACAGGTCGCTGGTGAACACGCCGGCCTGGAGGCCGTAGCGCGACCGGTTCACGGCCTCGACGGCCGCATCGAAATCGTCGAAGCGGTAGAGCCCGACCACCGGCGCGAACACCTCCTGCGCGCAGACCTTCGCGGTCTCGGGTACGCCCTCGAGAATCGTCGGCGCGTACACCGACCGGCTGATCCGATGTCCCCCGGTGAGCACGCGGCCGCCAGCGGCGACGGCTTCGGTGACCCAGGCCTCGATGCGATCCACCTCGCCCGGGTCGATCATCGGCCCGATATCGGTCCTGGGATCGAGGGGGTTGCCGACGACGAGCGCCTCGACCGCAGCCGTCAGCCGGCGCGCGAACTCGTCGTAGTGGCTGTCGTGCACGAACACGCGCTGCACGGAGATGCAGCTCTGGCCGGCGTAGGCGAATCCGCCCGCGGCCACACGCTTCGCGGCGAACGCGACATCGGCCGTGGCATCGACGATGACGCCTGCGTTCCCGCCGAGTTCGAGCACGACGCGTTTCTTGCCGGCCCGGGCTTTCATGCTCCAGCCGACCGACGACGACCCGGTGAAGGTGAGCAGCTTGTAGCGTTCGTCGGTCACCAGCCGATCGCCCAGTTCCCGGGGCATGGGCAGAACGCTCAGCGCGCCCTTCGGCAGGCCGGCCTCGTCGAGGACCTTCGCCAGGAACAGCGCCGACAGCGGCGTCTTGGTGGCCGGCTTGAGTACCATCGTGTTCCCGGCGGCGAGAGCCGGCGCGATCTTGTGGGCCGAGAGGTTGAGCGGGAAGTTGAACGGCGAGATGCCGGCGATCGGCCCGAGCGGATAGCGCCGAACGATGGCCAGGCGCCCTTTACCGTGCGGCGCGAGATCCATGGGCACGACCTCACCCGTGAGGCGTCTGGCCTCTTCGGACGCGACGTGGAAGGTCATGGCGGCGCGGTCGACCTCGGTGAGGGCATCGCGGATCGGCTTGCCGGCTTCGCCGGCCAGGGCAAGGCCAATCTCGTCCCGGCGGGCCTGAATGCCCGCCGACGCCCGGGCCAGGATCCCGGCGCGCGCGAAGGCCGGGAGGTCCCGCATGATCGCCGCCGAGTCCACCGCGGCACGCGTGGCCGCTTCGAACGCGGTGTCGTCGGCGAGCCAGGTCATCCCGATCTGACTGTCATCAAAGGGGTTGATGACCGGCAGCGGCGTCGAGGAGCGCAGCCACTGGCCGGCCAGGTAGAACGGGTGCTCGTGGGCCACAGGGTCTTCTCCCGGGTGGGGCATCGCTGGAGCGTCCTGGGGGCGTCTAATGGCCTGTAAGATAACACGATGCGGCCGGGGCGGCCCGGTGGGGCCAGGCCCGCCGGGCTGGAAGCGCCCCTGCTATAATCGAAGGTACCGCCCCTCAACGGTTGAGCGTGGTGAAGGAGCCCCAGACTATGAGCGACGTGTCCACCGTGACGATGATCAATGTGTCCCCGACGGCTGCCACCAAGATCCAGGAGCTGCTGGCTGAGGAACAGAAGCCCCAGAGCGGCCTCCGCGTGTTCGTGCAGGGAGGCGGCTGCTCCGGATTCCAGTACGGTCTGATGATCGAGGACAGCCCCGGGCCGACCGACCAGGCGTTCGAATCGAATGGCGTCAAGCTCTTCGTGGATCCGATCAGCGCCAGGTACCTGCAGGGCGCGGAAGTCGACTTCATCGACAACGTGACCGGCGGGGGATTCACCATCCGGAACCCGAACGCGAAGTCGACCTGCGGCTGCGGATCGTCATTCAACGCGTAGCGGCTTGGTCCTTCGGTGCGCAAGTCGAGACGTATGTGCGCCTTCAGGACTAAGGGCTGAGCGAGCGGGTCTCACCCGAGGCCCGAAGGCAGGACGTCGCCGAAGTTGCGAGTCGAAGCACCCAGGCCCGGCAGCCGGGCCGGCGTGCGGAGGTTCAATCTCATGCCGGCGATCGCCGAGCCCGCGATCGAAGAGGTTTCCCGCCTGCGACCGGCAGGCGGGAAGCGTTCTTCGAAGCGGGAACGTATACTGAGCGTCTTTCTCAGCCATGAGGGCCATCTCAGCGCCGATGACCTCGTGGACCTGATCCGTCAGAGCGACCATCGAATCAGCCGGGCGACGGTCTACCGGACGCTCCAATGGATGGTCGACGCCGGGATCGCCCGGAAGGTGGATTTCGGGGAGGGCCGGTTCCGCTTCGAGCACTCGTACCGGCATCCGCGCCACTTCCACCTGATCTGCAAGACCTGCAACCGGTCGCTCGAGTTCCTCAGCTCCGATATAGAAGCCCTGATCGAGGAAGTGGCGGCGGCGCGCCATTTTTCAGCCCGCCAGAGCGTGCTGCAGATCTACGGCACGTGTGAGGCGTGCCGCACGGGCCGCCCAGGCCAGCCCGAGCCCGCGACGAGCGAGCTGGTGTTCGCGCGCGATGCCCTCCGGATTGCCATCGCCACCGAGCGATCCGGCCTGGAGTTCTACTCGCGGGCGGCGCGGCTGGCCGGCAACGCCAGAGGCCGTCGCGTCTTCCAGAAGCTCGCCGACGAGGAGCGGGACCATCTGTCGACGCTCGAGGCGCGGTACCAGACGCTGCTGGCTCAGGATCCGGAACTCGAGTCGCGGCCGACGTTCCTGTTCTTCAAGGGGGCCGCCAACGGCTTGTTCGCGGCAGCCGCCGACGAGATTGCCACAGGTGTGGACGACCGGCAGGCGCTCAAGATCGGGATCAAATGCGAGCGTCAGTCCCACCGGTTCTTCAAGCGGTACGGAGAGCGGTTCGAGGACTCGGAGGGAAAGCGGATCTTCCTGGAATTCGCCGACGAGGAACGAGCGCACCTCGACCTCCTGTTGCGCGAGTACATCGCACTGACGAAGCGGCGGCCCGCGCCCGCCAGGCGCCAGGCAGGGCAGCCGTCGCGCCGGCGCGTCCGGACGCGATGAGCGCGCCCGCCAGCGGGTCCCGGATCCCGGGTCCCGGATCCCGGGTCCCGGCCGCGGATCTCCACCTCCATACCACCGCCTCGGACGGTCTCGACACCCCGGCCGACCTCGTGCGGCGCGCCCGGCGGGTCGGCATCACGACCATCAGCGTCACGGACCACGACACTCTCTCGGCCATCCCGGACGTGCAGGCGCTCGCGTCCGAGGCCGGGCTGGGGTTCGTGCCCGGTGTCGAGATCACGGCCGTCTGGGAGGGGACCGACGTCCATCTCCTGGCCTACTTCGTCGATCCCCGATCACCGAGACTGGGCCAGTTTCTCTCCGATCAGCAGGCCGATCGGCTGCGACGCGCCCGACGGATGGCTGGGCGATTGTCGGCACTCGGCGTGCCGATCGAGATCGATCGGCTGATCGAGCGTTGCGGCAAGGGCGTCGTGTCGCGCCCCGTGCTGGCCCGGGCGCTGGTGGAAGCCGGGTACGTGGCGAGCGTCGACGCGGCGTTCGACCGCTACCTGGCGGAAGGGCAGCCTGCCTACGTGCCGCGCTGCGGCGCCGCGCCGGCAGAAGTCGTCCAGCTCGCACGGGCCGACGGCGCGTTCGTGTCGATCGCCCATCCCGGCGTGACGGGACGGGATCACCTCATCGCGGGCCTCGTCGAGAGCGGTCTCGGGGCCATCGAGGCGTACCACCCGGATCACTCAGAGGAGGACACGGCGCGTTACCTCGCCATGGCGGACGAACACGGTCTCGCGGTGTCGGGAGGCTCGGACGACCACGGAGAGCCGACTCGCGATCGTGACGGGTTCGGCCGCGTCGGGTTGAGCGACGAGGAGTTCGCCCGCTTCTGCGCCCGCGCGGGTCGGGGCGATGCGGTCCGG
Source organism: uncultured Vicinamibacterales bacterium (assembly GCA_964481395.1). Taxonomy (GTDB): domain Bacteria; phylum Acidobacteriota; class Vicinamibacteria; order Vicinamibacterales; family JAKQTR01; genus JBFMFH01. Next base: position 10,931 of record CAYZYG010000081.1, read on the forward strand.
ACATGAGCGGGCTTCCTCCTGCGGCGGTCCCCTCGGGCCTCGTCGAGCGGTGGGTGGGCGTGGCCGCCCGTGAGCTGGGCGTGCCCGTCGAGCGGCGAACGGCACTCGATCTCGCCATGGGCGAGGGGCGCCACGCGCTGCTGCTCGCGGAGACGGGCTTCGTGACGTTCGGCGTCGATTTGTTTCCTGACCGCGTCAGAGTGGCCTGCCGTCGCGCGCGGCAGGCCGGTTTGACCCTGCACGGCTGGGCGGCCGACCTGGACTCGTGGCCGTTGCCGCGGGCGCACGCCGACCTGCTGATCGTGTCGCGGTTCCTGCTCCGGGCTCGATGGGAGGATCTGCGCGACCTCGTGAGGCCGGGCGGGTTCGTCATCTACGAAACGTTCACCATGGAGCAGCTCACCCGTGGGTTCGGGCCGCGGTCGCTCGACCACCTCCTGCACCCGGGCGAACTCGTGCACGCCTTTGGCGACTGGGACATTCTCCACGCGGAGGAAGTGCTCGAACCGGCCGCCATGGCCCGTCTCGTGGCGAGGAAGCCCGTCGAATGACCCCGCGGCCGTCTCCCCTTCTGCGCGTCAGCGATCTGCGCAAAGACCACGGCGGGCTCCGCCCGCTCCGCCTGGGCGCTCTGGCGCTCCAGCCCGGAGCGCGGACGGCGATCGTCGGCCTCGACGCGCCGGGCGCGGAAGTGCTGGTCAACCTGATCACCGGCGCCACGCTCGCCGACGCCGGGACCATCGAGGCGTTCGGCCGGCCGACGGCGTCGATCACCAACGCGGACGATTGGCTCACCACACTCGATCGGTTCGGCGTCGTCAGCGTCCGGGCCGTGCTCATGGACCCTTTCACCATCGCCCAGAACCTGGCGATGGCGTTCACGCTGTCCGTCGATCCGATCCCGGCTGAGGTGATGCGCCGCGTCGAGGGGCTCGCAGGCGAAACAGGTCTTTCTGTGGAGGATCTGGAAACGACGTGTGCGGACGCGAGACCTGCCGTAAGGGCTCGCTGCCACGTCGCGCGCGCGCTCGCGACCGGTCCCGAGATCCTGATCCTCGAACACGCGAACGCGCTGGTGGAGCCCTCGGATGCGGAGGTCGAGGGCTTCGGACGGGTTCTCGCACGCGTCGCGGACGCCCGCGGTACGGCGGTGCTGGCCCTGACGGCTGACGAACGATTCGCTCGGGCGGTGGCCCGCGAGGTGTGGAGGCTCGATGCCGCGACGGGGAGGCTCCGGCCGATCTCCGGCTGGCGGCGGTGGCTGGTCAGTTATCGGTTTCCAGTAGTCAGTTTTCAGTTGTGAGTTGTGAGTCGTGAGTCATGAGTCGTGAGTCATGAGTCGTGAGTCGTGAGTTATGAATAGTGAGAGTCATGAGTTATGAGGTGTGAGTCATCGGCTGTCCGCGCACGCGACTCTTACGTACACATCGAGACCTGAGAACTGAAAACTGAGAACTGATTCCCCATGACGTTGCTGCTGTTCGATGTGGACGGAACGCTGGTTTTGACCGGGGGCGCCGGGGTGCGGGCCATGAGCCGGGCGTTCGAAGAGATGTTCGGCGTGGCCAATGGCTTCACAGGCGTGCCCATGCCCGGACGCATGGATCCCGGGATCCTCGCGGACGGTCTTCGTGCCCACGGGATCTCGGCGTCAGACGACGACCTCGCGCGCTATCGTGAACGCTACTTCACGCTGCTCATCGACGAGATGCGGGCCCCGACACCGCCGGTGCCGGGAGTGCCGCCGACGCGGCGTTACAACGGCGCGCTTCCCGGCGTGCGCGCGTTACTCGATGCGCTGTCGGCGCGCGACGACGTGTTTCTCGCGCTGCTGACGGGCAATTACGCGCGCGGGGCGCGACTGAAGCTGGAGCACTTCGACCTGTGGCGGTACTTCGACTGCGGCGCGTTCGGCGACGACGCCGCCGAGCGGCATGAGCTGGTGCCGATTGCCATCGCGCGAGCCCGCCACGCCGGGTGTCCCGAGGTCGAGCCGCGGAACGTCGTGGTCATCGGCGACACGACCCGAGACATCGCGTGCGCTCGCGACGCAGGCGTACGCTGCCTGGCCGTCGCGACCGGGGGCGATGATCTGGAGACGCTTCGGGCTGCGGGGCCCGACGCGCTGTTCGCCACGCTCGAGGACACGCAGGCGGTCGTGGCGGCCCTGGCCAGCTACTGACGCATCGCCTTACCCCGCCGAAGACCAGCATTTCCCGTCGTCATTCCCACGAAGGCGGGAATCCAGGACTGGACCCCCGCTTCCGCGGGGGTGACGAAGAACGTGCGTCACTCGGTGCGATGACGCCCGACGACGATGTCTACGAGAGCTGCGAGGTGCAGTTCGGGCACCGCGTGGCGGCGATCGGAATCGCCGTCTTGCAGAACGGGCAGTCCTTGGTCGTCGTCGCGGCGGCCGGCGCGGGTTTCTGCAGGCGGTTCATCTGCTTCACCACGAGGAACACGGCGAACGCGACGATGACGAACTCGATCACCGTGTTCAGAAAGATGCCGTAGTTCAGCGTCGCGACGCCGGCCTCTTTTGCCTCCGCCAGCGTGGCGAACGTGCCCTCGCCGAGCGTGACGAACAGGTTCGAGAAATCGAGCCGGCCGAGCAGCAGCCCGATGACGGGCATGAGCACGTCATTGACGATTGATGTCACGATCTTGCCGAACGCGCCGCCAATGATCACGGCGACGGCGAGATCCATGACGTTCCCGCGCATCGCAAACGCCTTGAATTCCTTGAGCATCGTGTCCTCCGAGTGCCCCGCGCGTCGGCGGGCCCGCGGTGCGGCTATCCCACGCCTGCCCAGAGACACAGGTCACTGCCGGGCGGAACCCCGGCCCCCGGTCCCCGGTCCCTGGTCCCTGTTCCTCGGCCGATAGTATCCCATCGCCGATGCAACGAAACCGGCATCGGTGAGGTACCGCGCCAGTTCGTGCTCCCCGGCCGGCCGGCCGTTGATCGTTCCGACCAGCAGGCCGCCGCGCCGTCCCTCGCCGGTGGCCGCGATTGCCGCCAGTTCCCCGGCCAGCGCCCGGGCGACCCGCCCGCGGTCCGGATCCGCCTCGGGCAGGAACACTCCGACGTCTGGATTGCTGCTTCGCAAGAACGTGGCGAGTTCGCCATCGACCAGGATAACGCTCGTGCCCACGGCGCGGGCGAACGCGGGCAGCACGGCGTCGGTCCCTCCTGGGAAGGCAACCGGCCACTTCAGGACGGACCCGTACGGATTGGCGGGATCGGTTGAGGCCAGGCGGACGACGACGGGCTCGTCGGGCACGGATCGCAGCGTTCGCAGCAGATCCACGGCGGCCGGTCTGGCGAACTGGGTCGCCGCCACGCCGGCGACGAAGTACCCGCGGCGGATGCGCCCCGCCTCTTCCATCGCCCGCAGCACGGGATACAACGCGCCGAAGCCTCCCGGTACGCTTTCGGTGGCGACGGCCTCGCGTGTGAGCACCCCGTGTCGATTGAGGAGTTGGTTCGCGACGGCCGCGGCCCAGGACGTCACCGAGGTCGCGTCGGGGGCTCCAAGGACGAGCGTCCAGCGGCCTTCGCTGCCCGGTGGCATGACACGACGCGAACGGAACGGCACCAGGCCCGAGGCGGGCCGTCGCGTCCGTGCCGGCGGGCTGACGAACCGCCGCAGCGCCTGGAAGCTGTCGTTCGTGACGAGGCCCCGCCACACGAGGGCCCACAGGGCCTCGAGCGTCTCGCCGGGATAGCCGCCGCCGGCCGCGTCGTGCAGCGCGGAGAAGAACGACGCGCCGTACCGGCGGAGCGCCTCCAGAATCTCGGCCATGCGCCCGGCGAGCGGGCCCTCGGGGGGCGCGCCGCTGCGCGTGGGAGGAAGGAGCTGCGGCAGGTGATCGGTCAGGAAGAGCGCGAGGCGTCCGTCACGCTGTCCGATCGGCTCGAGGCCCACCCAGACGACTTCTCCCGCGGCGGCGAGCGTATCGAGATCCCCGGGATCGTAGCCCGCGACTCGTGCCGGGAGGATGTGCGTTTCGAGCAGGGATGCGGGCAACGGCGCGCCCTGCAGCGTCTCGATGGCATCGAGCACGGCATTGGGACCGGACCGGCCGGATCCGATGCCGTGCCAGGACACAAGCAGTCGTCCGAGCGCGCCAGGTTCGACAGGCGCGGCCTCTCGCCGCAGCTTCGCCACCGACCGCTGCCGGGCCAGGCGCAGGCTCTCGGTCCCGCACCATTCTCCACCAGTGCCGGCCGGGCGGAAGCGGCCTTCCACGATACGGCCTCGGGCGACCAAGGCTTTGAGCGAGGCGGAGACCTCCGGGTCGGCGAGGCCGTAGCGCTGCGCCGCCTCCCGCGAGACGAAGGGGCCGTGCGTCCGCGCGTATCTCAGCATCAGCTCGTCGAGGGGTTGATCGACCGCTGCGGTGAGGGACGCGGGCAGGCCCGGCGGCAGGGCGATGCCCAGCGCGTCACGGTACTGGGCCGCATGCTCCACGGCGACATACCGCTTGGCGCCGGCAATCGTCGCACAGACGACGCGCCGATCCGCGAGCAGGTGCGCGACCAGCCGGCTCGCAGCGGTCACGCCGCGGGCGGCCATCTCCGTCTGCGACAAGTCGCCGAGGCGCAGCAGCAGATCGTGCAGCCGGTCGGGCGAGTCGACGGCATGTCGCCCGTCCAGGTGCTGCAGCTCGCGCTCCAGCGCGTCGAGCACGTCCTCGTCGAGCAGTTCACGCAACTCGACCGCGCCGATCAGATCGCGAAGCTGCGATTGATCGATCGACAGCGCCTGCGCGCGGCGCTCGGCCAGCGGCGCGTCTCCGTCGTACAGGTAGTTGGCGACGTACCCGAAGAGCAGCGAGGCCGCAAACGGCGAAGGCGCGTCGGTGTCGCACGTGACGAGCGCCATCGACCGGTGTTCGATCCGGCCGAGCACGTCCACCAGCGCGGGCATGTCGAAGTCATCGCGCAGGCATTCGCGGTAGGTCTCGAGCACGATCGGGAACGACCCGAAGCGGCTGGCCACCGCCAGCAGATCGGACGCGCGTTTGCGCTGCTGCCAGAGAGGCGCGCGCTGCCCGGGCCGCCGGCGGGGCAGGAGGAGCGCCCGCCCCGCCGCCTCGCGGAACCTCGCGGCAAAGAAGGCCGTCGATCCGATCTCGCCGACGACCAGGCGCTCGGCATCCCCCGACGGAGGTACCAGCAGCGCCGGATCCGGCGCTTCACCGGTGTCCGGAAACCGCACCACGAACCCGTCGTCGGTCCACATGGTCTCGACGTCGAGATCGAGCTTCGTCCGAATCTGCGCCGCGGCCGCCATGGCCCACGGCGCATGCACCCGGCTGCCGAGGGGTGACAGCACGCACACGCGCCAGTCGCCGAGTTCGTCACGGCACCGCTCGATGACGATGGTGCGATCGTCGGGGACGGCGGCTGCGGCAGCCTGATCGGCAAGGTAACGAACGAGATTCTCGGCTGCCTGCGCGTCGAGGTCGTGGGAGGTCTGCAGGCGGGCCATGGCCGCGGGGACGGGCAGGTCGCGCAGCGCCCGAACGAGTTCGCCGATTCGCAGGCCGAACTCCAAGGGCCGTCCGGGCGCGTCCGCCTTCCAGAACGGCATCTTCCCCGGCTCGCCCGGTGCGGGCGAGACCACCACGCGGTCGTGCGTGATCTCCTCGATGCGCCAGGTCGTGGCGCCCAGGACGAACGTCTCACCCACGCGGCTTTCGAAGACCATCTCCTCGTCCAGTTCGCCCACGCGCGCCGCGCCGCGCGCCGCGCCGGAGAGGAAGACGCCGTACAGGCCGCGATCCGGGATCGTGCCGCCGCTCGTGACGGCGATGCGGCGCGCACCCTCTCGCGCCGCGACGGTGCCCCGGATCCGGTCCCAGGTCAGGCGAGGCCTGAGTTCGGCGAACTCGTCGGACGGATAGCGGCCCGAAAGCATGTCGAGCACGCCCTCGAAGATCTCGCGGCTCAACTCGGCGAAGGGCGCGGCCTGGCGCACGGTGGCCAGCAGATCGTCGACGCGCCACCGATCGACGCTCGCGGCCGCCACGATCTGCTGGGCGAGCACGTCCAGCGGATTGCGCGGGTAGCGGGTCGCCTCGACGAGGCCCTCGTGCATGGCGCGTGACACGGCGGCGCACGAGAGCAGGTCGCCCCGGAACTTCGGGAACAGGATGGCGCGGCTCGTGGCGTGCACGTGATGCCCGCCCCGGCCGGCCCGCTGCAGGCCGCTGGCGACCGAGGGGGGCGCTTCGATCTGCACGACGAGGTCGATGGCGCCCATGTCGATGCCCAGTTCCAGCGACGAGGTCGCCACCAGCCCGCGCAGCCGGCCGTCCTTCAGCGCATCCTCGATCTCGATCCGCTGCTCGCGGGCGATGGAGCCGTGGTGCGCGCGCACCAGCGGCTCGTCCGCGAGGTCGTTGATCGCGCCCGCGAGGCGGTCGGCCCCCCGCCGGCGGTTCACGAAGATCCGCGTCGAGCGGTGTCGGCGCACGAGATCGAGCAGGCGGGGATGGATGGCGGCCCAGATCGAGCGGCGGGACGGCTGGGAGGCCGGCCCGCTAGGAATGGCCTCAACCTCGCCGAGGCGCGCCATGTCCTCGACCGGCACCTCGATGCGGAGGTCGAGGCGTTTGCGCTCGCCCGTATCGACGATGGTGACCGGGCGGAACCGGGGTGGCGCGTGTGTTTCCTGGAACTCGTCGTGAAGCGCATCCGGCGCAAGCGCGGCAGCCGGCGGGCTGAGCGTGTGTGCGCGGCGCCGTTCGGCGCCGCCCAGGAACCGCGCGACCTCGTCGAGCGGTCGCTGCGTCGCCGAGAGACCGATGCGCTGCAGCCGCCCGCCCGCCAGGGCCTCGAGCCGTTCGAGCGACAGCGCGAGGTGCGCGCCGCGTTTCGTGGCCACGAGGGCATGCACCTCGTCGACAATCAGCGTGCGGATCGGGACGAGCGCGTCACGGGCTGCCGATGTCAGCAGGAGATACAGGGACTCGGGCGTCGTGATGAGGATGTCGGCCGGTTCCCGCCTGAAGCGGGCTCGTTCCGCGGCGGGGGTGTCGCCCGTCCGGATAGCGACCGACGGGCGGTGGAACGCGGCGCCATCGAGGCCGGCCTGACGGGCGATGCCTGCCAGCGGCGCGCGGAGGTTCCGCTCGACGTCCACGGCCAGCGCCTTGAGCGGCGAGACGTACAGCACGCGGCAGCGCCCGTGCGCCTGCGGCACCGGCTCGAACATGAGGCGGTCGAGGGCCCAGAGAAAGGCCGCGAGAGTCTTGCCGCTCCCGGTGGGTGCCTGGATGAGCGTCGAGTCGCCCCGCGCGATGGCAGCCCAGCCCCGCTCCTGCGCGGCCGTGGGCGCTCCGAGGGCGGTGCGGAACCAGGCGAGGGTGGGGGGATGGAACAGCACGGCAGTCGAGCTACTCAGTAGAAAGTAGACAGTAGTTAGTAGACAGCAGGCGTGGAGTCGCGCTCATCGCGCGACCTGATCTTTGCACGACCGCCGCCCCTGGTGTTCCAGCCGCTGGCCCGGCACGTTCAACGTCGGGCCTACTATCTACCGTCTACTGTCTACTGTCTACTGACCAGCATCACACCCGTCCCACCCGATACGGCGCGTAGCGCGGCAGCCACTGCGCCTGCGCCACGAGGTACTCGTACTGCTGGTCGTCGAGCAGCCGTCCGAGGCCGGCGTCCCGGGCCTCGACGGCGACGGCTTTCGCGACCGCCCGCGAGACGCGCCGGATGTCCGCCATGGGCGGCAGCAGCTGTCCGCTGCGTTCCTGGGCCGGCGTCACCAGGCTGCTGAGGGCCCGGCTCGCCGCGAAGAACATGCCGTCGGTGACCCGCGGCGCCCGCGCCACGAGCGTGCCCAGGCCCACTCCCGGGAAGATGAAAAGGTTGTTGCACTGGGAAGCCCCAAGCGTCCGGCCGTTCCACGTCAGATCGGGAAACGGGCTGCCCGTCGCGAGGAGTCCCCGTCCGTCGGTCGCGCGCGCCACGTCTTCGAGCGAGCACTCCGACTTGCTGGTCGGGTTCGACAGGGCCAACACGACCGGCCTCGGGTCGTGGCGGGCCACTTCTGCGAGCCTCTCAGGGCTGAAGAGCCCGGCCTGCGCGGTGACCCCGATCAGGACCGACGGGCGCGCGTGGCGAACCACATCGTCAATGGTCACCCGATCGGGCGACTCCAGGCGCCAGCCGTCGATGGCCGAGCGGTCCTGAGCGAACACGCGCTGTTCATCCGAAAGATTCGGCATGTCGGAGAGCAGCAGGCCCGGGAGATCGATCGCGAAGATACGGCGCCGGCACTCGTCCTCGCTCAGGCCCTCCAGTTTCAGCATCGTCCGGATGTGCAGACCGATGCCCGCGCCGGCCTGGCCGAGGCCCGCGATCAGGAACCGCTGATCCGCGAACGACGATTTCTTGATGCGCATGGCCGTGACGAGCGCGGCAAGGGCGACGGCGCCGGTGCCCTGGATGTCGTCGTTGAAGGACGGCAGGCGCTGGCGGTACCGGTCCAGCAGCGTGAAGGCCTTGTGCTTGGCGAAGTCTTCCCACTGAAGCAGGGCTTCGGGGAAGTTGCGCCGTACGCCCGTGACGAACTTCTCGATGAAGTCCCAGTACTCGTCGCCCTCGAGGCGGGGATGGCGCCAGCCCAAGTAGAGCGGGTCCTTGAGCAGCCGTTCGTTGTTGGTGCCGACGTCCAGGCACACCGGCAGGCAGCAGGCCGGGTGCAGGCCGCCGGCGGCCACGTAGAGTTTGACCTTCCCGACCGGGATGCCCATGCCATCCGAACCGAGATCTCCCAGGCCCAGGATGCGCTCGCCATCCGTGACGACGATGAGCGAGACGGTCGGGAGCGAGATGCTCTGGAAGATCTGGTCGATGTGGCTGATCTTGTCCGGGCTCAAGTAGATGCCGCGGTACCGACGGGTGATGTGGCTCAACTGCAGGCATGCCTGGCCCACGGTCGGCGTGTACACGATCGGGACCATCTCGGTCAGGTTGTCGACCAGCAGGCGGTAGAACAGGACTTCATTCCGATCCATCAAACCCTGCAGGTAGATGTACTTTTCGAGGTCGTCGGGCTTACGCTGGAACTGCGCGTAAGTCCGCTGCACCTGGAGGTCCAGGGACGACACGCTGCTCCGCAGGTAGCCCAGCAAGTCGAGGGCGACGCGCTCGTCGGCGGTGAATCCGGAGGCCTTGTTGAGCAGCGGATCGCTCAGCAGTTGTTGGCCTCGGAGGTAGACCTCCCAATATTCTTCGCTCGTCAAGGGATCGACACGGAATGAGAACGTCTTCATGGGTCCTCATGCTGCGTCCGCAGACTCGGCACTGTCAAGCCGGCTCCTCGTCACCCTTTCCCGTTTCCCGAATCTTCTGAGAGAATGACGCTCATGGAAGCCACGTCCGTCGCCTCTGCCGGACTTCCCGAGGCCGACCCCCCGGAGCGGGTGGCGGTCAGGCGGGTGGCGGTATCCGTCTGGGTCGCCGTTGCGGCCGCCGTGATCCTTGTCGGATTCGCTATCACACAGGTCGATGCGGCCCGCGACGCGATGGTCGTCGGCGTGGCGATCTTCGCACTGGCCGTCGGGCATGCGTTTCTGCGAACGCGATCCTGGCGCGTGGCCGCGGAAGCGGAACTCGACCGGTCCCGCGCGGAACTGGCGCTCCGGGCGCGCGTGGGGGAGTGCGAGCAGCGGCGCAAGAGCCTGTCGGCCTTCGCCCAGCTCGCCGCCCATGTGGCGCACGAGGTCCGCAACCCGCTGAGCGCCATCATGTTGAACGCGGAGCTGCTCGAAGAGGAGGCCGAGCGCTGCAATTGCGAAGGCGCAGCCGAGTCGAAGGCCCTGGTGGCGACCATCCGGGCGGAGGCCGAGCGCCTGCAGCACCTGACCGACGAGTACCTGGCCTTCGCCAGACCCCCCCGGCCGTCCGCGGCCAACCACAATCTCAACGCGGTCCTCGATGATCTCGCCCATCTGGTGCGGGAAGAGGCGTCGCGCAAGGGGATCCGCGTGCAGACGCGGATGTCCCACGCCTGTCCCTGCGCGGTGTTCGATCCCCAGCAGATCAAGCAGGCCGCACTGAATCTGGTCCGCAACGCCCTTCAGGCGACTCCCGACGGCGGACGTCTCCTCCTGGAGACCTCGGTACGGGAGGACGGCCGCGTCGCGCTGGCCGTCGAAGACACGGGGCCGGGCATCGATGACGAGCTCCGATGTCGGGTGTTCGAGCCGTTCTTCACCACCAAACAGACGGGCACTGGCCTCGGCCTGCCTCTGGCGCTGCATATCATCAGAGAACACGGCGGGGATATCGACGTCGAGAACGTGTCCGGCGGCGGTGCCCGATTCACGGTGGTGCTCCCCGCAGGCGAGGGCGGCGGCTCGTGCGCCGGCCGATCGGGGGTGCCGGCCGGCGCCGCATCCTGATGGGAGCGAAGGTACTCGTCATCGACGATGAAGAGGCGCTGCGGAGTTCCGTGGCGAAGATCATCACGCGCCTGGGACACGAGGTTCGGACGTCGGCCAACGCGACCCAGGGGCTGGACCGGCTGGCCCGTGAACCCTTCGATGTCGTCCTGACCGACTTCCGCCTGCCCGACCTGGACGGACTGGAAGTGCTGGAGCGCGCCCGTGCGATCCGTCCCGACGCCGAGGTCGTGCTCTTCACCGGCTTCGGCAGCATTCCGCTGGCCGTCCAGGCCGTCAAGCTGGGGGCGTACGACTTCATCACCAAACCCGTGAAGCGGGCGGATCTCGAACGGGTCATCACCCGGGCAATCGAGAAGCAGGCCCTGGCCGCAGAGAACCGCCGGCTCCGGCTCCAGCTGGACGATACGCGCCGGTCGCCGCTCGATCGGATTGTGGGCACGAGCGAGGCGATGCAGGACGTATTGCGGGTGATCGAACAGGTCGCGCCCAGCACTGCCACGGTGCTCATCGAAGGGCCGAGCGGCACGGGCAAGGAGCTGGTCGCGGAGGCCCTGCACGCCCTCAGCCCCCGGCGGGACCGTCCGCTCGTCAAGGTCAACTGCGGCGCCATTCCCGAAACCCTGATCGAGGCGGAGCTGTTCGGGTACGAGCGGGGAGCGTTCACCGGCGCCGTGGGCCGGCGCGACGGACGGTTTGCCGTAGCCGACGGTGGGACGCTGTTTCTGGACGAAGTCGGCACGCTCGGCCTGCCTGTGCAGGCCAAACTGTTGCGCGTGCTCCAGGATGGTGCGTTCGAGCCGCTCGGCAGTTCCCGGACGGTCCAGTCGGACTGCCGAATTATCGCCGCGACCAACGTCGATCTGCGGCGCGAGGTGGCCGAGCAGCGGTTCCGCGACGACCTGTACTACCGGCTCAACGTCATTACCATCCGTGTGCCGACGCTCAAGGAACGCCCGGACGACATTCCCGTGCTGGCCAGGCACTTCCTGACGCTGTATGCCGCGCGCAACGGGAAGAGCCTCGACGGGTTCGCGCCGGACGCGCTCTCGGCGCTGCTCGCCTGGGAGTGGCCGGGCAACATCCGCGAGCTGGAGCACGCCGTGGAGCGGGCGGTGGTGATGGCTCAGGGGCGGCTGATCGAGGCGGGGGATCTGCCGGAACCGGTCCGGGCGGCGGCGTCCGGGAAGCGCGAGGGCGCGCCGACGGTCCCGATCCCTCTCGGGACCCCACTGGAGGAGGTCGAGCGCCTGCTCATTGCCGAGGCGCTTCGCCGGACCGGCGGAAACAAAGTCCGTGCCGCCAGTCTGCTCGGGATTTCCCCCCGCACCATTTACCGTAAACAGCCGCCGGACGCAGGCGAGATCGAGTAGGCTAGTAGAGTTCTCCCGCGGAGCTGGGCGACGGGCGGCGGCCCGTGCGGTCCCCACCAGACAACACGCGCGAACGGATCCTCATTCACTTCACATGCAGGCGGGGCAGCCATCATGATGCGATTCAGCGACCAAGACGTGTTCGACTACCACGAAAAACCCAGGCCCGGGAAGCTGGAGGTCGTGACCTCCAAACCCTGCCTGACCCAGCGGGACCTGTCGATGGCCTACACACCGGGTGTGGCCAAGCCGTGCCTCGAGATCGAGAAGGACCCCGAAGCGGCCTACCGGTACACAGGCAAGGGCAATCTGGTCGCGGTCGTGTCGAACGGAACGGCCGTGCTCGGCCTCGGGGACATCGGCGCCATGGCGGGCAAGCCGGTCATGGAGGGCAAGGGCGTCCTCTTCAAGCGGTTCGCGGGCATCGATGTCTTCGACATCGAACTCAACGAGAAGGATCCGGAGAAGATCGTCCAGATCGTGAAGGCGCTCGAGCCGACGTTCGGCGGCATCAACCTCGAGGACATCAAGGCGCCG
>CAYZYG010000082.1:0-4586 GCA_964481395.1 uncultured Vicinamibacterales bacterium
GCGCTGCGTTCGGTCTCACGAATCATCATCGACGGGCCTCCTGCCATGCTTGCAGGATGATATCATCGTGAAATCTCGGCGTCAAGAGGGCGACCGGGGGGCGGGGGGCGGGGACCAGTTGTGTCCAGCGTGACAGGATGGTGGCTTGTTGCCCGCCCGGTCAGCATCCCGGGGGAAGGGGCCCCGATGGGCGTGGCAGGATGTCAGACCCGGGCGCGGGGCTGAAGCCTCGCGCCGCACAGGGGCTGAACGGGTGCCGGGTCCCCGATCCCCGGTCCCTGTCCTCAGTCCAGATCGAACTCCCGCTTCGGTCTGGTGATGGGCTCCTGCTGGGCCTGGCGCAGGGCCTCCTCGAACCGCTTCGAGAGCGCATCGCCGCGCGTCTTCTCGGCCTGCACAGACTGCTCGAAGATCGACTCGCGCCGGGCCTGCTCGTCGGCCAGCAGCTGTCCGGCCCGGTCCAGGTCGGGGATGTCCTCACGCGGGGGTTCGGTGTGCCGGATGACGCGGCGCAGGTTGGTGTCGACGACGAGGATCGACTTGCAGCACGGGCACGTGAGTTCGAGTTCAGACTTGAGTTTCGCCATGGTCCGCCACCTGTCGCCGATCCTACCGCCTCCGCCCGTGGCCGTGCACGAGCTTCACCGGTGCTCCACGCGCTGTCGTCGCCGTCACCTCGATGCCCTGGACGACCTGGCGCTTCGCGTTGAAGCGCTGGCCGAACCCGGCGACGAAGGCGTCCAGCGGCACGGCGAACCGCTCGCCCGCAGCCATGGAGGCCTTGGTGACCCGGTAGTGATCGTTCAGCCAGATCTCGACGTTGCGCCACTCGTCGGCCGATTGGTTCTCGACGTGGAGAAGGTTGCCGTCGACCACGATCGGCCGGCGCGGTTCCGGACGGCAGCCGCCAAGCACCGCCGCCAGCAGGATCGCCCACAGGGCGCCTGCCGCGAGCAGGCGATCGGACGACCCGCGGCCCCCGGTCTCCATGGGAGCATCGTAGCAGAGGTGGAGGGGAGCGAACCTGATCGGCATCGGGGACCGGTGGCCAGTCGTGGATGTTCCCGGTCCCGATGCGTGTTTCGCCTCGGGCCGAAGCAATCCCCAATCGCCAATCCCCGACTCGAGGATCACCGATGAGCGGCGCCGCGGCCTGCGGCCGGAGTGGACAGGACGGTGATCCTCGTCGGGGGCCGGGATCCGGGCCCCGGGATCCGGTGCTGCAGGGCACAGGCGCCTGGGACGGGCGATGACAGGGCCGGTGGTGACACGCCTGGCCCGAGGATCACAGACGAGGGGCGCCACCGGCTGAAGGCGCCCTGTCAGGCGCGCGGGAACGGCCGGTCGTACCCCCGCACCGTGAACTCGCGGGGCAACGCGCTCCAGCGCTCGCGCCCCGCGTACTGAAGTGGTCTGTGGTCCGGATGGGCGGCCTTGAATGCGCGGTAGCGCTGGCGCAGGTCCCGAACGCGCGCGCGGTTGACGCGAAGCGGGCGGTGGGGGTGGTCGATGAGCATCTGCTCGACTTTCCAGACGTTGCGTTCGGACAGCCGCCAGTCGTACCGCCCGAGTTCCTCGGCCAGATCGACGACAGCGAACGCCGTGAGGCAGCCCGACAGGTCGACGTACGGATCGACGTAGCTCATCGCCAGCGCGCGGGCCGTCCGAAACACCGGCCGCCGGCCGTGCAGCCCGGGATCCCTCGATCGCGCGACGCTGCCCCATCGCCCGGCCCGGCGGTAGACGAACAGCACGTGGTCGAGCTTGTCGATCGATTCGAAACTGAGCACGAGGGGCGGATAGCCGTGCTGCTCGAGGACCACCGCGGCGGCGAGGGCCGCCTCGAGGCAATGTGCGCGGTGGTGGCGGACGACGCCGCGGAAGCTGCGGAGCGTTTCCCCGACTGGCGGCGATTCCCGGTTGTACGGCAGGCCGTTGAGGAAGGCCTGCACGCGCTCCGGTGTGGTCAGGCGCCGGACCAGACGTTGCTCGCGCGGCGTGAAGGCTGACAGGGGCGGTGGTTGGTACCGCATGCCGGCTCGCGTCCTCTCAGGTCATGCGCCGCAAGAGCCAGGCTCTTGTGGCGCCTCGAGGCGGGCCGCACAGAAGATGTTCAGCAGGCGCATCGCGCGGTCGGCTGATCGAAAAGCCGGAATCCCCTGTTCGAGCAGCGCCTGGACGAGCGGGTCGTACAGCGGGCCGGCGTCAACGACCGCGACGAGCGGCTTGGCGGACGCACGGCGCGCGGCCACGACGCGCGACAGGAACGCACCGGCGCGGGCGAGATCCTCGCCGTGCGTTGGGCCTGGCGGCAAGGTGCTCATCGCGGCCGTGAACGGCACATTACCCACGACGACGGCATCGGAGGCCTCGTCTTCCACGAGGGCGTCGATGACGTCCCCGAACGCGGCGTCGCCGGCCATCGGCGTCAGGTCGATGGGATTGTGCGCATCGACGACGCGATCCAGGCGGTGGGCGACGAGCGTGTCGCGCACCCGTCGCTCGGTGGCCGCCGAGAAACGGGCCAGGGTGAAGGAGCCGAGGTTGTCCGCGAGCGCCACACACTCGTAGCCGGCATTGGACACGGCGCCGAGTCGCCATCCCGACACCCGCGCGTCGCGCAGGAGAGAGAAGAGCATGGTCAGGTCGGTGAATTCGTCCAGCGAGTCGGCGACGACGATCCCCACGGACCTGGCCAGTCCGCAGGTCACGCTGTAGTCGCCGGCGATCGAGGCCGTGTGGCTGGCCGAGGCCCTCGCGCCCGCGGCCGTGCGGCCGGCACGGTAGAGCAGCACCGTCCGTCCAGAGTCGACAATCTCACGCGCGGCCGTCAGCGTCCGCAGGAGATCCAGCGGCCGGAACCCCTCCACGTACACGGCGAAGACCTCAAGGGTCTTGTCGTCCTTGAGGTACGTGAGGTAGTCGCCAACCGTCAGATCCATCTGGTTGCCCAGCGTCACCATGTACTTCGGATTCAGCACCCCGAGCTTGCTGGTCCTGGTGATGGCGAACGCCCCGCTCTGGGAGATCACGGCGAGGCCCGCAGCCGGGCCTGACGGCATCGGCAGCTTGTGTTCCGGGATGAAGGTCGTGTCGTAGCGGCCCGGCAGCGAACGGATGCCGAGGCAGTTGCCGCCGTTGATGAGGGGCCCGCCCCAGTCGCTCCGTCTGGCGCGGTCGAGCGCCGTTCGCATGCCGGCGGCCAGTGTCCCTCCGCCGGACGTTTCCTCCAGGCCTCCGGGGATGAGCACGATGCTCTCGGCGGCCTGCCGCTCGATGATGTCGTCGACGGCCGATGCCGCCTGGGCCGCATCGACAGCGAGGACGAACAGATCCACCCGGCCGCCCAGCGAGGCGATGTCAGGGACGCAGCGGCATCCCTCGATCTCGTCGGTCCCAGGCTTGACCACGACGATCCGGGAGCGGTCGAATCCCTCGCGCAGCAGATTGTTGAGAATGAGATGGCCGGGGTTGAGGCGCGCCGAGACTCCCATGATGGCGGCCGTCGAAGGTTCGAGCAGGTGCCGGAGCTTGTGAAGCGGCCGGGGAGGCGCCGGGTCGGCACCCGGGCCGGCTCGGAGCTTGACCAGCACGTCGAGGGCGACCAGGCGGCCGTCTCCGGTCACGACGAACGGATTCACCTCGCACTCGCCAATCTCGTCACTGTGATCGCGAGCCAGCGTGACGAAGGCTGCGACAGCGGCTTCGAGCGTTGTCAGGTCGATTCGCGGGGGCTGACCCCGCTGCGATCGGGTCACCAGACGGACGGCCGCCACACCGTCGAGCGCCGCGCGCACGACCGTTTCCTGCGCGAAGGCGGGCGAGACAATGGCCACCGACCTGCCGGTCCGGAAGTGCTCGGCGAGGAATTCCGTGTAGATGCCTCCCGCGCCCACCGTGACCACCGGGCCGGCGTCCGCCGTCCACCGCAGTCCCACCAGCAGTTCGTGGCCGAGTTCCGGGCGGTACGACACGAATTCCGAGACGGTGAACCCGGTGATCACGGCCCCGGACGCACGCGTCGCCATGGCGGCCATCGCGGCGTCGACGTCCTCGCGACGCTTGGGGACGATGGCCACGCCTCCCATTTCGGTCTTGTGGAGGATGTCGGGCGAGACGATCTTGACGACGACCTTGGGCCCGGGGAGGCCGGAGAGGTCTGCCACCGGGCACCGGGTACCGCGCTCGACGAAGAACCAGGCCGGCGTCTGCACGCCGAGGGCGTGGAGCAGCGCCAGTCCTTCGGGCTCGATGAGCACCTGCCGTCCGACGCGGCGGGCCTGCGCCAGGACGGCGGTGATGGCAGAGTCGGCCATGGGCGGTCGCGGCCCCGTCACGCGGCCGCCGCGGCGTCCCGGCCTGCGCGGAGAGCCTTCAGGTTGGTGTCAACCACCTTTTCGCCCTTGGCCGCGAACGTCGTGGCGACGAAGCGCTCGATCGTGTCGAGCTTGACGGGCAGCCAGCCTGACGCGGCGCCCACGATGACCATGTTCGTCGCGCGTGCCGATCCGGCCTGTCGTGCCAGGCGCTCGGCGTCGATGATGTGCGCGGACGGCAGGCGGCGGATCTCGGCGAGGATGTCCTCG
>CAYZYG010000082.1:4596-23116 GCA_964481395.1 uncultured Vicinamibacterales bacterium
CCCGGCCAGCGTCGTCACCGGCGTGGACGCCGTGATCAGCGTGCCGGCAGGCGACAGATACTCCACGTATCTGAGGCTCTCGAGCGGCTCCATGCTGAGAATCATGGCGGCCGTGCCGCGCGGGACCAGATCGCTGGCGATCGGCCGGTCGGCGATGCGCAGGTTGGCCAGCACCGAGCCGCCCCGCTGCGACATCCCGTGCACCTCCGACTGCTTCACGTGCAGGCCCTCAGCCATCGCACTCGACGCGATGATGGCCGAGACCGACAGGACGCCCTGGCCGCCGACGCCCGCGAGAACGATATCGAATGTCATGCGCCGACCTCCTGCGCTGCCGAGCCCTTGCCCTGCCTGGTCCGCTTGGCCGTTTCGATGCACTCCCGCACGGCGATGACGACCGACAGCCCCCGGTGCGAGAGCGCGCTGCGGACCACCTCCGCGTTGGCGGCCGCGAACCGAGGATGGGCTTCGAGCACGTGCAGGTGATCGGCGGGCACGCCGACGCCCCGGATGAGCCCCTCGAGCTCGGATGACGGGCGGATGGTGGGCTGGCCTCCGGTCATGCCGACCGTCTTGTTGTCGAGGATGAGCAGCGTCATGGGCGTGTCGGCCGCGACCGCGTCCAGCAGCGGCGTGATGCCCGAGTGCAGGAACGTGCTGTCGCCAATGATCGCCGCAACCGGATGATAACCGGCGTCGGCGGCTCCTTTGGCCATTCCGACCGACGCGCCCATGCAGACGCACGACTGGATGAGGTTGTGCGGCGCCAGCGCGCCGAGGGTGTAACAGCCGATGTCCGACGTGACGATCGCGCCCGGGAACTCGGTGAGGGCCGCCGTGACGGCGTGGAAGCTGTCGCCGTGCGGGCAGCCGGCGCAGAGTTGCGGCGGCCGGTTGGGCAGCTGGAGCGAGCCGATCCGGAGGCCCTGACGTGCCGGCAGCCCCAGGGCCGCCCGCACGATGTCGGGATTCAGCTCCCCGTCCGGCGGAACGTGACCGGACAGCCGGCCCTGAATCTCGAGAGCCGGCGGCACGATGCCGTGCAGGCTGCGCTCGAGCAGCGGGTAGCCTTCTTCGAGGATCAGCACGCGGCCGAGCGGGGCCACGAAACGCCGGATCGCCTCGAGGGGCAACGGGTACGCACCCACGTGCAGATGGGGCAGAGGGGCGTCGAGGTCGTCCAGGTTTTCGAGATAGTAGTTGCGGGCCAGACCGGTCGTGATTACGCCGAACGCGGCACCATCGCGGCCGGCGGCGACGGCGTTGTACCGTGAGCCTGCGGTGTAGGCCTGGATGTCGTCCTGGCGTTCGAGGAGCGATCGCCACTGGCGGCGGGCATTCGCCGGCAGCAGAATCCAGGCCGCCGGGTCCCCGGTCCTCGCGGGTGGCTTCTCGGGAAGCGGGTCTCCCACGGTGACGTTCCCGCGGCTGTGCGCCAGACGGGTCACCAGGCGGATCATCACCGGAATCCTGAACCGCTCCGAGACGTCGAAGGCCTCCCGCGTCATCGCGTAGGCCTCCTGGTGCGTTGCCGGTTCGAAGGCCACCACCCGGGCGAAATCGGCGAAGTAGCGGCTGTCCTGCTCGTTCTGCGAACTGTGCATGCCCGGATCATCGGCGACGGCGACGACGAGGCCGCCGTTGATCGACACGAGCGCGGAGTTCATGAACGGATCGGCTGCCACGTTCAGGCCGACGTGCTTCATGGCCACGAGCGTCCGCCGACCCGCGAACGAGACGCCGAGCGCGGCCTCGTAGGCGGTCTTCTCGTTCGCGCACCAGGACGCCAGCGGCCGGCCGTGGCGGGCCTGGTATCGCACGAGGTACTCGAGAATCTCGGTGGACGGCGTGCCCGGGTACGCGTACGCAGCGGTCAGGCCCGCGTGCACGGCTCCCAGGGCTACGGCCTCGTCACCCAGCAGCACCATCTCTTGCATCGGTCCTCCAGCGTTAGCGGTCTGGGGGAAGGTCGCGTTCGTGAGGGCGGGACCGGGGGAAGTCACTAACCCTGGCGCTCGGCGAGCCGTTCGAGATCGGCCACGACGTCGGCGGGCGACCAATCGCCTCCATTGTACGTCTTCGCCAGCGTGCCGTCGCGACCGACGAGGATCGTCCGCAGGTTGTGGGTAATGCCGCTGCCGTCTGCGCCGTCCCTGATGACGCTGAGGCCGAAACGGGCGCCGAACGCGTCGACTGCGTCCCGGGGCGCCGTGGCGTAGCGCCAGAGGGCCGGGTCGGCCCCGACCCTGGCGGCGTGCGCCGTCAGGACGTCCGGTGTGTCGTGGTCCGGATCGAACGAGACGGAGAGCAGCCTGACGCTCCGGCGCAGGTCCGGGTCCCTCTTGACGGCCGCCTGCACGCGGCCGAAATGGGCGTCCATGCGCGGACAGAACTCGGGCAGCGGGCAGCGCGTGTAGATGAAGGTCATCAGCAGCAGGGAACCACGGTAGTCGCCCAGCGTTCTGGACGCGCCATCATCGCAGGTCAGGGCCAGGTCGGGGACGGCTTCGCCCGCCAGCAACAGATCCGCCACGACGGGGCCGGCCTCGTCCGCCCGTCCGATGAGCGGCGCCTGACCGGTCTTCTGGATCGCCGTGAGGTACGACTCTTCGTCGGTCACGACCAGCGTGGCCTTGATCAGATCGCCCGGAGCGAGTCCGTCGAGGAGCTTCGGGTTTTTGATGCTGAACGGCATGGTCATGGCCGGCATGAAGCCCGGCACATCGTCGTGTCTGACGCGGATCTCCGTCCTGTCGGCATTGATCGAGAGCACCTGCCCGGTGAGCGGGTACTCGCGGGCGTTGGCCGGGGGGCTGCTCGTGCCGCCGCAGGCGGCGGCGGTGGCGACGGCGAGGGCGAGGATCAGGAAGCGGGGTGCATGGGTCATGTTCTTCAATCTAAACCGGGACGCCGGGCAAGTCGAGCGCGTGCCCTGGCTTCGGCAGCTCAGGGATCGGCTGGCGGTCGGTACAGGACGCGAGACCCTGCCCCCTGATCCCCCGTTTCCCCTGTTCCCCGATCCCTGATCCCCCGCTTCCCCTGATCCCTGATCCCTGGTCCCGGATCCCTGTCTTTCTGCTATACTTCGCCCGTTTCGGTGAGTTCGCGCCGCTGTGCCTGCTTGGGTCCGACCGTCCCGCACCACATCCGCGTGAATGCTCTCCTCCGGCGACCGTGCGCCGCTGCGCGCCGGCGCGTCGCCGCCTGTGAGTCCGGCGCGCAGGAGTCAGGCAGGGTATGGGGCGCAGACTGTATGTGGGGAACCTCCCGTACAAGGCGACTGATGACGAACTCCGCGAACTGTTCAGTCAGGCGGGCGCCGTGGCCAACGTGCAGGTGATGCGCGACACCGCCACCGGGCGGGCGCGGGGATTCGGGTTCGTCGAAATGGCGACGGAGGAAGGGGCGCAGAAGGCCGTCGCGGACTTCCACCAGTTCATGCTGCAGGGCCGGGCATTGGTGGTGAACGAAGCGCGACCCAAGGGCGCAGGGGGGCCGCGCTTCGGCGACGGTGGCGGCCGGGGCATGGGCGGCGGACGCCCTGAGCCTCGAGAGCCGCGCTGGTAGCGCGAGTCCTGAACCACGCCCTGTCGGGCATGGCCGAGCCCCCATGATTCGCGTCGGCACATCCGGCTACGACTATCCCGAGTGGAAGGGGTCGTTCTACCCGAGCGACCTTCCCGCTACTCGTCTGTTCGCCTATTACGCCGAACGGTTCTCCACCGTTGAGATCAACTACACGTTCTACCGGATGCCCACGCCGGCGACTATCGCCTCGTGGGTGGAGGCGGCGCCGGCGGCATTCCTCTATACGCTCAAGGCGCCCAGGCGCATCACGCACGAGAAGCGCCTCAAGGACTGTGCCGATTCGACCGCACGGTTCCTCGAGATGGCCGCAGGCCTCGGGGACCACCTGGGGTGCCTGCTCTTCCAACTGCCGCCCAACCTGAAGCGCGACGACGATCGACTGGCGGCGTTCCTCGAGACCGTTCCGGAGGGCACACGCGCGGCGTTCGAGTTCAGGCACGCGTCATGGTTCGATCCGCGCGTGTTCGACATCCTTGGGTCGCGGAACGTCGCCCTGGCCGTGGCCGACAGCGAGAAACTGAGGACGCCGACCGTCAGAACCGCGACCTATGGTTACGTCCGGCTCCGCGACGAAGGCTACACGCCGGCCGACATCCGACAGTGGGCGGCGACGGTGCGGGATTTCGAGGGATGCTCCGACGTGTTCGTCTACTTCAAGCACGAGGCGGCCGGGATGGGCCCCGCCCTGGCGAACGCGCTGATGGCACACCTGTCGCCGGGCACCTGAGCCTTCCCCGCGCCTATCGCCGGTTGCCGGTGGCCAGGCGCTGGGCGAACTCCACGATCGCGGCCTCAGCCCAGTACCCGTCGTAGCCGTCCCGCGCCCGTTCCACGAAACCGCAGTGGCCGCCGTGTGACGTGACACGCAGCTGAATGCTGGGGTTGCCCGTGACGCGGGGGTCACGGAACGGCTCGACCGGGATGAAGGGATCGTCCTCGGCCGTGATGACGAGAGCCGGTACCCGGATGCGATCGACGACGCGCATCGAGGCGGCGCGGTGGTAGTAGTCGGCGGCGTTCGCGAATCCGTGGTGCGGGGCGGTGTACCGCTCATCGAAGGCACGCACGCTCCAGATCCGAGAGAGGCCTCGCGTGTCGTACAGCGTCGGGTAGGCTCTCGCCTTTCGGCGCAGCCGGCGCTGGAGACTCTGGACGAAGTTCCACTCGTAGATCCGGTTTTCGCGTCGCTCGAGCGCGGCCATGCAGGCGGCCAGCTCCAGCGTGGGCGACACGGCCGCCACGCCCGTCAGCCAGGATGGCGGGCGGTCGCCCGCCTCTCCCGCAAGGCGCAGCGCGAGGTTGCCTCCGAGCGAGTAGCCCGCCACGAACAGCGAGGTCAGACCGTCGGCGCCGACAAGTTCGTGCAGCACCGCGAGGGGGTCCTGGGTCAAACCCGAGTGGTACAGGCCAGCGGACAGGCGCTCGGTCCCGCCGCAGTTCCGCTGGTTCAGTCTGACCACGTTGAACCCCGCGCGGAAGGCCTTGTCGGCGATGCCGCGCATGTAGTGGGCGTCGCTCGACCCTTCGAGCCCGTGCAGCGCCACGAGCGTGGGACAGGCGCGCCGCCGCGCCTGCCAGTGGCAGTGCGCGAGCACGCGTGTGGCGGGGTCGATGACGAACAGGCGCGGCTCCGCCGCCGGGAGATCGGGAAACCGGCGGGGCCTGGCCCAGGCGTAGACGGTCATCCGATGGCCGCCGCGCAGCCACCGAGGGGGCGAGAAATCAGGCATGAACGTCCCAGTCTACCGTGCCGGCCTGCGCACGGCCGAATGCTGTAGACTAACCGCGGCTCGGCCGGACCCGCCCCCTTGTGGAGTCAGACCATGACGCGAATCACACGACTGATGAGTATGGCCCTTCTGATGGCCTTCGGAGCCCTGCTTGCCGCCGCGCCTGCGGACCAGGCCACGCCGGCTGCCGGCGCCGTCGAACAGCGCCTGCAGACGCTGAAGCAGCAGGCGACCGTGGAGGTCGATCGGCTGAAAGACCTCACCCAGCGCGCCGTCGATCAGATCTACAGCTTCGGCGAACTGGGGTTCCAGGAGTTCGAGACATCCAAGTACCTCGTCGGCCTGCTGCGCGAACAGGGCTTCACGGTCGAGGAGGGGGTGGCCGGCATCCCGACCGCCTGGGTGGCCCGCTGGGGATCCGGGAAGCCCGTGATCGCCCTGGGTACGGACATCGACGGTCTGCCCCAGACCAGCCAGAAGCCCGGCATCCCGTGGCACGAGCCCCTCGTCAAGGACGGACCCGGGCACGGTGAAGGACACAATTCAGGGCAGGCGCTGAACATCACGGCGGCGCTCGCGGTCAAGGCGATCATGCAGCGCGAGAAACTGCCCGGCACCATCGTGATCTGGCCGGGCGTCGCCGAGGAACTGGTCGCAGGGAAGGCCTTTCTCGTCCGGGCCGGTCTCTTCAAGGACGTCGATGTCGTGCTGTTCTCCCACGTGGCGAGCGGCATGGGTGTGTCGTGGGGCGCCGCCGCCGGAAACGGTCTCGTGTCGGTCGAGTACACGTTCCGCGGGCAGAGCGCCCACAGCGCCGGAAACCCGTGGCAGGGCAAGAGCGCGCTCGACGCCGTCGAACTGATGAACGTGGGCTGGAACTACCGGCGCGAGCACCTGCGCATCCAGCAGCGTTCCCACTACGTCGTGACCAACGGCGGCGACCAGCCGAACGTCGTGCCGCCGGTGGCGTCGGTCTGGTACTACTTCCGTGAAACCGACTACCCGGGCATCAAGCGGATGTGGGACATCGGGAACCGGATGGCGGACGGCGCGGCGCTGATGACCGACACCACGGTGACGTCGCGAGTGCTCGGCGCGGCCTGGCCGCAGCACATGAACAAGGTGATCGCCGAAGTGACGCAGGCCAACATCGATCGGGTCGGGATGCCGGTCTGGGACGACGCGGATCAGGTGCTCGCCAAGGCGGCGCAGCGGGAGGTCGGGGTCCCTGAGCGGGGCCTCGACTCGAAGGTCGGCACGCTCCGAGGGCCCGTGCGCGATGAGGACCAGCGGGGCGGCGGGTCCGATGACATCGGCGACGTGTCGTGGAACGTGCCGACAATTACCCTGCGGTACCCGGCGAACATTCCCGGCCTGCCCGGACACCACTGGAGCAGCGGCATTGCCATGGCCACGCCGATCGCGCACAAGGGCTGTACGACCGGAGCGAAGGTGCACGCCATGACCATGCTGGACCTTCTCCTCAAGCCCGAACTCGTGCAGCAGGCGTGGGATTACTTCAACAGCGTCCAGACGAAGGAGCAGAAGTACACCTCCTTCATCCGGCCGGACGACAACCCGCCGGTCTGGCTGAACGAGAGAATCATGGCGCAGTACCGCGACAGGATGAAGCCGTTCTACTTCGATCCGTCGAAGTACCGCACCTATCTGGAGCAGTTGGGGGTGGCGTATCCGCCACAGGCGAAGAAGTAGATGGTAGATAGGCGACAGGCGATAGGCGACAGGCGACAGGCGATAGGCGACAGGCGACAGGCGACAGGCGACAGGCGATAGGCGACAGCAGACGTTCAGGGCAGATGACAGAAGGCCGGGGCGCGGGCCCCGGCCTTCTGCTTCTGCGCTCGTCCGCCTGCCGTCAACGGGAGCAGGTCAGCTTTCGTCCGCGCTCGGGCCGTAGATCGACGGCACCTTCGAGCCGGTCTGCCGCAGATAGACGCTCAACTGGCCTCGGTGATGGATGAGGTGGTTCATCACCCACGCGCGCCAGGCCGCCACGCGGGGCATCGAGAACAGCTCCTTCCCGTTGTCCTTGAAGGTCCAGGTGCTCATCAGTTCCGCGTCGGTCTTCTCGGCCAGGATGCTCCTGATGGCCGACACCTGCTCGTCGAAGAACGCCAGGATCTCGGCCGTGCTCGCCTTCTCCGCAGGCGTGTACTCGCCTGGGATCATGTTGAACTCGGACTGCGACAGGATCGTGTGCCCCCACATGGGGATCTCGGCGACGTGCGTGGCCAGCCGTCCGAGCGACATCGACTTCTCGTGGGGCTTCCAGCCGAACTGCGCGTCATCGACGCGTTCGATGACCTTCCGGGCCACGCCCATCTCGTGATCGAACTCGGGCAGCAGCCCGTCTCTGAGTGCCATGGGTACCTCCTGGTGGCGGTCGTGCTGTCAGGGAATGCCGATGGCCTATCCTACAACTTCGACCCACACGGCGAGAAGGCGGCGGTCGGCGTTTCCCGGTTCGACGTCCGCGGGGACGAATCCGGTCCGGGCCCCGACGATCAGGCGAAGGGTGCCGTCGAGGGCGGTAGGGGCGACGGTGATTTCCTGAACCTCACCGGCCCGGAGATCGACCTGCTGGCGGGCTTCCGGTGTCGCCACGTCGATGGTGTTGGGGACGGGACCGTTCCTGACCTTGAGACGGACCGGCTGGGTAAGTCGTCCGGCTGGTGACACAACCGTGACGTGCGTTTCGGCGGAGCCGCGCACCCAGAACCCGGTTCCCTCGGGGTAGGCGGCCCCGTCGTGGAACAGGAACACGAATCGATCGCCGAAGACCGCCGACGCCAGGACGTCGTAGGCGGCCGTCCGATCGAGCGTTGGCGTCACCTGCTCCGGGCGGATGCGCATCTCCGAGACGGCCGGCGGCAGGTCTGCGCTGGCGCGGAATCCGACGAAGCTCAGGTCCACGGGCACGTCGAAGGCGGCTTCCCACGGGCGTCCGGGTTCGCCGTTGACGTTCCAGGTGTCGAGCGCCCCGCCGCTCTGACGGCCGCCCTGGAGCGCGAGACGGCCCGCGAGGGGCACTCCGGCTGCGCCCTCGAGCTCGACGCGGTAGCGTCCGGCCGGGAGGGCGAAACGGGCGTTGAAGAGGACCGGCGTCGGCTGCGGCGCGCGGCGCGACCCGGGGCGAGCCGAGAGCACGAAGCGCCGCGGGATATCAACGGCCGCCACGCGGGACAGTGGGTCGTACACGATTCCGACGGGGCGCGCCGAGGGGTCGTACGTTTCAAGCAGTCCAATCCGCGCCCGCCCCTCGGGTTCGACATCAGGCTTGAGCGCCGTGCGCATGACGAGGGGGGTGAGCAGCGTGACGATCAGGGCCGCGACCGTGGCCGACAGGTTGGCGCGGAGGAACGCCGCACCGCGCCCGACCCGCGACACCGCCACGCCGCGCGCGCGGCCGAGCCTCACCTGGAAGACGACGAAGGCCAGTGCGACGGCGGCCGCTCCGACGCCGATCTGGGCGAGGCCCCACCAGGGGGACTGCATGATGAAGTCCGGCGCGAACGCCCAGAGGTGCCAATCCGGGGAGAGCCACTGCAGAAGCCGCGAGATCCCGTCGCGGCGCAGCGCGAGGATGGCTCCGTCCGGTACGACCAGGGCGGTCGTCGTCGCGGCCAATCCGGCGAGCAGCAGCAAACGGTAGACCGCCCGACGGTCCGCAAGCGGCGCGGCCATCCGGAAGGCCCAGGCCACCGGCAGGGCGAGCACGGGCAGGATTGGCAGCGTGAAGCGCCCCGGCACCGATGAACCACCCCACCACATGGCGTGGCCGGTGACCGTCAGCACCAAAACGGCGACCGCGGCCGCCACTTCGATCCCGGCGCGCCGCGCGCATCCACCGGCCTGCCACATCGACCAGAAGCCGACGGCTGCCAGAGCCACGGCGGGAGCGTAGGCGAGGACGCCGTACTCCTGGTCGAAGAAGATGCCCGGCAGCCCCCGCTGCCAGTTGGCGAGCGCCATCTGGGTCTGGTCGGCCCCGCCGTACGCCGCAGAGGGCCACGGTGATCCCCAGAAGACGACGAAGAAGGTGAACCATCCCACCAGGCTCACCGTATAGGGACCCAGCAGGCCGGCCAGCGCCCGGCCCCGGCCCGTCGTGCCGGCACCTGCAGCGGCGGCTCGGACGACCCCGATCACGATGAGCACGGCCGACAGCGGCGCGAACTTCGAACTCAGCCAGGGCAGTCCCGCGGCTGCCAGACCGACCACCAACAGCCGCAGCGCAGGGAGGCGGATCGGGCGCGGTGCCGCCGAGCCGAGCGGGTCCGGCTCCCGCAAGCCGACGGCGAACGCCAGCGTCACGAGCAACGCGGCCGGTATCTCCGGGTAGACCAACCCGCTGCCGCAGACCACCGGGAGGCTGAGCGCCACGACCGCCCAGCCGAACGTCGCGGCAGCGACAGATCCCGTCAGGTGACGGAGCCAGATCCAGGCAAGGGCCGAAACCAGGGCGGCCATGATGACGAGCAGCAGAACCACGCCCGGGTAGCCCAGGACGGCGAGGATCGGCGCGACCATCAGCGGGAGGCCGATCGGGTGCACCGAGTATTGCGCGCCGTCCACGCCACGAGCCAGCGAGTGCGGCTCCAGGGACTCCGTCCCGAGATAGGCGGCATAGTCCCGGCGCGCATGGTTGTTCTCGATGTCGAGGTCCCCGTCGAGCCAGATGCTCTGGGCCAGGACCAGGTAGTGCGGCTCGTCGCCGCCCGGGAACAGGTCGGTTGACACCAGCCTCACGGCGGCGGCGCCGTAGACGGCGACGGAAACCAGACCCACCGCCAGGAACGTGCGGCCGGGAGTCCAGGACCGCATGCGCACGGCCACTCGGGCGCCTCGACCGGTCCCCATCGCGGCCCAGACCACCTGCGCGCAGACGACCAGCCAGACGAGGTACCGGCCGGGGCCGGCAAAGACGCGCAGCACCGGGAGCGCGTCAGGGAGCCAGGGGAGGTAGGGCAAGGCGAGGACGGACAGGCTGTACAACGGCAGGGCCACATCCCGGCGGCGCCGATCGGGCCAGCGGCGCTCCACGATCAGACCCGCCAGGACGGCCAGGGCGATTGCAGCCGCGAGGCCGACAGCCGGCGGCAGCATGGCGACACGAACAGGACCGGCAGGGCCTCCGGCGACATCGAGTGCGCCCATCGAACACCAGAGCGCCATGCCTGCGACCGCCCACGCGCCGAGAGATCTGAGCTTCACACTGGCTCCCGTATCGAAGTGCTTCGACTCGCCAGTTCGGCGACGTCTCGCATTCGGGCGTTGGGTCCCACCCGTTCGCTCAGCACGTCGTCCTGAGGGCGCGAGGACGTTGCCACCGTTGCGCATCGAAGGACGAACGCCTCCCAATTCTACCCGGTTCTCCGTGGGCCCTGGGTTACCATCAGCTTTCGACGGCGCCCAACCGGGTCCGTCGGGGCTCGCCGGATTCCCGGCGGCGCCGGCAACGCGGGCAGGCGGCCATGTGGCAAGTCTCGGCGTTGCAAGAGCTTCCCGACGTA
Organism: uncultured Vicinamibacterales bacterium; assembly: GCA_964481395.1. Classification (GTDB taxonomy): domain Bacteria; phylum Acidobacteriota; class Vicinamibacteria; order Vicinamibacterales; family JAKQTR01; genus JBFMFH01. Next base: position 15,449 of record CAYZYG010000082.1, read on the forward strand.
GCCTCTACTGGCAGCGGGATTGCTCTTCGGATCGACAGACCGTGCCCGACGCGTGTCCTGCCGTGATTACGGCGGGTCGGCCGGGCGCGAGACCCCCTGCCGCCCCCTCAGGCGTGGAACGCTGATCTTTCGGAGTGCACCGCATCCCTTCTGTGCAACGGGGGCCGTTTCCATCAGGATGACGGGCCAACCGGCGCATCTGGCTGGTGGACATCATGAGCGACTTGTCTGGTGAGGCTCCCGCGCGGTTCGTCCTGGAACCCTCGGCGCTGCAGCGGCTGATCGAGACGCTGCGAGGTATGGGCTATCGCGTCGTGGGCCCTCTGGCAGGGAACGGCGGACTGGTCTACGACGACCTGACGAGCGTTGGCGATCTGCCCGTTGGTCGGACCGACACCCAGGCCCCGGGATTCTACCGGTTCGGGAACCGGGATGACGGCGCGTGGTTCGGGTACGCCGTCGGCCAGCACAGCTGGAAGCGGTTCCTCTACGAGCCCGCTGTGGAACTCTGGAGGGCCGAGAAGAGGGGGGGCGGGATCAAGTTCGTGACGAGCCGTCCGGAACCGCCGCCGCAGGCCTTCATCGGCGTTCGGGCCTGCGAACTGGCGGCGCTGGCCGTGCTGGACCGGGTTCTGCTGGAGGGGCCGTTTGCCGCGCCGATCTACCGGGCACGGCGGGCGCACGTTTTCCTGGTGGCCGTGCAATGCGGGCAGCCGAGCGGTACCTGCTTCTGCGCGTCGATGGGAACGGGCCCGCGGGTGACCTCCGGAGCGGACATCACGCTGACGGAAATCGCCGAGCCGGGCGAGCACTGGTTCCTGGCGCAGGCCGATTCCGATCGGGGAGCGGCGGCCCTTGCCGGTCTGCCGTCGCGCCCCGCGTCGGGCGCCGACGTGGCCAGGGCCGAGGCGGTGGTCGACCGCGCAGCCGCCTCGATGGGGCGGGAGCTTCAGACGGACGGGTTGGCGTCGTGTCTGGCCGCGCAGTACGAGCACCCTCGATGGAACCAGGCCGCCGAGCGGTGCCTGGCGTGCGCGAACTGCACGATGGTGTGTCCGACCTGCTTCTGCTCGACCGTGGAGGACACCACGGATCTGAGCGGTGCGGTGGCGGCGCGCTGGCGGAAGATCGATTCGTGCTTCAACCTGGACTTCTCCTACATCCATGGCGGGAGCGTGCGGCCGTCGGTGCTGGCGCGATACCGGCAGTGGCTGACGCACAAGTTCAGCACGTGGGTGGATCAGTTCGGCACCTTCGGGTGCGTGGGGTGCGGTCGATGCATCACGTGGTGCCCCGTGGGCATCGACGTGACGGAAGAAGTGCGCGCGCTCCGCGAGGGGTGCGGCAGCGCGGTGAACGCCGAGTCTGCGTGAGGAGAGAGCCATGAACACTCTGGAGCCCATCCTGGCCGAGCATCCGTTTCTGAAGGGCCTGCCGCCGGCGCTGCTGGCCGAGTTGGTGGGGTGCGCGGCCAACGTCCGCTTCGACCCTGGCACGTTCGTCTTCCGCCAGGGGCAGGAGGCGAACAACTTCTACATTCTCCGCGACGGCAAGGTCGCGGTCGAAGTGTTCGCGCCGCAGCGCGGGGCCATCACGATCGATACGCTGGGGGCCGGCGAGGTGCTCGGCTGGTCGTGGCTGATTCCGCCGTACCACTGGCACTTCGATGCGCGGGCGCTCGAGTCGACGCGGGCCATCGCCCTCGACGGGCGGTGCATGCGGACCAAGTGCGAGAGCGACCACGAGCTCGGCTACGAGTTGATGAAGCGGTTTGCCCAGATCATCGAGCAGCGGCTCGACGCGACGCGGTGGCAGCTGCTCGACGTCTACGGCTCTGGCCGTTAGGGGAGGCCGGTATGCTCGCGAGCCATCCCATGCTGCCGGACCTGTTCCGGGTCCAGCAGGTTCGACGGGAAACGGACGACACGTTCACGCTGGAGCTGGGCGCCGGCAACGGCCGGGCCCGCCCGTTCGACTTTGCCGCCGGGCAGTTCAACATGCTCTACGTGCGCGGCGTCGGCGAGGTGCCCATTTCGATCAGCGGCGACCCCGGCCGACCTGACACCCTGGTGCACACGACGCGCGAGGTCGGAGCGGTGACGCGTGCGATGCGGACGCTCAAGAAGGGCGACGTGATCGGCGTCCGCGGCCCGTTCGGCGAGGGGTGGCCTCTCGACGCCGCCGTCGGCCAGGACGCCGTGATCGTGGCCGGCGGGATCGGGCTCGCGCCGCTGCGGCCCGCGATCTACCGCCTGCTGGCCCAGCGCGACCGCTACGGCAAGGTCGTGATCCTCTACGGGACCCGGACGCCGGGCGACATCCTCTTCCGGCGCGAGATCGAAGCCTGGCGGGCCAGGCTGGACCTCGACGTCTACGTGACGGTCGACCGATCGACCGAAGGCTGGCACGGCAACGTCGGGGTCGTGACGAGGCTCATTCCGAGAGCGCCCTTCGATCCCGCGAAAGCGGTCGCGATGATCTGCGGTCCGGAGATCATGATGCGCTTCACGGCGCTCGAGCTGATGCGGCGGGGCGTGGACGCCGACCGCATCTACGTGTCCATGGAACGCAACATGAAGTGCGGCATCGGGCTGTGCGGGCACTGCCAGTACGGGCCGACCTTCATCTGCAAGGACGGGCCCGTGTACCGGTACGACGCCATCTCGGGGCTCATGGCCCTGCGGGAGATCTGACATGGCACGACGGGCGAAGCCCAAACTGGCGGTCTGGAAGTTCGCGTCCTGCGACGGCTGCCAGCTCACGCTCCTCGACTGCGAAGACGAACTGCTGGCGGTGGCCGGCGCCATCGAGATTGCGAACTTCCCAGAGGCCTCGCGCGCCGTGGTCAAGGGGCCGTACGACGTGTCCCTGGTGGAGGGCTCCATCACCACGCCGCACGACGCGGAACGGATTCACCGGATCCGGCGCTCGTCGGAAGTACTGGTCACCATCGGCGCGTGCGCGACGGCCGGCGGTATCCAGGCCCTGCGGAACTTCAAGGACGTCAAGGAGTTCGTCTCCCTGGTGTACGCCAACCCGGCCTACATCGAGACGCTCAACAAATCGACGCCCATCCGGGATCACGTGTTCGTGGATCTGGAACTGCGCGGCTGTCCCATCAACAAGACGCAGCTTCTCGAGGTGCTCAGCGCGTACCTCAACGGACGGAAGCCGAACATCCCGAACTACAGCGTGTGCGTCGAGTGCAAGCTGCGCAACAACGTCTGCGGTCTCGTCGCGTTCGGCCCGCCGTGTCTCGGACCGGTGACGCAGGCGGGGTGCGGCGCGCTGTGTCCGACCTTCCATCGCGGGTGCTACGGCTGCTTCGGGCCGAAGGAGACGGCGAACACGGCGTCGCTGGCGGCCACCTGGCGGACGCAGGGCATCGGCCCCGAGCAGATGGTGCGGCTGTTCCGCGGCTTCAACGCGTATGCGGAACCCTTCCGCAGAGAGAGCGAAGCTCATGAGAAATAAGACGGTGAAGGTCGACGTCCTGGCCCGCGTCGAGGGCGAAGGCGGACTGCTGGTGAAGGTGAAGGACGACCGGGTCACGGACGTCAAGTTCAACATCTTCGAACCGCCGCGCTTTTTCGAGGCGTTCCTCCGCGGCCGTCACTACGACGAGGTGGTCGACATCGTCGCCCGCATCTGCGGCATCTGCCCGGTCGCCTACCAGATGAGCGCCGCCCATGCGATGGAGGACGTCTTCAAGGTGCAGGTGGCCGGCCAGCTACGGGAGCTGCGCCGGCTGCTCTACTGCGGGGAGTGGATCGAGAGCCACGTCCTGCACGTCTTCTTCCTGCATGCCCCGGACTTCCTGGGGTACGAAGACGCCATCCGCATGGCGAAGGACCACGGCCCGGTCGTCCAGCAGGCGCTGGCGTTGAAGAAAGTCGGCAACGACCTGATGACCCTGCTCGGCGGCCGCGAGATCCACCCGATCAGCGTCCGCGTGGGCGGGTTCTACAAAGCCCCGTCCAGGGCCGAACTCGCCCCGATCGCCGAGCGGCTGAAGTGGGCGCGCGACGCGGCCCGCGACGCCGTCCGCTTCACCGCGACGCTGCCGTTCCCCGACTTCGACCAGGACTACGAGTTCGTGTCCCTGCGCCACGCGAGCGAGTACCCCTTCAACGAGGGGCGGCTGGTGTCGAACAAAGGCCTGAACATCAGCGTCCAGGAGTACGATCTGCACTTCGAGGAGCAGCACGTTGCCCATTCCAACGCGCTCCAGTCCGTGCACGTCGGCCGGGGGCCCTACCTCGTGGGACCGCTGGCGCGGTACAACCTGAACTACGACCTGCTGTCGCCCCTCGCTCGTGAAGCCGCCGCCGAGGCCGGCCTGGGCCCGGTGTGCCGCAACCCCTTCAAGAGCATCATCGTGCGCGCCGTCGAGACGCTCTACGCCTGCGACGAGGCGCTGCGCATCATCGAGCAGTACGAGAAGCCCGCCGGACGGCCGCTCGTGGACTTCAAGCCGATGCCAGGCGTCGGCTACGCCTGCACGGAGGCGCCGCGAGGGTTCCTCTACCACCGGTACCGGGTGGATTCGCAGGGGCACGTGCTCGACGCCAAGATTGTGCCGCCGACCTCGCAGAACCAGAAGATGATGGAGGCCGACCTCAGGGCCTTCGTCAGCCCGCGCCTCGACACGCCCCACGACCAGCTGACCTGGCAGTGCGAGCAGGTGATCCGCAACTACGATCCCTGTATCTCGTGCGCCACGCACTTTCTGAAGCTCAGGTTCGAACGCACGTGAAGTAGGATGAGCACACTTCACTGGAGCGGACTGTGACGAAACGACATACGCCCATCGATGCCGACGTCGTGACCCGCGCCCTGGAGGCGTCCGGAATCCGGACGGTCTCGCAGGCGTCCATCCGCGAGATCAAGAAGCTCATCGACGGGATCGAACGGCAGACCGGTCAGGCGTACATCCGCATGGAGATGGGCATTCCAGGCCTGCCGCCGACCCGGGTGGCCGTCGACGCGCAGATCGCGGCGCTGCAGCGGGGCGTGGCCGCCGTGTACCCGGACATCCAGGGGATTCCGACCCTGAAGCAGGAGATCGCCCGCTTCGTGCAGCTGTTCCTCGGCGTGACCGTCGACCCTGAGCACTGCCTGCCGACCGTCGGCTCGATGATGGGGGCGATGGCCTGCTTCCTGACCATCAACCGCATGTACGCCGATCGGGAAGGGACGCTGTTCATCGACCCGGGGTTTCCCGTGCAGAAGCAGCAGTGTCGCGTGCTGGGGCACGGATTCATGAGCTTCGACGTCTACGACTACCGGGGGGCGAAGCTGCGCGACAAGCTGCTCAGCTACCTCGACACGGGCAAGGTCTCGTCGATCCTCTACTCGAACCCGAACAACCCGGCGTGGATCTGCTTCACCGAGGACGAGCTCGAGACGATCGCGACGCTGGCGGACCAGTACGAGGTCGTCGTCATCGAGGACCTGGCGTACTTCGGGATGGACTTCCGCCGCGACTACGCGAAGCCGGGGCAGCCGCCCTACCAGCCGTCCATCGCGCACCACACGGACCGGTTCGTCCTCCTCATCTCCAGTTCCAAGGTCTTCAGCTACGCCGGCGAGCGCATCGGCATGCTGGTGATCTCCGACGCCATCTGGAACACGCGCGCGCCGGATCTGCGCCGGTACTTCACCTCGGACCAGCTCGGCTACGCGCTCGTCTTCGGCACGATCTACTCGCTGTCGTCCGGGACGTCGCATTCGGCCCAGTACGCCCTCGCCGCGGTCTTGAAAGCCGTCAACGACGGGGAGCTGAGCCTTGTCGACCCGGTTCGCGAGTACGGCGAGAAGGCGCGCGAGATGAAGCGGATGTTCACCGACCACGGTTTCCGCCTCGTCTACGACAGGGATCTCGAGGAACCCATCGCCGACGGCTTCTACTTCACGTTCTCGTACCCCGGGCTGTCGGGCGAGGAACTCCTGCGCGAGCTGGTGTACTACGGCATCAGCGCGATCGCGCTGGGCACCACCGGCAGCGAGCGTACGGAGGGGCTGCGGGCGTGCACGTCGCTGATCCGCCGCGATCAGTTCCCGCTGCTGGCCGAACGCCTGGCCTGGTTCAACCGCGACCACCGCGACGCGGGCCGGACAGGATGAACCCGGGTAGCGGCGACGAGGTCCCTGCACGTCGGCGCCCGCCCCGGGACGTTGCCGCGCCGCGGGTCCGAATCCCGAATCCCGAATCCCGAATCCCGATCCTCGTCATCGGCATCGGCAACGAGTTCCGCCGTGACGATGGCGCCGGCATCGAGGCGGCCCGACGGCTGCGCCGCAGGGGGCTGTCCGGCGTGCAGGTCTTCGAACGGAGCGGGGAGGCAACGGGCCTCATCGCCACATGGGAATCCGCGGCGCTGGCGGTGGCGATCGACGCCGTGTCGTCTGGCTCGGCGCCCGGCACCATCCACCGGTTTGAGATCCCGGGCGGAGGGCCGGACGGGTTGCGGGCCGGCAGCGCGGGCCTCCCGCCGTCTCGCATCTTCCGCGGCACGTCGCACCAGCTGGGGTTGGGCGAGGCCGTCGAGTTGGCGGCGGCCGTCGGGTCGCTTCCCGCCAGGCTGGTGATCTTCGGCATCGAAGGACAGAACTTCGGCGAAGGCACCGGCCTCACGCCGGCGGTCGCGCGCGCGGTGGACGAGATCGTCGCGCGGGTCGTCGCGATACTCCCGCACGCCTGACGGCGGCGATCCTCCCGGGCGGTTACCGGTCCCGGCGCAGCACGGCGATCGCACGCGGCTGCAACTCGTAGGCCGAGACTCCGGAGGCAAGCGTCGTGGGCACGGCACCGTCGGCGGTGTCGAATTCGCGCTCCCACCGCGCCCCGGCTCCGCCGGGCGGCAACGTGTAGCTCACCGGCCTGTCGCCCGCATTGGCCATGATGAAGAGGGTGTTGTCGCGGATCGTCTCGCCCCGCTCGTCGAGCTCCGTGATCTGATCGCCGACGAGAAGGGCGGCGATCGCCCGGGCGTTCGGCGCGTGCCAGTCGGCGTCCGTCATTTCCCGTCCGCTCGGTTCGTACCAGTGGATGTCGGAAACGCCTTCCCCCCGCAGCTTCCGTCCCTGGAAGAACATCCGCCTCCTCAGCACGGGGTGCGCCGCGCGAAATCGGATCAGGCGTTCCGTGAACGCGAGCAGGGCCTGCCGTTCGTCATCCAGATCCCAGTCGATCCAACTCGTCTCGTTGTCCTGGCAGTAAGCGTTGTTGTTACCGCCCTGCGTGCGCCCCAGTTCATCGCCGGCGGCGAGCATCGGCACGCCCTGGGACACCAGCAGCGTGGTGAGGAAGTTCCGCACCTGGCGGGCGCGGAGCTGCCGGATGGCCGGGTCGGTGGATGGCCCCTCTACGCCGCAGTTCCAGCTGAGGTTGTTCGACTCGCCGTCGCGGTTCTCCTCGCCGTTGGCGTCGTTGTGCTTGACGCTGTAGGTGACCAGATCCCGCAGCGTGAAGCCGTCGTGGGCCGTGACGAAGTTGATGGAGGCGTCCGGTCTCCGCCCGCCCCGTTCGTAGAGATCGCTGCTGCCCGTGAGGCGCGTGGCGAGTTCCGACACCTGTCCGCCGTCGCCACGCCAGAACCGCCTGACGGCATCCCGGTACTTGCCGTTCCATTCGGTCCAGAGCACAGGAAAGTTCTCGACCTGGTA
>CAYZYG010000083.1:0-3828 GCA_964481395.1 uncultured Vicinamibacterales bacterium
GCCCGTGTGACCGGCATGGGGGCGGCGGTCCCCAGCGAGAAGGCCGAGTGCGTGCTCTCTGCGACGAAGACGTACTCGGCGCCCTCCGGCGGGCCGACGACCGTGTAGGTGCCGCGCGCACGGAAGTGCTCGGCTATCCGCCGCTCGACCTCGATGTCCCGAGCGAGCCGGTCGAGGTACCCCGAACCTGCCGGCGCAGAGGCGCTGCCCGGCCCGACGAGCTGGGTCCGGTTGGCAGGTATCGGGAGCCTCGCCCGAACCATGCGGCCGTCGTTCAGCCGCATCGTGACGGACATGATCTGCATGTCCATCGGCGGGTAGAACACCGCGGCCCGGGCTCTCATGTTCGACGAGAAGAAGCTCGATTCGATGACGTCGGTCCCCAGCACGGGACAGAGCGTGAGGAGGCGCGAGTCGTGGTACGCGACGATGGCGATGCGCGCGCCGCGCGGAGGGTGACGGGGCTGCAGCGCACCGAGCGGGGCGAGCAAGAGGCTCCCGAACGTCACGCCCGCGATCGCGATGGCCGCCACCCTTCGGCTCATAGCGTCCGAACCTCTCGCCCCCCCTTGCCCCTGGTCCCTGCCCTGTCGCCTGTCACCTGTCGCCTGTCGCCTGTCGCCTGTCGCCTGTCGCCTGTCTGTCCTACCTCACGATCACATACGGCATCAGCGCCAGCGGCTCCCCCTCCCGGAACAGGCGCCACGGAGCGGACAGCACCCCGATGGCCCGGCGGTCAGCCTCGCGCAGCAGGTCGGCCGGTGCGGCGATCCGCGCATTGAGACTGAACCCCTCGGCCAGCAGTTGATACAGGCTCTTGCGTCGCGGGTACACGACGAGTTCGACATCCTCGGACGCCGGAATCTTCGCCCGCTCCTTGGCCAGCGCGACCGCCCGGTCGATGCCGCCCAGCTCGTCCACCAGGCCGATGTCCTTCGCCTGCTTCCCCGTCCACACGCGGCCGCGCGCCACCGCATCGACATCCTCCGCCGACATCCGGCGCGACGCGGCGACTTTGTCGACGAACTGCGTGTAGAAGGCGTGAAGCTGGGCGTCGAGCTTGGCCCGTTCGGCGTCATCGAACTTCCGCACGGGCGAGTACATGTCCGCGAAGCGGCCCTCGCTCAGCGGCTCGATGGTCATGCCAAGCTTCTCGTACGTCCCGCCCAGCACGATCTTGCCGCCGTAGATGCCGATCGACCCGGTCAGCGTGGCCGGCTGAGCGACGATGGCGTCGGCGGCCATGGCAATGTAGTAACCGCCGGACGCGGCGAGATCGGACATCGACGCCACGATGGGGCGCGCGCCGTCTCCTTCGGTCGCCAGCCGCAACTCGCGCCAGATGACGTCTGAGGCGACCGACGATCCGCCTGGACTGTCGACCCGGAGCACGATGGCCTTGACGGACCGGTCCGCGCGGATCTTCCTGATCTCCTCGACGAGCGAATCGGACCCGACGACGGGGCCGTTCAGCGGGTCGATCCCGCTCCGGCCCGACACGATGGCCCCGACGGCGTACAGCAGGGCGATTCTGGATCCCTCCCCCAGACCGACGGACGAGGGGCTCACGTCGGCATAACGCGCGCCGTCGAGGCGCGGGGCGGTCTTCCGCGCCGACAACTCGACCGTGTCGTCGATCTCGTCTTCGTACGCCAGTTCGTCGACGAGGCCGGCGGCCACCGCCTCCTCAGGCAGGAACGGCCCCTCGTCCAGCAGGCGGCGCACGTCGTCAACGCTCTTCTTCCGCCCGTCAGCAATCGCCGCGACCAGCTGATCGTAGAGATCGCGGTTGAGCGACTGCCGCATCTCGCGGTGCGCGGGGGTGAAGGTCGTCTCGGTCAGCTGGTTCGGCGCGGTCTTGTAGTCACCGATGTGCGAAAAATCCGCATAGGCGCCGATCTTGTCGAGCGTGCCCCGCAGGAACAGGTCGTACGTCGCCAGGCCGCGCAGATCGAGCGGGCTCGTCGGCAGCAGGAAGACACGCTCGCAGGCGGAGGCGAGGAAGTACTCGCGATCGCCCCCGTACTCCAGGAACGCCACGACCTTCTTCCCAGACGCCCGGAAGTCCACGATCGCGTCCCGGACCTCCTGCAGCTTCGCCCAGTACATCGTCGTCAGGTTCGCCGGCAGGATGACGACGCTCGAGACACGAGAGTCGGTCCTGGCCTTCTTGAGGTTCTCCACGACCTGGGCGAGCGTGGCCTGCCGCATGTCGCCCAGGGTGTCGAACAGCGTCGTGCCGACGTGCTCGGGAAGATCCTGGCCGACGCGCTGCATGAGCACGGAGCCGGATGCAACGGCGGGCTCACCGCCAGCCATGACCATGAGGACGGCCATCCCCAGCACCGACACCGCGATCGCGCCCAACAGCAGCAGGATGACCACACCGACTCCACGACGTAACGCCAAGCCGAGCCTCCTTGTAGGACGGGCCGAGTATAGCATTCAGGGATCAGGGAATAGGCGGGAGGCGACAGGGAAGGGCCGGGATCAGGCGACGGGCGACTGGCGACAGGAAAGGCAGGGGTCAGGCGGCGGGTTCTTGGGTTGAACCGGGCTGTGGTCGGTTTCGTCCAAACAGGTGCGGGCCGGCGCCGGGCCGGGCGGACGTCCGTCTCGCCGGCGGCAGCGGAGGAACCATGACGAACGGACAGGCCGGCGCCCGGGATCCGCGGATGTGGGACACGCTGAAGCACGACTTCCGCGAGTTCCAGTCCGACCTCGGCCAGGGACAGTGGCGCAAGTCGCTCCGCGAAACGTGGAACGACCTCGAAGCGTTCTACCTGACGGAGGACCGCCGCAAGGAGCTGGCATCCAAGGGGCGTGCCGCACGCTGGTTCTGGTCTGGCGTCTGGCTGTTCAGAAGCCTGTTCCTCAAGCTGACACCGGTCCGCCGCGTCCTGCTCGTCGTCGCCATCGTCGGGATGTTCATTTCGATGAGGGGCTCGGCCCGCGGTGCCGAGGTCAGCTTCGATTTCACCATCCCGGTCGCGCTCCTGCTCGTCGGCCTGCTGATGCTCGAACTCAAGGACAAGCTGGTCGCCCGTCACGAACTGGAGGCTGGGCGGGCCGTCCAGCAGGCGTTGATGCCGGAGTACTGCCCGCGCCTCGAGACGTGGGAGGCCTGGATGTTCACCCGGCCGGCCAACGACGTCGGCGGCGACCTGGTGGATTGCCTCTCGCTCGCCGACCGGCGCGTGGCCTTCATGCTTGCCGATGTTGCCGGCAAGGCGCTGCCGGCCGCCCTGCTCATGGCCAAGGTGCAGGCCACGCTGCGCGCCCTGGCCACCGAAACCCCGTCGCTGCCCGCGCTCGCCGCCCGGACCAATCAGATCCTGCACCGCGACGGCCTGCCCAACCGTTTCGCCACGATGGTCTATGCGGAGATCACCGACGGCGATGGCACCGTCCGTCTCGTCAACGCCGGCCACATGCCACCCGTGGTCCTCTCCCCCGGCGGCTTCCACGAGCTCCCCCGGGGAGGCATCGCGCTCGGCCTGATTCCCGAGGCGGCCTACGAAGAGCAGGCGGTCGATCTCGCGCCTGGCGAGATGCTCTTCATTTACTCGGACGGCCTGACCGAGGCGATGAACGAGGCCGGCGAGTTCTTCGACGACTCGAGGCTGCGGGCGCTGTTCCCGCAGATCCGGGGCCTCTCCCCCGCCGATGCCGGCAAGCGCGTGATCGCCGAGATCGATCGCTTCATCGGCTCCCGCCGGCCGTACGACGACGTGTCGATGGTCATTCTCAGAAGGCGGTAGGCGGAAGGCGCTCGGCGACGGGCGGCAGGTCGGTTCCCGGTCTCCGGTCCCCGGTCCCCGGTCCCCG
>CAYZYG010000083.1:3928-14201 GCA_964481395.1 uncultured Vicinamibacterales bacterium
CGGCGACGGGCGGCAGGTCGGTTCCCGGTCTCCGGTCCCCGGTCCCCGGTCCCCGTTAGAGTATGATTCCCCGCGGGCGCGAGTCATCGAGGCGCGCTCAAGGGGGATCGGATGGCACGGCACACCGCCTTCTGTGCGCCGCTGGCGCTCGCGGCAGGCCTCATCGCACTCGCCGGAGCGGCTGGGTGGTCGCAGGCGCCGCCGCTCAAAGAGTGGCAGGACCCCGCGGTGGTCGGCGTGAACAAGGAGCCGCCGCGGGCCACCTTCGTGGCGTATCCGGATGAAGCGTCGGCGCGGTCAGGCGATCGCTCTCGCGCCCCGCACTACCAGTCGCTGAACGGCCGCTGGAAGTTCCACTGGGTGGCCAGGCCCGCAGACCGTCCCACCGAGTTCCACCGCGTCGGTTTCGACGACCGCGCATGGCCCGAGATCCGCGTGCCGTCGAACTGGCAGTTCGAGGGGTACGATGTCCCGATTTACACGAACTCGCGGTACCCCTGGGGGAAGGCGGATCCGCCGCACATTCCGGCAGACAACAACCCCGTCGGATCGTACCGGCGGACGTTCACCATTCCGCCGGCGTGGGCCGGGCGGCAGGTGTTCATCACGTTCGACGGCGTCGACTCGGCGTTCTACGTCTGGGTGAACGGCGAGCAGGTCGGGTACAGCGAGGACAGCCGGACGCCCGCCGAGTTCAACGTCACCAGATTCGTGAAGCCCGGGGACAACGTGATCGCCGTCGAGGTCTACCGCTGGTCGGACGCGTCGTACCTCGAGGATCAGGACTTCTGGCGGCTGAGCGGGATCTTCCGCAACGTGACGCTCTGGTCGGCCGGCGCGCTCCGTGTGCGCGATCTCGACGTCGTGCCGGAACTCGACGACCGGTATCAGGATGCACGGCTGAAGACACGAGTGGTCGTGAGAAACCACGCCACGGCCCCGCGCGAATTCGCCGTTCGGCTCCGCCTCCTCGACGCATCGGGACGCGACGTCGCATCCGGATCCGCGCTGCCCCGGACGCTGGAGGCGGGCGCGGAAGAGGCCGTGTCGGTGGACCAGGAGATCCGCGCGCCGCGAAGGTGGTCCGCCGAGTCGCCGTATCTCTATACGCTGCTCGTCACCCTCGTTGACGGGCGCGGGCAGACGATCGAGGTCGTCCCGCAGCGCATCGGATTCCGCCGCTCCGAGATCAGGGACGGCCAGTACCTGCTGAACGGCCGGGCGATTCTCTTCAAGGGCACGAACCGCCACGAACACGACCCGGACACGGGGCACGTCGTGACCCGCGAGCAGATGCTGCGCGACATCCGGCTGATGAAGCAGTCCAACATCAACGCCGTGCGCACGTCCCATTATCCGAACGACCCGGAGTGGTACGACCTGTGCGACGAGTACGGCCTGTACGTCGTCGACGAGGCCAACATCGAGTCGCACGGGATGGGCTATCAGCCCGATCGGACGCTCGGGAACAACCCTGCGTGGAAGGAGGCCCATCTCGACCGGACCATCCGCATGGTCGAGCGCGACAAGAACCACGCATCGGTCGTCATCTGGTCGCTGGGCAACGAGGCCGGCGACGGCGTGAACTTCGATGCGACCTACGCGTGGGTGAAGGGGCGCGATCCCTCCAGGCCGGTGCAGTACGAACGCGCGGAACTGCGCGCCAATACGGATCTCTACGTGCCCATGTACGCGCGACCCGCGCGCGTGGCCGAGTACGGCTCGAAGCCGCAGACGCGCCCGCTGGTCCTGTGCGAATACACGCACGCGATGGGCAACAGCAACGGCAACCTCGACGAGTACTGGTCGCTCTTCTACTCGCACCGCCAACTGCAGGGCGCGTTCGTCTGGGACTGGGTCGATCAGGGCATCCGGACGGCCATTCCGGCCTCCGGCACCCGCCAGACGCGGCCGGAACGGCGCATGCTGCCAGGCCCGGAATTCGTTGGCGGATTCCTGAACGTCGATCGCCGAGGGACCTATCTCGCCTACGGTGGCGATTTCGGCCCGCCGGACGTGCCGAGCGACGGGAACTTCTGCATGAACGGCCTCGTGGACGCGGACCGCAACCCGCACCCGGGCCTGCACGCGATCCGAAAGGTGTACCAGTACGTCCACGCGAAGCCGGTTGACCTCGCCAAGGGTATCCTCTCGATCACGAACTGGCACGATTTCACGCCCATCGACGATATCCTGACCGGGCACTGGGCCGTCCGCGCGGACGGGCGGACCCTGACCCTGCCCGAAGGGACACTGCCGCCGCTGTCGCTGGGGCCTCGCGAAACACGCGAGGTCACCATTCCCGTGCCGGCGATCGTTCCCGAGCCTGGCGCCGAGTACTTCCTCGACCTGTCGTTCCGCCTGCAGCGGGAAACCGCCTGGGGCGGCAAGCCCGGCGACGAGATGGCGTGGGAGCAGTTCAAGCTGCCGCTGTGGAAGGATCCGGAGCCTCCGGCCACGGGCGCCGCGCGTCCGCTCACCCTCGAGGACCGGACGGACGCCGTGCGCGTCACGGGCGACCGCTTCGCCGTCACGCTCGACAAGTCCGCCGGCACGCTGTCGTCGCTCACGTACGGCGGCGTCGAACTCGTCTCGCGCGGCCCCAGGCCTGATTTCTGGCGGGCCTGGACGGACAACGATCGCGGTGCGAGACTCCACGAGCGGCTGGCCATCTGGCGCGACGCCGGTTCGATATGGCAGACCACGAACGTGACGGCCGCGCAGCCGGCACCGACCCTCGTGCGGATTGCCGTAGATGGCACGCTGCCCGCAATCGTCTCGTCGCTGACCGTGACGTACACGGTCCTCGGCTCCGGCGACATCATCGTCGACGCGGCGTTCGCACCCGGCAAGCCGGACCTTCCCATGCTGCCGCGCGTGGGATTGCAGCTCGTCCTGCCGCCGGCATTCGATCGGATCGCGTGGAGCGGCCCAGGCCCCATCGAAACCCACAGCGACCGGATCCACGCGCGCGTGGGCGAGCATCGGGGCACCGTGGCGAGCCAGTGGACCGAGTACTCGAAGCCTCAGGAGAACGGCAACAAGGCCGACGTGCGCTGGGTGGCGCTGACGAACCGCGATGGCGTGGGCCTGCTCGCGGTGGGCCTGCCGCGGCTCAGCACGGCGGCCCGACACTACCCGCACGAGGACCTCTGGAACGCGAAGCACACGTACGAACTGACGAGGCGCGACGCGGTGTACTGGAACCTCGACTTCGAGCAGATGGGCGTCGGGGGCGACAACAGCTGGGGTGCGCTGCCCCACGAGGCGTACCAACTGCCTGCCAAGCCGTACGCCTACCGGTTCAGGCTGCGGCCGATCGGGCCCGCAGATGGCCCGCCGTCGGCGATCGCGCGGCAGGGCCTTCCGGCGACGGCATCGCGGTAGGCGCATGATCCGCATCCTCTTCGCGTGCACGGGGAACGGCGGACGCAGCCAGATGGCGGCGGCGTTCGCGTCGCGCCTCGCGCCGAAGAGCGTCGAGATCCTCTGCGCCGGCGACGTGCGCCAAGATGTGGCTCAGGCCGCGATCGACGTCATGGGCGAGGCCGGCATCGCGATCGCGCCGCGCGTCTCGCACGCGCTGACCGATGTCGCCACCGACCCGTTCGACATCGTCGTGACCCTGTGCAACCACGCGCGCGAGATGTGCCCGACGTTTCCCGGGCTGCCCGCCCACGTGCACTGGCCGCTGGCCGACCCGATCCACACGGCGGGGGATCCCGACGCGGTGGCCGACGGGTTCAGGCAGGTGCGTGACGACATTCGCGTGCGCGTCGAAGGGCTGTTCCAGCACGGCTTCATCGAGGCGTTCCAGCAGCTGCGCGTCACGCTGGGCTCACTGCTCGATCACCTGACGGACGGCGTCCTGGCGCACGACTCGGACCGTCGCATTTACTTCTTCAACCGCGCGGCCCAGCGCATCACCGGCCGATCGTACGCGGACGTGATCGGACGGGACTGCCACGAGGTGTTCCCCGACCGCTTCTGCAGCGGCGACTGCTCGTTCTGCACCGACGAGCGCCGACCCGCACCGTCGAGGTTCCGGTTTCCACGCACCTTCATGAACCCGCGCGGCGAGCGGCGCGACCTGGAGATGTCCGTCGTCACCGTCGACAGCCCCCTGGCCGCGATGGGCGGTGCGCTGGTGATCTTCCGCGACGTCACCGAAACCGTGCACCTCCGGCGGCGGCTCGAGCAGAGCCGAGGCTTCTGCGGCATCGTCGGCCGGCACGCGTCGATGCAGCGGGTCTTCGACACGATCCGCGAACTGGCCGACGTCAACGTCCCCATCCTGATCCAGGGCGAGAGCGGTACGGGCAAGGAGATGGTCGCGACGGCCATTCACCAGCTCAGCCGGCGGTCCGCCGGGCCGTTCGTCCCCGTGAACTGCGGCGCACTGCCCGAGGGCACGCTCGAAAGCGAGCTGTTCGGCCACGTCAGAGGCGCCTTCACCGGCGCGATCCACGATCGCAAGGGGCGATTCAGCCTCGCCGAAGGCGGCACGATCTTCCTCGACGAGATCGGCGAGATCTCGGCCGCGATGCAGGTGAAGCTCCTGCGGGTGGTCCAGGAGAAGTGGTTCGTCCCCGTGGGCGGCGAGCGCGGGATCACGGCCGATGTGCGAATCATCTGCGCGACGAACGCCGACCTGAAACGGCTGACGCAGCAGGGGCTGTTCCGGGAGGATCTGTTCTATCGGATCGCCGTGATGCCGCTCGGCCTTCCGTCGCTGCGCGAGCGCAAGTCGGACATCCCCCTGCTGGTCGAGCATTTTCTCGACAAGTTCTCCAACGATACGGCGAGGCGGGTGAAGCAGGTCACGCCAGAAGCGCTCGACGTGCTGACCGCCTACGACTGGCCGGGAAACGTGCGGGAACTCGGCAACGCCGTCCAGTTCGGCATGATCAAGTGCCACGGCGATACACTGGACGTGTCCCACCTGCCGCCGGAGATCCGCAGTGCGCCTGCGAGCCGGCCGCCTTCCCGGGCGGGGCGACGCCCGAAGCTGGACGCGGCCCGCGTCGCTCAGGGGCTCTCGGCCGCAGGCGGCAACCTGGCCGATGCCGCCCGGCACCTCGGGGTGAGCCGGACGACGCTGTACCGCTTCCTCGACCGCCACCCTGACCTGCGCAATTCGGAACATGTTTCAGAATAGAAAATGAACACATTGTCCAGCCGGAAACTGGACAGAATATCCGCCTTGTTCACAATCACTTAAAGCCATTCTGCGATTCCTGGACACGCCGGCCTCGCTCCCGGGAGTGTTCAGAAAACCGGTCTCTCCGGGTCAGCACCAGAGCTCGTCGCATCTCCTTAAGTGATTCATTTTCAATATCTTAGATGCGACATGCCATCTCGGATAACCCCGGCACGGGCTGTGCGTGTACCCGCGCCGGAGTGAACAGACCGGAGATGGCTGTGACCAGAGCCTGTAACCGGAACATCATCCGCGTCCTGCGCCTGTCGCGCGACATGATGGTGCTCGCCGACCGGGGAGACGAGACGCGTCAGGACACGAGCTGTGGCGTGCTCTACGGCACGCTCCGCGACTCCGCCTACAAGCTGCGCCATCTGGCCGAACAGGAAATCCAGACCCACAAGGCGAGCGGGCTCTGGGACTTCAAGGAGCACGAATCGTGATGGACACGGCCGTACGTCATCCCGCCTCGCTCGACGTGCCGCTGCACGGGCGGCTGCTGCGCCTGATCAAGGACGATCTCACGGCCCTCGACGTTGAGGCCTTCGTCTTCTACGCGCGCCCGAACCTCGAGCTGGGGTCCGGGTTCGGAAGCGCGATCACCCGGCGCGGCGGTCCGGCCATCAAGAAGGAACTCGACGCCATCGGCAGCATCGCCGTAACCGAGGCCGTCGTGACGACCGGCGGCAATCTCAAGGCCGCGCACATCGTGCACGCGGCCGGGCCCGCCTTTCAGGAACCCGACATCGAGGCCAAGCTGCGCGCCACCATCGTCCACGCGCTGCGGGCCGCCGAGGCTCGCGGCATCAGCCAACTGGCGCTGCCGGCCATGGGCGCGGGCTTCTACGGCGTCCCGCTGCCGGTCTGCGTGCGGATCATGGTCGAGACGCTGACGAAGTACCTCGCCGCTGAGCCCGCCCTCCGCGAAGTCATCATCTGTGCGAACGACGGACGCGAGTACCGCGCGTTCGAGGTCGCCCTCGCCGCGCACGTCCCAGCCCCGGCTGCCGTGCTGGCCGCCGTCCGCGCCACCCCGGCGCTTGGAGCCGCTCATGAGTGACCTGCTGCACTTCGCCGAACACGGACTCCAGGAAGGCGCGCTGCTGGTGATGGCCACG
The DNA here is from genome assembly GCA_964481395.1 of uncultured Vicinamibacterales bacterium. Classification (GTDB taxonomy): domain Bacteria; phylum Acidobacteriota; class Vicinamibacteria; order Vicinamibacterales; family JAKQTR01; genus JBFMFH01. The sequence continues at coordinate 10,247 of CAYZYG010000083.1, forward strand.
GTCTACACGCTGCGCGTGATCTGGCTCCTGCGCTTCAGGGCCCCGCGCGACCGCCAGGCGCCGACCGGGCTCCGGCAGCCGCCGGCGCTGAACCAGGGGATTCTCTACTCCTGGTTGAACGTGGCGATGCCCTGGGCCATGGAGAGCACGCGGACGCAGTTCCCGATGTACGTCCAGTTCGTCATCTTCCACCTGGGCGTCACGGCCGCGATTGGACTCTCGTTCATCATCCCGTACGCGCCCCAGTGGCTCGAGTGGGCACCGCTGGTCGTCGCGCTGCAGATCACCATCGGCGCGGCCTTTCTGGTGGCCCTGTACCGCATCTGGCGGCGCGTGTCGCAGCCGCGGATGCGGGCGATCAGCTCTCCCGACGACTACTTCTCGCTGATCCTCCTGACGGTGTGGTTCTTCTTCGCGACGCTGGCCGTCCCGAACCGCCCACAGGATGGCGAGTTCATCCTGCTGACCTACTTCTTCCTGACGGCGTTCTTCCTGATCTACGTGCCCTTCAGCAAGATCTCGCACTACCTGTACTACCCGTTCACGCGGTTCTACCTGGGCCGGACGCTCGCCCACCGCGGCGTCTTCCCGATTCGCCGCGGCCCGCAGCCGCAGGTGGCGCAGCCCCGGTAGCGGGCTGCCGACGACCAGAACTGGCCCGCGCCCGAGGCGCGGGCGTTGCCATCGGAGACGAGGCGTGCACACGACGATGACGGCGCGGTCCCACAGGGCCGACAAGGTGCTCGAGCGGATGTCCCAGAAGCTGACCCGGCAGATCGTGGGGTCTCTGGCTGCCTGCGTGCACTGCGGCATGTGCACGGACTCCTGCCACTACGTGCTGACCAACCCGGACGACCCGACCTACATCCCCTCGTACAAGGCCGATCGCATCCGCAAGATCTTCAAGCGGCACTTCGACTGGACCGGCCGTGTGTTCCCCTGGTGGGTTGGCGCGCACGCCCTCGAGAGCGACGAACAGCTCGAGGAGCTGAAGGACATCGCCTTCGGCAAGTGCACGAACTGCCGCCGCTGCACCATCAACTGCCCGATGGGCGTCGATTTCGCCACCGTCAACCGCATGACCCGCGGGCTGCTCGTCTCGGTCGGCGTCATGCCCGAGGGCGTCGCCGTCGTCTCGCGCGACCAATGGGAAATCGGCAACCAGATGGGCGTCCTCAAGGAGGAGTACCTCGACACCCTCGAGTGGATGTCCGAGGAGCTGTCCGGTGAGCTGAACGACCCGACGGCCGTCATTCCCATCGACAAGAGGGACGCGGACGTCGTGTATTCCATCAATCCGCGCGAAGTGAAGTACGACCCGCGGACGATTGCCGACGCCGCGAAGATCTTCCATCTCGCCGGCGAGAACTGGACCATGCCCAGCGAGGGCTGGGACATGACGAACTTCGGCCTCTTCTCGGGTGACGACGACCTCGGGGGCGCGGTGGCGCGCCGCCTGTACGAGAAGGTCGAAGAGCTGCGGGGCAGGAAGCTCGTAATCTCCGAGTGCGGCCACGGCTACCGCTCGACGCGCTGCGAAGGGCCGAACTGGGCCGCCATGACGGTCCCGTTCGTGATGGAAAGCTCCGTCCTGACCATGCTGCGCTACATCAAGGAAGGCCGGATCAAGGTCGACAAGACCCGCAACACGACGCCCGTCACCTTCCATGACTCGTGCAACAACGCGCGGAGCTGCGGGCTCTTCGAGGAGCCCCGCGAACTCCTGAGCCTCGTCGTCACCGACTTCCGCGAGATGTACCCGAACCGCTCGGAGAACTACTGCTGCACGGGCGGCGGTGGGGCGATGTCGATGTCCGAGTACACGCCCAGGCGGCTGCACTCGGCCAAGGTCAAGGCCGATCAGCTCAAGGCAACCGGCGCCAAGGTCGTGGTGACGTCCTGCCACAACTGCGTAGACGGGCTCACCGACTGCATCCGCCACTACAAGCTCGGCATGGAGGTCACGCAGCTCGTCAACCTCGTCGCCAACGCTATCATCGTGCCGGTGCAGGTGGCCGTCCCGGCCGACGTCCCCGCCGCGGCCACCGCCGCCGTGGCGGCAGCCGCGCCGAAGGCAGCCGCCCCGCTCGCCGGCCGCACGGTTCTGGTCGTGGACGACGAACCCGACGTGCTCGTGTACTACGGCGAGGTGCTGAAGGACCAGGGCGCGACCGTGCTCGAGGCGTCCGATGGCCCCACGGCCATCGACATCGCGCGGCGCGAGAAGCCGCACCTCATCACGCTGGATCTCTCGATGCCGGGGATGGACGGCGGCCTGGTCTTCGAGATGCTCCGCCGCGACCCGGAGCTGGCGGCCATCCCCGTGTGCATCATCACCGGACGGCCGGAGCTGCGCCGCCTGATCTACGACAGGCCCGTGCCGCCGCCGGACGGGTATCTCGACAAGCCGGTCGACGAGGAGACGCTGCTCCTCAACGTGCGCAAGATTCTGGACGTGCACTGAGCGGGCGCCCCCGGCGCGGGCCGGCCCCCGCCCGCGCCACGACGCCGAACGTTCGCGATCGCGGACGGAGGATTCCGAGATGGAACTGTCGCACCAGCAGTGCTTCGATGCGATGCCCTGCTATCTGACCGTCCAGGATCGGGACTTCCGGATCCTCAAAGCCAACCGCCGGTTCCGCGACGCGTTCGGCGCGCCCGAGGGCCGCTACTGCTACCAGGTGTACAAACAGCGGGCTGAGAAGTGCGAGATCTGCCCCGTCGAACGCAGCTTCGAGGACGGGCAGGGACACCGAAGCGAAGAACGCGTCACCTGCATCGACGGGCGCGAGGTCTCGGTCATCGTCTACACGGAACCGATCCGGGACGAGCGTGGCGAGGTCCGCGCCGTCATGGAGATGTCCACGGACATTACGGACATCAAAAAGCTCGAGGGCCAGCTCCGCCGCAGCCAGACCCGGTACCGCACCCTCTTCGAAGAGGTGCCCTGCTACATCTCGATCCAGGACCGCGATCTGAACATCATCGACGCCAACCGCCTTCACCGGGAGGCGTTCGGCACGTTCCTCGGCTGCAAGTGCTGGGAAATCTACAAGCACCGAACCGAGGAGTGCGACCCGTGCATCGTCCGCCAGACCTTCGAGGACGGGCAGATGCGGGTCCACGAGGAGGTCGTGACCGCGCGCGACGGCCGGACCATGAACGTCCTCGTGCACACGACGCCGATTCCGGGGCCCAACGGGATCGACGCCGTGATGGAGATGAGCGCCGACATCACGGCCGTTCGCGAACTGCAGTCCCAGTTGGCGTCCATCGGTCTCCTCATCAGCTCGATCTCGCACGGGCTGAAGGGGCTGCTGAACGGCCTGAACGGCGGCATGTACCTCGTCAACAAAGGGCTCGGCTCCGGCGACCAGGCGCGCGTCGTCAAGGGCTGGGACATCGTCCAGCGCAACGTCGAGCGCATCCGCGCGATGGTGCTCGAGATTCTCTACTACGCCAAGGACCGCGAGCCGGACTGGAAGCCGCTCGACGCGGCCGTGCTCGTCGACGATGTGCTCCAGCAGGTGGCCGACCGGGCGCGGGAGTCGGGTGTGCTCTGCGCCGCCGAGGTCACGCCGGCCACCGGTCAGTTCGAGGGGGACGAGAAGGCCATCCGTGCGCTGCTCGTCAACCTGTGCGAGAACTCGCTCGATGCCTGCCGTCTGGATCGGAAGAAGCCTGATCATCGCGTCACGCTTCGGGCGCGCGGAGACGATGGGCACGTCCGGTTCGAGATCGAGGACAACGGCATCGGGATGGAACAGGAGACGCGAGAGAAGGCGTTCAGCCTGTTCTTCTCGTCGAAAGGCAGCGAAGGGACGGGCCTGGGCCTGTTCGTCTCGCACAAGATCGCGAAGGCCCACGGGGGCTCGATCGACATCGATTCGACCGTCGATGTCGGCACCCGGTTCACCGTGACGCTCCCGCGGCTGCGGCCGGCCCAGCCGGCCGC
>CAYZYG010000083.1:14301-23033 GCA_964481395.1 uncultured Vicinamibacterales bacterium
CGGCCGCGTCCCAGACGTCAGACCCGATGTCCCCCGCATGACCATGCCGGCACGCGTCCGGTGGCTCGATGGAGACCTGAGATGAGCGACAAGAAGACGGTTCTGATCATTGACGACGAGCCCGACACCGTCACCTACTTCTCGAGCCTGCTCGAGGACAACGGCTACCTGACCATCACCGCCGGCAACGGCGCCGAGGCGCTGGAACTCGTCAGGCAAGCCCGACCGGACCTGATCACGCTGGACGTGTCGATGCCGGAAACGTCCGGGGTGCGGTGCTACCGCGAACTGCGCGAACACGACGAGTGGAAGTCGATCCCCGTGATCATGATCACGGGCGTGTCCGAGGACTTCAAGACGTTCATCTCGTCCCGCAAGCACGTACCGCCGCCGGACGGGTACCTGGCGAAACCGATCGACGAGGAGGAATTCGTTGCGCTCGTTGGCAAGCTGGTCGCCAGGGCCGTACCCGTTCACTGAGTGGGTCGACGTGTCTGGGCCGGCCACGTCTTGAGGCGTCGGGACTGCGCCGCCCGCGCCAGACTGGGTCCTGAGAATGTCGTCGTCCCGACGATTCGGCCATCGAAGGACCGGGCGCCGTCGAGGCACGTGGCGCGCCCCCGGCCGGAGGAGGGCCGGGAGCCGCACCGCGTGAGCGTGTGTCGTCAGACGTGCTGGTCGACCAGGATGGGATTCCCGTCGGGATCGACCGCCACGAAGGCGGCTGGCCCGGTGGTGCTCTCGTCCGCCTCCTGGACCAGTTCCACGCCCCGCGCCTTGAGCTGACGCTGCAGCTCCCGCACGTCCGTGAAGGAGGCCAGCGACTGGGCGTTCCGGTCCCACCCCGGGTTGAACGTCAGGATGTTCTTGTCGAACATCCCCTGGAACAGTCCGATCACGCAGTCGCCGTTCTTCATGATCAGCCAGTTCTGCGACGCATCCCCGTGGAAGACCGCGAACCCGAACTTCTCGTAGAAGCTGCGTGACGCCGCCAGGTCCTTAACCGCGAGGCTCACCGAAAACGCACCGAGTTCCATGCCGTGCTCCTTGGATGGTGTGGTCGTGGGGAATCCCGTTGGCACGATGTTACCAGAGCTCGCGCCGGCAGGGATCAGTGGCCCTTCGGCACGGAGGCGAGGATCACCGGACTCGTGAAAGTGGAGCCGTCTGGCCATGGCGCGCTCCGGTGCCGGCAGCTCGTCGATCCTGGCCAGCACATCAGCCTCCCCGGCCGCCTTGTCCCGGGTGGTCCGCGCTTCCGCCTTGAGCTCCTGCGCGCGCGCCTTCATGGCTGCTCGCTCCTCTTCGGTGAATCCGTTCGAACCCGTGCGGGTTTCCGGGGTGTTTCGGGTTCGCTCCCGTGCGCCTCTTCTTGCGGGACGGCGCATCGCCAGCGGCCAGAGCGCGGATCACAAGGCGGGGTGTCTCAGCAATCACGTTGATAGTCCCCGGCGTCGGCATCAGAAGAGCCTCGCGCCATTGGACACTCTCTGAGAGGGTGAGACGAGCACCACCTTGCCGTTGTCGTCCGGAACTCCGGTGGTCAGACACTCCGAGAAGAAGTTGGCGATCTGCTTGACCGGGAAGTTGATCACGCCAAGGACCTGCCGCCCGATGAGATCCTCCGGCGTATAGTGCTCGGTGATCTGGGCGCTCGAGCGCCGGACTCCGAACTCCCCGAAGTCAATCTGCAGCTTGAACGACGGTTTTCGCGCCTCAGGGAACGGCTGAACATCGATGATCGTCCCGACGCGAAGCTCGACTTTCTCAAAGTCTGCCCACGTAATCTCCGTCATGCCACGACTCCCTCACGGTAGTGCGCGTATGGGCCACCCTGGACGCAACTTCGGGCCTACCGCTTCTTTCCCCCGACACCGGGCACGGCCGCGACTTGCTTCATCCATGCCGCGATCTGGCGCTCGTCGAGCTCGTCCACGGACGTGAGTTCCACTCCTCTCGTAGCCTTGCCCATCGCCACCGGCGTCACCGGGGGTACCGGCTTGAGCGCCGCGCCGTTGATGAACATGAGCTTGACGTGGCCGGCGAATCCGCCGCAACAGAAGCACCAGCCGTCACCGACGCCATAGTAGGACATGCCCCATTTCACGGAACGCTGCAGGCCGGGAAGCGTTCTGGCCGCAAGCGCATCAACGTGCTCCGCGATGCCGCGCTGCGGCTGCGGCAGACTGGCGATATAGGCGAAGACCGGCTTGTCGCCGACCGCAGCCTTCGCCGAGCTTGCCTTTCCCGTCACCATGGACTCCGGCAGCGAGGTGGCAGCCTTCCCGAGTGGCGCCGTGCGCCTGGCCAGCTTCCGGCCTACGGGCGTGGAAGTCCTGTCTGTTCTGCGGGGGGGCATGGTGGTCTCCTGTGCCTCGGAATTGTGTCGGCCGAAGGATCGCGCTCACGCCGCGCGCCGCGGCGCGAGAGCGGCGCAGCCGTGTCGGGTGCAGCGCGTTGTTAGCCCGCTTGTCTCCTGGTCCGTTTCTTCGCCGGCTTCGGCAGTGCCGCAATGACTGACCGGAGGAGTTCGTTCACAGATTCAGAACTCGTGAACACCGCCGCCACATCCGGGTCCAGCACGACCGTGACCGTGTCCTTGCCCAGCTTGTCCGCGTACGGATTCGGCTTCGCCTTGCTGTAGTCGAACCGGTACTCCGCCCGCATCTCTCGAACTTCGTCCGCCGCACCTTTACGAGGTTGCTTGCTCATAGTCTTCACGCTCTCGCGGCGTCGCGCGTCTCGCACTGATGAGCCGGATGCGACCCCGTCGTTCAGTAAATGATACGACCAGAAGCCGGTTGGCCGGATGCCCCACCAGAATCATCCGTCGTTGCGTATCCGAGTGGTCCGGATCGTCGAACATCTGTGCCAGTGGGTCCCGAAACACCGGTATCGCGTCGTCGAAGCGCACTCCGTGCTTGATGTGGTTGAGCTTCGCCTTGGATGCGTCCCACTCGAACTCGAGCCCCATACTCCTGGCCCTTCTATGCGTGTCGTGGTGCTTGTCCGATCGGGCAACGTGGCGGATCACCCGCTGGCGCTCATGATACGCCTGCGCCAGTCGGGTGCAGCCGCTGGTTAGGGCCTTCATTCTCCTGAAATCCAATTCGGCGTCGCTTCGGCACGGGCGCCGGCCCGAGCAGCGCCTGGATGGCCTGCACGACCGCGAGAATCTGCGTGTCATGATCGGCCAGCTTCCGCTCAAGTTCGTCGAGTCGTCGCGCCAGCGTGTGATGCTCCGAAAGCACCCGACGCAGCTTCACGAACGCGCGGACAACAAAGAGACTGACTTCGACCGCTCGCTTTGAATTCAGGACACTGGCGGCCATGATCGCGCCGTGCTCAGTGAACGCGTACGGCAGCGCCTTGGCGAACTTCAGTCTGGTGAGGTGGTCGCAGTTTGCGACCAGTTCCGACTTCTCGGAGCCCGTCAGCTGGAACATGAAGTCTTCTGGAAATCGGTCCCGATTCCGCTTGACCTGCTCGTTCAGCCGCTTGGTCGTCACTCCATAGAAGGTCGCGAGATCCGCGTCGATAATGACCTTCTCGCCGCGAATCAAGAGAATCCGCCGCTCGATCGTCGTGATGTTGGCCAGTGTCGCCTACGCGTCGCCGTCGGCTGCATGCCAAGTTGGGCGGCTTCTTCAAACCTGGGGACCGCTGCCTCGACTGGTGTGCCACAAGGCCAGAACTTCGACCAACCGAGGTGGACCGTCGACGACGCGGTAGTACAGGTGGTACCGCACCCGACTCAGCAGAACCCGGCGGACTCCAGGTAGTTTCGTATTGCGTGCGGTCGCCCCGACCTCTGGCTGCAGAGCAATCAGCCGGACCGCTCGTTCGAGTTCCTCGCGAAGGGCTTCCGGAGCCTGCTGGCGGTTCTGGCGCCACCAGAGAGCGGCGGTCTCGGTCTGCGCCGAGGCACGGCGCGTGAATTCAACGGGAAGAGGCTCGGTCACCCACGATTCCGGAGCTTGCCCAGCACCTCAGACGCCGGCACGCGTTCGCCCCGCTCGGCTTCGGCGATCGAGGCGAGGAGTTCGGCTTCGGCTTCGGAATCAAGCAAGAAGGTCTCGTCGGCCTCGCGCGTCAACACGGTGACCTGCGCCCCTTCGGGCAGCGGATCCCCGTCGACGACGACCTTGCCATCGACGACACGACCGGATGTCATGACCATGTGGTGATTCTAGCGCTGATCCGTTTCGGATGGTTCTTCGTCCGCCCAACGTCCTATATCCGGATGGAACCAAAGGACGGGAAACGTGAGTGGCCACGGCCTTGGACCATCGGGACCTGTCGACGTTGTCGCACCCTACTCCCGAAAGTCGGTGCCGTCAAGTCTCGGCTGCACAGTGTTTTCGAGGCGTTGAGCGCGCCGGCAATCCCGAAAGGGGGCTGGCCGTCTAATCGGGGCAGGGCCCGGGAATGGCGCCGGCGCCAGTCAGGGAAGACCCCGTCATCCGGCCGTCAACCGCCAACCACGGTTGCCAGAGGCGGCGCTCGAAGCACGTGCCGCGGCCGAACCGAGCCGGAAAGCCCTTGCACCTCCGGGTGAAACGAGTACGGGGCGGCTCCGGCGCAACGATTGCAGCGGCGCGACCACGACGCTATGCGCGAACTGGAATCGTCGCTTCAGCAGTTCCTGGGCATCCCCGAGACGGTGGCCCTGCTCGGAGCGATGGAAGGAACCAGCAGGCTGATGGCGGAACTCATCTATGGCGGTGGACTCCGGGTCTCGGAATGTTAACAATAACGCGGCGCGGCACACCGGCGTCGTGCCGGAACTCGATGCCGGCCATCGCCAGGTGCCGGCGGACGACCTCCAGATCGCGCACCAGCACGCTTGCGCCGATAACAGGGCGGCCAACGACTCGCCGGTGTGATGCAGGCAAGATCATCAGATCACCGCCGTCGAGCCTCACGACGATCGCGTCCGACGGTACCGGGACTGCCGCCGTCCCGGGCCGCCGCTTAGGGCCCTCACGTTCCCGCCTCGGGCCAATCCCCCGGAACCGTGATTCCTCACATCACTCCCGCGCAGGGCATCACATCGGGTGCAATCCGGCGTCAGCTTTCGCGTCTCTCTTCGAAGCGCCGGCGCAGGTTGCCAAGCGACGTGTCGATCAGGCGGCGCCACTGCCCCTTTAACAGCCATGTATCGAGGAGCGGGCCGACGATCGGAACCGGGAGTCCGTACTCGAGTGCATAGCTGAACCGCGTCTGCTCGCCGACGGCTTCGAACGTCCAGTACGTCGTCCCCTGTCGCGCAACGCCTCGCCATCCCCGATCCTCGACGAAATCACAGATTTCCGTCTCAACCGTTGCGGTCATGCCGAGGAGCCGAGCTTCGTACCGGTACCGAGCCCCGTTGCCCCGAACCACCCCTGTTATCGGCTTGAAGTGCGACACGCCTTCGAACCACTCTTCCCAGAACCTCCAGTCCGACGCGTACCTGAACACGTCAGCCAGCGGCGCGGGCACGATGACGGTTCCCTCGACCCTGGTCACGCTCCCTCCACTCCGTCAGGCGCGCCAACGCATCACCGCGGCACCAGCGCGAACACACCCCAGCCCGGATATTTCACGCGTGCAAGCGGTATAGCGGGTTCCGTCATGAACATCAGCTGCCCTGGCGCTTGAATTCGAAGCGCCGGGGGCTGCCGCCTTTCATGAAACCGATCGTGGCGCTCAGGCCGCCCTCGGCCGACAGTTCGTACACGATGCGCTTCGGATAGTCGTGGCGCGGGTTCTCGAACACGGCACGCGTGGCGCCCAGCTCGGTGAGCACGAACTCGGTCGCCGCAGCGCCGCCTGGCTGCGCGATGTACACCAGCCCGCCGTCGCGCTCGACGATGCGCAGGAACTCGAACGCGGACATCCGGTCGCGCGAGACCGTGCGCGACACGGCGAGCATCGCGCCCCCGAGCGGCGGACTCCATCGCTCCTCGATCGACGTCGTGGCCGCAGTCCCCCTCGTTCCGACCCACGCGCCGGCCAGCCACGCCACGTCGCCGATCGCGGCCTTCGCCGGCGTGGGCATCGCGATGTCCTGGGCGTGGCGATAGAGCGCGATCGAGTCAGACGTCGCGGGCGACCCGAGCGTCACGCGCACGAGCAGTCCGTCGGTCGTGGTGCGGAACTCCCTTCGGATCAGCCCTTCTGGCGCCTTGCCCGGCGAGCGCACGAACTCGGTCTCGTACGTGAACGCGCCGTCCTTCCACGCGCCGCGGTAGCGCGCGAACGTGCCCACGGCGGCGCCCGGAACCTCGGTGGCCGAGCCGTCGAGCGCGAGGCGCACGTTGCGGTGCCCGGAGCCATGGCCGCTCACCAGGATGACGGCGCCCTCCTCTATGCGCAGCGAGAACTTCGAGCTCATGGGAGGCCCCAGCTGCTCGAGCGCGCGCCCCTCGGTGCGGTCCTCGACGTAGACCCACTCGCCGTCCAACGCGCGCAGCCCGTCGGCCTGCACCGAGCCCGCGCTCGAAGACAGCGCCGCCAAGGTCGAGCCGAGCGTCACGAGAAGGGCGAGCGCCGTTGCCAGCCGGGTACACACGTGAGGACCTACGCCCACGCCAGGGCGAGCGACTCCCCTGCCGCCGCGACGATGGCGTCGATGTCGGCATCGGTGTGCGCAATCGAGAGGAAGTTCGCCTCGAACTGGGATGGCGCGAGTGACACCCCGCGGCGGAGCATCTCGTGGAAGAACCGACCGAAGCGGACCTTGTCGGAGGTCGCAGCGTCCGACCAGTTGTCGACGGGGCGGTCGGTGAAGAACAGCGTCCACATCGAACCGACGCGGGCGAAGCGGCACGGGTAGTCGCCTGCGGCGAGACACGCCGTCATGCCCCGCTCCAGGTGGGCGCCGAGCGCTTCGAGGCGATCGTAGAACCCGGGGATGGCGTCGATCGCGTTCAACGTGGCCAGGCCCGCAGCCATCGCCAGCGGATTCCCGGAGAGCGTGCCCGCCTGATAGACGGGGCCCTCAGGAGCGACCTGCGCCATGAGATCCGCGCGCCCGCCGTAGGCGCCGACCGGCAGCCCGCCGCCGATGACCTTGCCGAGGGTCGTGAGATCGGGCGTGATGCGGAAGCGCTCCTGCGCCCCGCCGCGCGCGAGTCGGAAGCCGGTCATCACTTCGTCGAGCACGAGCAGCGCCCCGTGGCGCGTGCACAGATCGCGCAGTCCTTCGAGGAACCCCGGGCGCGGGGCCACCACGCCCATGTTGCCGACAACGGGTTCGACGATGACGGCAGCGATGGCGGCGGGATTGTCCGAAAACAGACGCCGCACGTCATCGAGATCGTTGAAGGCGGCAGTCAGTGTGTCACGCGCGGTACCTTCCGTCACGCCGGCGCTGTCGGGCACGCCGAACGTCGCAGCGCCGGATCCGGCCTTGATGAGGAACGAGTCCCCGTGGCCGTGATAGCAGCCCTCGAACTTCACGACCTTCGGACGCCCGGTCGCGCCGCGCGCGACCCGAATCGCCCCCATGGTGGCCTCGGTCCCCGAATTGACCATGCGCACCCGCTCGATGGAAGGCACGCGCGCCACGATGGCCTCGGCCATGTCGACTTCGAGGCGGCTCGGCGCGCCGAACGACATGCCGCGTGCGGCCTGGTCTCGCACGGCCGCGACGACGTCCGGGTGGCCATGCCCGAGGATCATGGGTCCCCACGAACCGATGTTGTCGATGTAGCGCCGCCCGTCCTCGTCGTAGATGTAGGCGCCTTCGGCTCGCGCCATGAACAGGGGCGTGCCACCGACGCCGCGGAACGCGCGGACGGGCGAATTCACGCCGCCCGGCATCAGCGGACGGGCACGCTCGAACAGGGACTGGCTGACGGGGCTGACGCGAGCGACGACATCGGACACGGCGGGTTCCTTCTGTGACGGGACGTTCAATCAGGAGCAGCGTCCTGGCGCGTTCGCGCCGGAGCGCAGAGCGGTCGGCCGATCAGGCCGACTCGACCATTCTGTCTTCTGTCTCCTGTCTTCTGTCTTCTGTCTTCTTTCCTGTCCCTCCGCACGCCCGCGCCACACGTGCTACGACAGGAGGCGTGCGGCTGCCCTCGCGAAGTACGTGAGGATGATGTCGGCCCCGGCGCGGCGGATGCTGAGCAGCATCTCCATCATGATGCGGTCGTGGTCGAGCCACCCGTTCGCGGCCGCGGCCTTGACCATGCTGTATTCGCCCGACACGTTGTACGCCGCCACGGGCACGCCGAACCGCTGCTTCACCTGGTGCACGACGTCGAGGTACGCCAGCGCGGGCTTCACCATGACGACATCCGCGCCCTCGTCGAGGTCGGCGGCAACTTCGCGCAGGGCCTCGAGGCTGTTGGCGGGATCCATCTGGTATCCGCGCCGGTCGCCGAACGACGGCGCCGATCCGGCTGCCTCGCGGAACGGCCCGTAGAATCCGGAGGCGTACTTGGCCGCGTAGGACACGATGGTCACGTCGGTTCTGCCCGCACCGTCGAGTATCCGCCGAATCGCCGCGACGCGTCCGTCCATCATGTCGGACGGCGCCACGACATCGGCCCCCGCCTGCGCGTACGCCAGCGCGGCACGCGCCAGCTGCGGCAGCGCGGCATCGTTGTCGACGTCGGTGCGCCCGTCCGGAGCAACCGCCAGCGGACCGCAATGCCCGTGGCTCGTGTACTCGCACAGGCAGACGTCAGCCCACAACGACAGCGTCGGACACTCCACCCGCAGTTCGGAGAGCGCCC
>CAYZYG010000084.1:0-22903 GCA_964481395.1 uncultured Vicinamibacterales bacterium
AACTCAGGGCGCGGCTGGGTGACGGCGGAGTACGGCATGCTGCCCCGCTCGACGACGACGCGGTCCACGCGCGAAGCCGCCTCGGGCAAGGTCGGCGGACGGACGCAGGAGATCCAGCGTCTGATCGGCCGCTCGCTGCGCGCGGTGACGAAGCTCGACCAGCTCGGTGAACGGACCATCTGGATCGACTGCGACGTCATCCAGGCCGACGGGGGCACGCGCACGGCGGCGATCACCGGCAGTTTCGTGGCGCTCGTCCTGGCGCTGCGGAAGCTGGCACGCAAGGGCGTGGTGGCGCGCCCGCCACTCGCCGGACACGTCGCCGCGGTAAGCGTCGGGATCGTGGATGGCACCCCGCTCCTCGACCTGGCCTATGACGAGGATTCGCGGGCCGAGGTCGACATGAACGTGGTGAAGACGTCCGACGGACGGTACATCGAGATTCAGGGCACGGCCGAAACCGTTCCCTTCGGCCGCGAACGCCTCAACGATCTGCTCGACCTGGCGGACGCCGGCATCGAGCGGCTCATCGACGCCCAGCGGGCCGTCCTCGGGTCCCTGGAGTAGAACGTGCGGCTGCTCGTCGCCACCACCAACCCTGGCAAGGTCCGTGAGATCCGCGGCATCCTCGCGGGACTGCCGATCGATCTTGTCGGGCTCGCGGACCTCGACCCGATTGCGGAGCCCGAGGAAACGGGCCTGACCTTCGAAGACAACGCGCGCGACAAGGCGCGCTACTACGCGCGTGCGTCGGGCCTCGTGGCCGTAGCCGAGGACTCGGGCCTGGTCATCGACGGCCTCGGCGGCGAGCCCGGGGTGCACTCGGCCCGCTACGGCGGCGACGAGGCGCGAACCTACCCGGAGAAGTTCGCGCTGATCTACCGCAAGCTGGCGGCCCGCAACGCGCTCGGCAGCGCGGCGCGGTTCGTGTGCGCGCTCGCCCTCGCAGACGGCGATCGGATCCTGTTCGAGGCGCGGGGTACGGTCGAGGGGCGGATCGGCGACGCCCCGAGAGGCTCGGGCGGATTCGGTTACGACCCGATCTTCTTTCATCCCCCGCTGAACCGTACGCTGGCCGAGCTCGACGAAGCCGCCAAAGCCCAGGTCAGCCACCGGGGCCGCGCGTTCCGCCAGCTCCGCGAGTACTTCGAAGACCATCCTCCCGGCTCCGGCCATGGCCGCGCCCGATGACGCCGCGCCCGACGTGCGCCTGGACGTCTGGCTGGACGTCGCCTGCCTGTTCAGGACGCGTGCGGAGGCCCAGCGCGCGTGCCGGGGCGGGAAGGTCCACGTCAACGGACAGGCCGCGAAGCCGCACCGCCCCGTGCGGGTCGGCGACGAACTGCGCCTGACGCGTTCGCCAGGCCGACGCCAGGTGATCGTGGTCGCCGCGCTGGCGGCGCACCATCTGGCGAAGGCCGACGCCCGTCGGCTGTACGAGGACCGCACACCCCCGCCGACCCCCGAAGAAGCTGCGTTGCGCGAGTTGGAGCGCCACGTCTGGGCGGCCAGGCGGACGCCACGCGCGACGCCCGATCGCCGCGAACGGCGGCGCCTGCGACGGGAGAAAGAAGACCCGCTGTAATCTCGTCCCGTCGTCCAACCGATACGTCGGATACGGAATCCCCGGGCCACGTGTGCCCGGCGCTTCCGGTCGTGGCAACGCGGGGCGCGGCGCGCCCGCCGGAGGAGGCCATGCTCGACGGAATCAGGCGGGTCAACGAACTGCGGGAACTCCTGTCCCATGCCCGGGAGGAGCACGACCGCCTCACCACGCTGGTGGGCGAGATCGAGCGCCACCGGCCGGGCCTCGTCGAAGCGGCATCCACGGCGGAGCGGGCCCAGGAGCGGGCCCGGGCGGTCGGCAGCACGCTGGTGACGATCGAGGACCGCCTTGCCCGGCTCGAGGAGCGTGCTTCGGCCGGTGCGGCGCTCGAGGCGCGCCTGCGCACGGTCGAAGCGGCGGTCGCCCAGGCGGAGCAGCACGCCTCCCAGATCACGGGACCGGACGGCGTCCTGCAGCAGCAGCGCCTGCTGAGCCAGCAGCTGGCGTCCCAGGAACTCCAGGCCCGGGCGGCGCTGGAGGCCCTGCAGAACGAGAGCCGGGTTCTCGACGAGGCTCGCGAACTGGTCCGGCACTCGGCAGCCGACCTCAAGGCCTCGCACGACAAGCTGGCGGCGCTGAAGGGCGACGTCGATCAGGTCAAAGGGGTGGCCGCGCAGCTGACGACCGATTACGGCCGGCTGCGGGACACCTCGCGCGAGGCGCGGGAGCACACGTCCGCCACGGCCGAAGCGGTCAAGGAACTGGAAAAGAAATTCTCCTCCTTCAGCGCCATGGAGGAGATGAGCAAGACCGCGCGCGAGCGCCTGTCGGCGCTGAACCTGCTGGCCGAGCACGTCGCGCAGAAAACCAAGGCCCTCGAGTCGCAGCGTGACGTGATCGAGCACGCCATCGTCGAGGCGAACCGCCTGAACGAGCTGGTCTGGAACATGGACCAGCAGGTGACGAAGCTGAACGAGGGATTCCGCGCCGTGTCGGACGCCGAAGAGACGCTCGGCCGGCTCGAGAGGCTGGCCCATGAGTCCGATGAGCGTCTCGCAGCCGGAACCCGGGCGCGTGATGCGTTCACGGAAGATCTCGCGAAGCTGGAACACCAGCGCGCCGCCCTCGGCGGCGTGATCGGCACGCTGGAAGAGCGGCTGGCCGTCGGCCGGCAGGAGCTCGCCGGTGTCGGCGAACGTACGCAGCACCTTCAGGCCACCCTCGTCCGCCTGGAGCAGTCGGCCGAGGCCCTTCAGCAGCGGGACCGCACCATCACTCACCTCGGTGGCCAGATCACCGCGCTCGAGGACCAGGCGAACCGGCTGGTCGGACAGGTCGACGACCTGCAGCGGAAACAGACGGAGCTCGACGGCCTGCGCGAGCGCCTCGACGAGCTGGACGAGATCGGATCGAAGACGACACTGACGTTCGATCACCTGACGGCCCTGCGCCAGGATCTCGGTACGCTCAAGGACGAGCTGGCCGGGCTGCAGCAGATGTACAGGGAGGCGGCCCAGCTGCGCGACAAGCTCGACGCGGATCGCGCATCCCTCGGCAAGTTCCTCGACAGGCTCGACGGGTTCCGGGTGCTCGTGCCGGAACTCGACGCGAAGATGAACGCCATCACCTCGAAGCTCTCGGTCGTCGACGAGGGCGCGCACAAGGCGGCCAACCTCGTCAGCCTGGCCGACGGCCTCGACCGTCAGATGGTCCGGGTCGCCGCCAACCAGAAGTTCGTCGAGAAGGTCGAGACCCGAATCAACGCGCTCCAAGGCCTCGTCGCCGACGTGGATCGGAAGGTCGACGAGCAGATCGGGCGCAGGGCGGAAATCGAGGGCCTCAAGAACGCCTGCGACACCGTGGGCGTGCAGGTCGCGGATCTGCACCAGAAGCTGGAGGGCGTGTCGGCCACACAGAACTCGTTGCTTCCCCTGAGCGGGCAGATCGCCATCCTCCAGAACCACGTCGAGAAGCTGCAGGGCCGCCTGGCTCAGGTGCAGAAAGACGAGGCGACCATCGTGGATCAGGAACGCACGCTCGCGGAACTGCTGGTCTCGAGCCGGACCGTCGCCGATGAGGTCAAGGGCAGCCTGCGGCAGGTAGAGACCCTCGGCGCCGAACTCGCCCGCTCGGCGGGGCTGAAGGACGAACTGCTCGAGGAACTCACCCGCGTCCAGACGAGGCAGCGCGATGTGGCCGCTCAGGCGTCCGCTTCGGAGGATCAGCTGAAGCGCCTCGAGACGGTCTTCAAGCAGATCGAGCAGCGGCGGACGCAGCTCACGTTCATCGAGCGGAGCATCGCTGCCTTCGAAGCCAGGCTCGGCGAACTGAAGACCATGGCCGCGGATGCCGACCGCGCCATCGAGCAGGTCGGCGCGAAGGCGTCGGTCGTCGAGGCGGTGAAGCGCGAGGTGGATGCCGTCCACGACGTGGCGGCGAAGAGCCGGGCCGACCTGGAGCAGTTGTCAGCCAGCCGCGCGGATCTCGCGGCGCTCACATCGCGTGTCTCTGAACTGCTGTCGCTCGGGGATCGGACCCAGCAGCAGATCGACCAGATCGAGGCCAGGCGCGCCCATGTCGACGAAGTCTACGTCCGGTCCAACCTGGCGATGAACGTTCTCGAGGACGTTCGTCTCAACCTCGAACTCGTCAACGAACAGCGGGCCATCGTCGACCACGTCGCCGACGATCTGGCCAAGCTCGGCAGGCTGGCGCAGGACGCGCAGCGAACGCTGAAGGCGCTCCGGGCCGAACGCGAACTCGCCGAGCGCATCGAGCGGAGCATCAAGGCGCTGCGGGGCAAGAACGAGGCCAACGGCGACGATGCCGCCAAGCGCACCGCCTGATTTCTATTCCCGGTCGCCTGTCGCCCGTCGCCTGTCGCCTGGTCCCGGTTCCGCCCTGTCGCCCGTCGCCTGTCGCCTAGTCCCGGGGCCCGCCCTGTCGCCCGTCGCCTGTCGCCTGGTCCCGGTTCCCGCCCTGTCGCCCGTCGCCTGTCGCCTAGTCCCTATCCTTCACAGGTGATGCAGGTCGTCGTCGCTCTTCTCTGCCGACCAGAGCTGATCGATCCAGCGCTTGACCGCATCGCGGCTGCCGAGCCCGATGGCGAGCGCGGCAGACAGCGTGACGCCGCCCAGCAGGATGAGGAGCACCGCCGGCACCGTCCCGCCGCCGATGCCGAGGTGTTCGAGGGCCAGCGCCAGCGCCAGCACGACGATCGCCCCCCGCGTGAGCTTGCCGATGGCCCGCGCCGGGGACAGCCCCATGTTGACGGCGGCGACGCGGATGCTTCGCTCGACGAACCGGCTCAGCAGGACGCCCGCGGCCACCATGATCAGGGCTACGCCGATACGCGGCAGGTACAGGAAGAACCGCCGCACGAGGTCGGCGGCCAGCACGGCGTCGAGCGAATAGAGCGCGAGCATCGCCGACATCAGCACGAGCACGGTCTGGATGAGCCGCGCGAGCGCGGCCGCCGCGCTGAAGATGCCGAACCGCTCGAGCCAGGTCGCCAGGCCCAGCCGGTCCGAGTGCAGGTCGATCCGCGATCGGCGGAGCGACCATCGGGACACACGGCCGACCACGGCCGCGAAAAAGAGCCCGATGGCCAGGAAGAGCAGGCCGGCGAGCACGTTCGGCAGCACCGCGAGGCTTTGCTGCGTGAACTGCTGCCACGCCTGCACGAGCACCTGCCGCACGACGTCCCACATGGTGTCCCTCCTAGCGTTCCTTCGCGGCGCCCCGCGTGTCCGGGTGTCCGGGCTTCCTCGCCCACAGCCGGACGAGGTCGTCCTTCTGCGCCTCGAATCGCCCGCACAGGTCTTCGAGCCGGGCTTCGACGTGCTCCGCCGACGCGTCCTGCAGTTCGTTGACGAACGACGCCACGCGCCCCATGTACAGCGGCAGCGCCGATCGCAGCAGCATCTCCCGGTCCATCACGTGGTGATGGTAGGCGGAGGCGATGCCGTACACGACTGCGACCCAGAGGTCATCGTCCATCCGGAAGGCCGCGCGGCTCTGTCTCGACAAGCGGACGAGCCGGCTCATGCTGCCGGCGTCGAAGATGTCGGACCAGATGTCGCCCAGTTCGCGAACGCCGCGCGTGAAGTGTTCGATCAGCCGTTTGAGATTCACCGACACGGGCTCAAGACCGACCGCGAAGGGGAACCCGAGGGTCGGCACAGCCGTCGAGCCGCGGACGGCTGTCCACACGGATTCGTGCGTTTCCATCATCCGGAACAGCGTGCCGAGCACCTGCACGAACATCGCGCTCAGGTCGGACGACGGGTCCTTGGCGTCGTGGATCTTCGCGCCGAGAAACGCCTGGCACACGCGGTAGTCGCCGCAGAGGGCCGTCGTCGTCATCCAGATGTCGATCCCGTAGCGCGCCACGTCGGTGTCCCAAACGGGCTGCGTAAGGTAGTGCGACACCAGGCGGGCGGACATTCCGAACTCGCCGCCGATCGGTTGGCGCATCCGCCGCCCGTACAGCGCACGGGTCAGGGGGTACACGATGCTGTTGGTGATCGTGCCGTCGAACTTGTGGCGGAGGTAGTACGGCGCGACGTAGTCGAACTCGCGCTCGAGTACCGGCGCCACGAGGAGTTGGATCCACTCGGGCGTGATGCTGCGCAGATCCGAATCGACGACCGCGCACGCCCGCGCGCCCAGCACCTCGGCCGAGCGGAAGATGCAACGGAACGCGCTGCCCTTCCCCGGGATGCCGTGGTACGGCACGCTGAACCGGGCCGCGGGCGCGACCGGATGCGACAGCAGCAGGAGGCCCGCATCGCTCGCGGCCAGGTCCCGCACGACGTCGGGCGTGCCGTCCTTCGATCCCCCGTCGGAGTTGAGAATGACGGCCCTGCGCTGCGGGAAGTACTTCGCGAGCCCCGCCTGGGCCGCTCCGACGACGTGGCCGATCGTGCCGGCGTTCTGATAGCTGGGAATGCCAATCACGATATCGGCCTGCCCCACCTCGGCCAGCCGTTGAACCGCCTCGCGCGGGAGCACGGCGTCACGCGTCACGTGTCAGCCTCCCTGCCGGCGAGCCTGGCTCCGACGCGTCCGCGTGAAGCCACTCCCCGACCGTCGAATCGATGACGGCCGCCACGCCTGCCGGGCCCACGACCGTTGTCACGAGCGCCGCGGGCAGGCGGCGGCGGAGTTCCTCCGTCGCGCGAGGGTCGTGACCGCGGACGATTACCGCCCGATCCACTGCCGCGAGCATCTCCGCGTCGTTCAGCCCGTCGCCAAAGCCCACGAGGAACGGTGCGGGGCCGGACACGGACAGCGCCTCCCGCAGGATTCCCACTGCCGCGCCCTTGTCGTGCCGCCCGCTCGCGTGGTGGTAGCGGCCGCCCCGGGTCACGGTCAAGCCCCGGTTCCGGCAGGCCTCCGTGAGCGCGTGCTCGGCAGCCGCCGTTGCCTCGAGAATCCGGAACGGCTCGCCGAAGTCCCTTGCTTTCGCCAGACGCGCGTGATCGAGCCGCAGACCCGAGTCCGCGGCGATCTCTTCCGCCGTCATCTCCGCGAACCCGCGGATCGACACACGGATCGCCGACGCCGCCTCCTGCAATCGGGTGACGACGTCGGCGTACGGCAGGCCCAGCCGGACCAGATCGTACGGCCCCACCCGGCTGACGGGCCGGCCCGTCGGCCGCGCACCACCCGCCGGCAGAAAGACGCCGCCGCCGTTCTCGGCGATGAACGCGCCGCGCAGGTCGAGGTCGCGCTGCACCGCCTCGATCTCCGCCCGGGTCTTGCTGGACGACAGGACGACCGCGATGCCGGCCTGCCGAAGCCGCGCGAGTGCCGGCCGCACGCCTTCGGCCGAATAGGTGTCGTGGTCGAGCAGCGTGCCGTCGAGGTCGCTCACGATCACGACTCGGCGTCCCGCCATCGACCGGCTACTCCGGCCGCGACGTTCCGCTGACCAGACCGGCGTCGGCGGTGACGGCCTGGAGCAGATCGTCGAGGAAGGTCGGCAGCGCCGACGTGATCCGGCTCCAGTTCGGAATGAGCGGCGCACCGAGCGGGTCCTCGAGGAACCGCGCGCAGGCGAGCTTGAGCGCCTCGGCGAAGGCGGCGACGATGACCTCCTCTTCGTGCCGGTCGAAGGGCAGGCTGTTGATGGCCGCGTCGGCATGATACCGCGTGAGCGTGTCCTGTGCGGTCCGGACGTACTGCACGATGAGCGTCTTGAACACCCCCTCGGTGAACACGAAACCCTCGGCCGCCAGCGTGCGGATGAGGTTCTGGGCGATGTCGACGCACATCTTGGTCAGCCCGGCCGTCGGGTCCCCCGCCGAGAGCACCTGATGCTTGTGATCGTAGTTCTCGCACAGCTCGGTCTGACAGATACGCTTGATGGCGCAGTTGCGGTAGATCTCACCGAGCACGCCGACTTCCAGGCCCCAGTCCGACGGGATCCGGTTCGATCGCGCCAGGTCCGCGCGCATGGCGAACTCACCGGCCAGCGCGTACCGGAAACTGTCCAGGTACACGAGCAGCGGCTCGCGTCCGACGATCGTCTGCAGCGATCGGACCAGGGGCGTGAAGAACAGACGCGTCACCCGGCCGTTCAGCCGGTCGCTCACGCGCGAGTAGTAGCCCTTGGCGAACTCGAAGTCGACGTTCGGGTCCACGACCGGATAGCAGAGCCGCGCGAGCATCTCCCGCGTGTAGGTGACGATGTCACAGTCGTGCACGGCGATGACGCTGCACGTGCCGTCTGCCAGCACGTAGCCGTAGCCGATCCAGCAGGCGAGCCCCTTGCCCACCCGCGACGGCAGCAGGTCGGCCTCGGCAAGCTGGTCGTAGAGAACCTGTATCCGCGGCCCGTCGAGCCAGATGATCCGCACCTTCTGGGGCAGCCGGGCGAAGAACTTCATGGCCCGTTCGTAATCGGCGGCCGAGGCGCGCCCGAGGCTCACCACGACACTGTCGACGTACCGCACGTGTGTCAGCTCATCGACGATATGGCCGAGCGCCGGCCGATCGAGTTCATCGATCAGGCACGGCAGGACGAGGGCCACACGGCGGCGCCTGGCATGCCGCTCGAGCTGCGCTGTGAGCGCGTCCAGGTTGCCGGCCTGCAGCCGGTGGAGCGTCGCGACGACGCCGGTCTGGTAGAAGTCGGCCATGGATCCCCTCGATACTGGATACTAGCCCCTGGAGAGAACGGGTTTCCATCCCGTCCCGACAGGATTGTAACAGCCCTTTCGGTGGATCGCGTGAGGACTTCCCGCGATACACTGTGACCGTGCTCCACCTCGCGACCGACGCGGATGCGGCCGTCCCGGCGACGGTGCCGGTTGGGCCTGCCCCGCGCAGGCCCGTCGCGATGCGCGCCCTCGTCGGGGTGGGGTTCGTGCTCGTGCTCCTGCTCTGGCTCGCGTCGGGCGTCGATCTGCTGGTCCGGTATCAGCAGTACCAGAACAGGGCCACGCAGGCCTGGGAGGACTTCAACCGGACGGAACAGGCGCTGGCGACGCTCCGCATCAACGTCCTGCTCAGCGCCATCAATATCAGGGACGCCCTTCTCGAAGCCGAGCCGGCGCAAGTCGAAATGTACACGGGCCAGCTGGAGGAGAACCGGGCCGAGAGCGCCCGGGCGCTGGCCGTCCTCGATGAGTCGGTGCCTGCAAGTCAGCACGATTCCATCGAGGGGCTCAAAGCCGCCATCGGTGACTACTGGACGTCGCTTCTGCCTCTGCTGGAAGGTGATCTGCCGCGCCAGCCAGGGGCCATCACGCGTCTGCTCAACACGGCCGTGCTGCCGCGCCGCGAGCTTGGCGTGCAGATCAGCGATCAGATCCGCGCGGTCAATCGCGCGGCGCTCGAAAGCCGCCAGAGCGAAGTGCTGGCCATGGCGGAGGCCTCGCAGCAGCGCGCCTGGCTGACGGGGACCATCGCCCTCGCGCTGAGCGTGCTGGTCGTGCTGATCGTCGCCGTGTACGTCGGCCGGCTCGAGTCGCAGGTGCGGCACCAGCTCGACAAGGACGCCGAGAACACGCGGAACCTGCAGGCCCTCTCGTCGCGTCTGGTGCGCGCGCAGGAAGAAGAGCGCCGCCTCATCGCCAGGGAACTGCACGACGAAGTCGGTCAGGCCCTGACCGCCGTCAAACTCGAACTGGCCGCCGCCCAGCGCGGCAAGGACCCCCTGCGCGTCGCGCAGGCGCTGACCGAGGTCAAGGCCATCGCGGACGACGCGCTGCAGACGGTCAGGAACCTCTCGCAGCTGCTCCGGCCCCCGATGCTCGACGAACTGGGCCTGCCGGAAACGATTGCGTGGTATCTGAAGAGTTTCTCCGCGCGCACCGGCGTCCGGACGGAGCTGCGGCAGGTCAACCAGCTGAAGCGCGCGAGCCCGGAAGTCGAAACCTGCCTCTACCGCGTCGTCCAGGAGGCCACCACCAACGTCGCCCGTCACGCGTCAGCCCGGACGTGTCAGGTGACCGTTCAGCAGCTGTCGGAGTCGATTCTCGTGACCGTGGAAGACGACGGCGTGGGCTTCGACACGCACGCCCTCGCGCGCGAACGACCGCGCGGCATGGGTCTCATCGGCATGACCGAGCGCGTCACCGGGTTCGGCGGTCGGATCAGCATCGACAGCCGGCCGGACGCCGGCACGAAGATCACCATCGAATTACCCATCCTCGTCGCGGCCGACACGGGCGCGGCTCCACAGCCGGCGGCGGAACCCGCCGTTCCGCGGCTGGAGAAGGGAGAACTCAGTGCTTCGCATTATTCTCGCTGACGACCACACGATCGTGCGCCAGGGCCTGCGCCGAATCATCGAGGAGCATCCGGACTGGCAGGTCATCGCCGAGGCGTCTGACGGCCGCGAGGCGGTCCGGCTCGCGAACGAACTCGAACCGGACGTCATCATCCTCGACATCACGATGCCGCTGCTGACGGGCATCGAGGCGACGGCGCAGATCACCCGCCGCTCGCCGAACGTCAGGGTGCTCATTCTCAGCATGCACGCCGACGAGGCGTTCATCACCCGGTCGGTCCAGGCAGGGGCGCGCGGCTACCTGCTGAAGGACTCCGCCGACACCGACGTCGTGGCCGCGATCGAAGCCGTGATGCAGGGCAAGTCGTTCTTCAGTCCCGCGGCTGCGAGCGCGATGCTCGATGACTACCGGCGGAACTTGGCCGGCCGCGGCATCACCGATCGCTACGACTCGCTCTCCGAGCGGGAGCGGGAGATCTTCCAGCTGATCGCCGAGGGCCACAGCAACAAGTCGATCGCCGAAGTGCTCAACATCAGCCCGAGCACTGTCGAAACCCACCGCGGCCACATCATGGAGAAGCTCGATCTGCACAGCGTCGCGGAAATCGTGCTCTACGCAGTCAGGCGCGGCGTGATTGCCTGAGGACGCGCCCACGCGGCCGGACTGGCGCGTCGCAGGACTGCGCCGACCGCCGGTCAGGACCTGGCGCCCGCGCCGGCGCCGATGAACAGGAGTGTGACGAACATCAGGACGAAGCCGGCGGCCAGGGCCAGCATCCCCGGCGAAAGCACCGCCTGCCGCGCCCGGAAGGGCCGGGCGACGGCCAGGGCCGGCACCAGGGCCGCCGCAAAGCCAATGGCGTTCCACCAGAGCCACGACACCTGAGGGGCCAGCCAGGCTACGGCGACGTTGGCACTGAGACCGACGGCGAGTCCACCGAGGGCGCTGCGGCCCGTGGCCCGTTCGCTCACCACGCCCAGGACGAAGACGGCCAGGACCGGTCCGTAGAACAGCGACCCCACGCGGTTGATCAGGTCGAGGATGCCCTGCCCTGTCCTGGCCAGGCCCAGCCCGGCTGCCACGGCAAACACGCCCCAGGCCATGGTGGTGACGCGTCCGACCCACGCGCTCTGCCGCTGAGGCGGCAGCCCGGCCACATCCTCGAGCGTCACGGCGGCCAGCGAGTTGAGCGCCGAGTCGATCGAGGACATGGCCGCCGCCAGAATCGCCGCCAGGAACAGCCCGCGCAGCCCCACGGGCAGATACGTCGTGATGAAGATCGGGACCAGACTGTCCGGCCGCTGCCCGGCCATGGCCGCGGCAAAGGCACCGTCGCGCGCCAGCAGACCGGCCAGCAGGAGGCCGAACGCGCAGTACGTCATCACGAGCGGAAAGCGCAGGAACCCGTTCCAGAGGAGGGCTCTTCTGGCGTGATCGTCGTCGCGGGCCGTCAGCAGGCGCTGCGCCTGGGTCTGGTCGCAGCCGTAGTACGAGACGTACAGGAAGAATCCTCCGACGAGCATCGGCGCCAGTTCGAACGTCGAGGCCGTCCCGCCGAGGCCCCATCCGGCCGCAATCGGATCGAGGCGTTCCGCGGGCACGGACACCAGGAGGCCGGGGCCCCATCGGGCCAGGAGGAAGAGGCCAGCGACGAGCGTGCCGCCCCACAGCAGGACGAGCTGAACGACGTCGCTCCAGATGTCGGCCACGATCCCGCCGAGACTCGTGTACAGCACCGACACCCCACCGACCACGAGCATCGACGCCGGCAGGCTCCAGCCGAACGAGGCAGACACCGCAAGGGCGGACGCGTAGAGAATCACGCCGAGGGCCAGCCCACGCGATAGCACGAAGACCGCCGCCAGCGTCCGTCTCGTGACGTGGCCGAACCGGCGTCCGACGTACCCGTAGATGGACGCGCCCTGGATCGATCGGAGCGCCGGCAGCAGCAGCGCCGCGACGGCGATCATCGCCAGCGGCAGCGCGAGCTCGTACTGAAGCCAGCGGAGGCCGCCGTTCGCCTGCAGGGCCACGAACGCCGGCGCCCCGATCAGACTGACGGCGCTCGCCTGGTTCGCCATGATCGACACCGCCAGCGCGGCCCCGCTCATCCGCCGGCCGGCCAGGAAATAGTCTTCGCCGTTCACCTGGCGGATGGCGAACCACCAGGACATCCCGAAAATGCCGAGCACGTACAGCGCCACGATCGCGGCATCAACCAGAGTCATCGCTCGTCGAAGGACCGGACCCAGACAGGGGCCGACGCCCCAGTCTATTCCCCGTCTCCGCGAGCCGGTATCCGGTCAGGGCCGGATGTCCGTCACTTCACGCCGGCAGGGCCGGGATCGCCGGTCTTCAGGTACTTGTCGTACCAGCTCAGAATCCGCTGCTCGAAGTCGATGGCCTCGGTGACGCTGTTGGGCGGCCGGTGGCCCCCGTTCACGTACCGCACCCACTCGACGTCCTTCCCCAGGCGCCGGAGCGCGTAGTAGATCTCCCGCGACTGGCTCGCCGGCACGTTCGGGTCCTGGTCGCCGGTGATGCACAGCAGCGGCGTCTTGATCCGGTCGGCCCGCAGCACGGCCGAATGCTCCAGGTACCGCTCGGGATACTCCCACATCGTCCCGCCGATGCGGTCCTGGCTCTTCTCTGGCGCGTGCGTGTTGCGCACGCCCAGCCGCGGGCTGTCGGTGTAGAAGGAGACCATGTTCACCTTGCCCGAGACGTTGATGGCCGCCTTGAACCGATCGGTCTGCGTGATCAGCAGCACCGTCGCGTACCCGCCGTAGCTCGTGCCGTGCACGCCGAGTCGATCGGGATCGGCCACGCCCATGTCGATGAGCCGGTTCGCAGCCGCCGTCACACCCTTCAACCAGGCCTCACCCGGTCGGCCGACCACCAGGTTGACCGACGGATGGAAGACCGCGTAGCCGTGGTTCGCCAGGAACGCCGCCCGGGCGTTGAACCCGTTGTCGAAGAACGTCTCGTAGATCTCGAACACCGTCGGGTACTTCTTGCCTGCCTCGTAACCGGCCGGGTAACGCAGCACACCGTAGAGCTGCTTGCCGTCCGCATCGCGATACGAGACGAGTTCAGAGCGGGGCAGCGACTTCTGCCCCATCCACGGGTTCAGGTCCGTCAGGCGCACGGCCCCCGAGAGATCCGCCGCGGCCGCGTACAGGTCGGCTGGACGATCGGGATCGGCCTGCGTATAGACGAAGCGGCTGCCGTCGCGCGAGAGCCGGAACCCGCCGTACAGGCGGGCGTCTCTGACGAGCGGAACCATCTTCTTCGTCGCCAGGTCGATCCGGACGAGACCCCGCTCCCACGCCTCGCGTGCCGACCAGGTCGCGAAGACGCTCTGACCGTCCGCGCTCCACGCCACCGGTGACAACCGCGGGTTCTTCTCCTCGTCTTCGTCCAGCGTCAGCACCTGCTCGCGGACCGCGGTGGCCGCGTCCGCCACGTACCATCCCTTCTTGCTCGACAGGAGCAGCTTCGAACCGTCGCGGTTGACGAGGCTCACCGAGAAGGTCTCGCGCTCGTCCTCCGGCTTCTCCGGTGCGGCAGGGGCCCCGGCCGCCTTCTCGTCGACCTTCTTCTCGGGAGGCGGTGTGAGACTTCTAGGCTTCGTCTCGCCGATGCGCTGGACGAACACCTCGCCCCGGCGCGCGAACGCGAACGTCCGTCCGTCGTCCGACCACCGGAGTTGGGTCCCTTTGAGGTCCTTCGCCTCCATCAGCGTCGTCGGCGCGCCACCGGCCGCGTGCACGAGACGCAGTACGTTGTCCGTCCCCCCGATCGTCTCGTAGTCCGTCTTCTCGGTGACATCCTCCTGGAAGGTCAGGAACGTGCCGTCTGTCGACACCGAGTACGAACTCAACCGGCGCTCCGGCAGAATCTCACGGGTCGCGCCGGTGGCCGGGTCGAGTTCGACGATGGTCCGCCAGCGGGACGTACGGTTCAGCGCGTCCCACTCGAGAAAGGGTTCTTTCGAGGAGTGCACGACGATGGGGCCGTCGGTGAGCGTACGGAAGGCCGCCGTCGCGGCAGACAGCCGCTCGGGCGCCTGCAGCGCGACGAGGAGCCGCGTGCCGTCGGCGGACCAGTCCAGCCCGGAGTTCGACGCCAGCGGCCACGGGCCTTTGACGGGGACCTCGCGGGCCGCCGCCTGACCGGCATCCCAGATGTAGAGCTGCGCGCGAGGCGATCCGGATCCAGGCTCCGGCGCCGCGAGAACCACGGCGAGCCGATTCCCGTCGCGCGACCACGACGCGGCGCGGACGTTCACGAGCTCCTTGAAGAGCGCCGTGCGAGCGCCCGTGCGCGTGTCGATCACCGCCAGACGAACCGCGTTCGGCCCGAGATAACCGGGATCGCCGTACCGGCGATGATCCGTTTCCGCGTTGTCGTAGGTGCGCCGCTCCGTCACGGCCACGCGGCGGCCATCGTCGCTGAGGTCGAGCACGGACACGGTGGTGATCTTCAGCATGTCTTCGGCCGTGAACGAAGTCCCGGGCGCCGGGGCCTGGGCCGCGACGGCCAGCCGGGCGCAGGGGGCCGAAATGATCAGAACCAGGGTCAGGGCAGACAGGTCTCTTGCGCGTATGGCCATGGGTCCTCCGGCCGCACACTCTACCACCGGGTGAAGCCTCCGGACCACCGTGGCTACCGGTGGGACACGATGTCCCGAACCGGGGCACCGGTTCTGGACAGGGAGACCGGCTGGCGGATGCGTTCGGCGCGTTTTCGGCTGAAATGCTGGCCCGCGGATCTGGAGCGGCTCTTGCTTGATTCATGGGTACGCAAGCACGGTACGGCTTGCGCCCTCAGGACCGAGGAGGCTGCCTAGCGATCCAACATAACCGACGCACACCTCCCCACAGGGCCGTCGGGCAACCGGCGGCCCTCCTCACGTACGGACTGGCTGGTGAAGACACTGGTGGGGGCCGGGGATCGGGGATCGGCTGTGGATGTTCCCAGTCCCCTTTCGTGGTCCGACGTCATTCCCGCGGACGCGGGAATCCAGGGTACCCACGAACCTCGATGCTCGCTAAAACCGGCCGCCCGTGATGAGGGAGCGAATCTCAAGGCGATCCAGCGCCGCGTCGACGTCAGCCCACGCGCCGCCGCCCGACTGCTGGCAGGTGATGCCGCGCACGGCAACGGTGTGAATCGTCCGCGCGATGTCGTGCGCGTTCCCGTGACGATCGGGTTCGTACCAGGCCCACACCCAGTTCAGCATCCCGAAGAGGCTGTAGGTGAGGCGCTCCACCTCCTCGCCATCGGCGGGTCTCGACGTCGCCCGGTGGGAGGGCCGTGCGGGCGCCGCCAACTGCGTCACCAGCGCTTCGGCAACGCGGTAGTACTCTTCCTTGAGAGCCCGCACCTTCTTCCGTCGCCGGGCAGGCAGGACCCTCGCCTCGTGCATCAGCACACGCATGACATCGTCATGCGCCGTAAAGTACCGGACGTGGTTCAGCACGAAGGCGTAGAGCCCCCGTTCCGGAGTCTCGACCGCGGCGACGGCTGCCTTGGCGGAATCGAGCAGCGTTTCGAACGCGCGCGCCTGCAGGGCAAACAGCAAGGCGTCCTTGGACGGAAAGTACGTATAGAGGCTCGAGAGGCCGCGGCCAGTGGCTTTGGCCAGGTCGCGCATCGACGTCCCGTGGTACCCGTGCTTCGCCAGGATCGAAGCGGCAGCCGTGAGAATCTCATTGATCGCGAGTTCGCGCTGAACCTGACGACGGGACATCATGGCGGACTGTAGAATCCGGGGGAAAGAGATGTCAAGCCGGGGACCGGGGGAGAATGGACTCGAACGCGGAGCCCGAGGTCAGTAGACAGTAGATAGTAGACAGTAGACAGTAGACAGCAGGAGGTGCGGGATGGAACGGGAGACGCTGTTGGCCATTCGGAATCTGCTCACCGCCCGGCGGGTCCTGGCTCTGGCTGCCGTGATTGACGACCTGCCCGAGGCCAGTCTGCTGCCGTACGCGCTTCGGGACGACTGCGGCGCCGTGTTCGTCCAGGCCTCGTCGCTGGCGCGGCACGCGCGGGCGCTCACGCCTGGCGCCGACGTGGGCGTCCTCGTGCACGGTCTCGACACGCCGGATGCCGACCCGCTCCAGATCCCACGGCTGTCCGTCCGCGCGACGGTGACCCCGCTCGAGCGCGGCACCGATCGGTTCGATGCGGCCCGTGGCGCCTTCGTGGAGCGCTTTCCGGCGGCAGAGATGACGCTGAGCCTCGGCGACTTCGGCCTCTATGAACTCGCGTTCGGGCGCGGGCGTTTCGTCGAAGGCTTCGCTCGGGCGTTCAACGTCGGGCCGGACGCCTTCGCCGCCATGGGTGCGGAGCCCCGGTCATGACGCGCGCGCCGCGGAGATGGGCTCCCGCGCTGCTGGCCATGCTGGTTCTGGCGCTTGCGGCCCAGACGCCCGCGCAGCGACCGCCCCGCCCGCCCGCGACCCCAGGCCCGATGCTCGATCAGGGCACGGTCGATCTCGACACACCCGACTTCCGTCTCACGCTCGTGCGTTCGTCGCAGACCGTCGCCGGGCTGCGCCCGAAAACTGCGCCCGACTTCGACTTCACCCCCGGCGATCGGCTCATGGAACGGTCGCAGGATGGGTACTATCACCTCGGCGACCTCGACCTGCGTGTCCGCACCGGCGCCTCGCCCGCCTGGTCGAGCTTCTCGACCGCCCAACGCCGCGTCCCCGTGACGCCCCTCGACGTCCGCCCGGGGGTGCTCGCCGCCGCCGATCTGACGCCCGCGTTTGGTGGTGCTCTGCCCCTGCGCGTCACGCGCGAGTGGCGTCTGGAGGGCGGGACGCTCGTCCTGCAGTTCACGCTCGAGAATCGGGGCGATGAATCGGTGGAGGTCGGGGCACTCGGGATCCCCATGGTGTTCAACAACATCCTGAGCGACCGCTCGCTCGATCAGGCGCATGCGGCCTGCGTCTTCTTCGATCCGTACATCGGCCAGGATGCCGGCTACCTGCAGGTGACCCGCCTGAGCGGCCAGGGGCCGGCACTCCTGGTGTTGCCCCATGGCCACACGCCGTTCGAGGCGTACAGTCCGATCCTCGATCCCCCGCGCGGCGCGGGCCGGGAGGGCGCGGGTTCCGCCGAACAGGCGGCACGCCCTGCCCCGCCGGTCTTCACCGATCCGACGCCGCGCGGCACCACTTTCGAGGGCTTCCACGACTGGATGGTGCACAGCCGCGCATTCGCGGACCAGGAGTGGAAGGGCGTGCAGCAATGGAACCCCCCGACGTCGGTGACGCTGGCGCCGGGCGCGGCGCGCTCGTACGGCGTGTCGGTCGTGCTCGCCGAGAGCATTCGCGGGATCGAGCGGACCCTGTCGGCGCGTCAGCGGCCCGTGGCGGTGGGCGTCCCGGGCTACATCCTGCCCAACGACATCGAGGGCCGACTCTTCCTCAAGCACGCGGCCCGGGTGTCATCCACCATCGTCGAGCCCGCGGGGGCGCTGAGCGTTCGGCCGGACGCGAACGCACCAGACGGCTGGCACGGGTACACCGTGCGGGGACAGCAGTGGGGACGCGCGAGGCTGGCCATCACGTACGACGACGGCCTCGTGCAGGCCATCCACTACAAGGTCATCAAGCCCGCGGCGGAGGTCGTCGCCGACCTCGGACGGTTCCAGACGACCCGGCAGTGGTTCGATGTCCCGGACGACCTGTTCGGCCGAAGCCCGTCCGTCATGAGCTACGACCGCGACGAGAATCGCATCGTCACGCAGGACAGCCGGGTGTGGATTGCGGGCCTCGGTGACGAAGGCGGATCGTCCTGGCTGGCTGGCGCGATGAAGCAGCTCGGGCGGCCCGATGCCGCGGAACTCGCGAAGTACCAGCGCTTCGTCGACGAGGTCGTGTGGGGCCGTCTGCAGTACGCCGACGGCCCGAAGCAGTACGGCGTGCGCAAGAGCCTCTTCTACTACCAGCCCGATCAGGTGCCGGCGGGCTACTACCGTCCCGACTTCAATTGGACCACGTGGACGAGCTGGAACAGGGAGGCGACCGAGGCCGTCAATCGCTCGTACGACTACCCTCATGTGGCGGCCCTCTATTGGACGATGTACCGGCTGGCGAGGAACCATGTCGGCCTCGTGAGCAGTCGCCCGTGGGCGTGGTACCTCGAGCGCGCGTACCGGACGTCGGTGGCGATGGTAACGCACGCCGCGCGCTACGCGCAGTTTGGCCAGATGGAGGGCACGATCTTCGTCGAGATCCTCCGCGACCTGCAGCGGGAAGGCTGGACCGCGCAGGCAGACGATCTCGAGAAGACGATGCGGGCGCGAGCCGAGGTCTGGATGAAGCTGGCGTACCCCTTCGGCAGCGAGATGCCGTGGGATTCGACCGGGCAGGAAGAGGTGTACGCGTGGACGCGGCACTTCAAAGACCGGGTCAAGGCCCGCGTCACACTCGAGGCGATTGTCGCCTACATGCCGGCGGTGCCGCATTGGGCGTACAACGGCAGCGCGCGGCGGTACTGGGATTTCGTGTACGCGGGCAAGGTGCGGCGCATCGAGCGCCAGTTGCACCACTACGGATCCGGCCTCAACGCCATTCCGGTGCTGACGCAGTACCGTGACCAGCCCGACGATCTCCACCTGCTGCGGATCGGCTACGGCGGCGTGCTGGGGGCCATCGCGAACATCGACCAGGAGGGCTTTGCGTCGGCCGCGTTCCACTCGTTTCCGGACATGCTCCGGCCCGATCCGTACACCGGGGACTACGCGCAGAACTTTCTCGGGCACGCGCTGAATACGGCCACGTACCTCGTGCGCCATCCCGAACTGGGATGGCTGGCCTTCGGCGGGAACGTCGAGCAGCGGGACTCGATCGTCGGCGTCGTGCCCCTCGACTCGTTCAGGTCGCGGGTGTACATCGCGCCGGCGGGGCTCTGGCTGACACTGGATGCTGGGCGGTTCGAGCGCGTCGAGTACGATGCCGACTCCCGCGCGCTGCAGGTCGTCCTCGCGCCGGCCTCCGCGGACGCGCCGGTGGCGCGACTTCGGGTGGAGCAGCCCGCGTCGATCCCAGGGATCGGGACGTTCTCGCCGGGCGTGGCACTGATCGTCGAGCGCGGCGCGTTCGTCGTCCCGCTCTCCGCCGCCGCGACGCGGGTGACGCTGACGCCGCGGTAGCAGGCTGAACCCCGGCCAAACCCTGATCAAGGTCGGGGCAAGGTCGGGCCAAGGCCGGGGCACAAGACCGGGGCACTACCGGTCGTGCCACCCGTCTGGCTGGCTGGCTATTTCGCGCGCTCGGCGACCCAGGGCATGTCGCCCATCGGACCGGAGAGCACGCCCGCGAGGGTGCCGTCTTCCTTGAGTTCCCCGGCGAAGTAGATCTCCATCGTCCCGCTGCCGCCCTCGAACGCGATCGAGAAGGCCAGCTTACCGGCCTCGAAGGTGCCCTGGAGCGCAGTCTCGCCCATCTGGCTGGTCAGCGTGCCGGTGATCTTGGTCTCCTCCTGCTTGATGACCATCGTGATCTGCATCGGCCCCTGCGGTCCGTCCAGGGACATCAGCCAGTTGCCGGCCACCGAGTCGGTTTTCTGCTCCGGCTTCTGCTCGGGTTTCGGCGGCTCCTGCGCGGCTGCGATGGCCGCCTGACCGACCATGGACATCACGACCAGCATGACGACCAACAGGATGTGCTTCTTCATGGCTCCCTCTCTCACGGGTCGGGGCGACGCGCCCTCGGCGGCCCGTAGCCTAGCACGAAACCGGCGGGGTTGCGCCGAGCCCGTCGCCGGAGTCGCGCCAGGCGCACCCACGTCCGCCCTTCGGCCTCCTAGCGGTTGGCATCCCGGATTCGCGTGGCGAACTGCCCGACAGCTTCCGCGAGCGCCTTCATCACCGATGCGCCGTGGTCGGCCGGCGCGCCACCTGCCACACCGCCCTCCTGCATCAGCAGCGCCTGCACCAGCACACGGCTCGAGCCGTACGAGAGCGTCGCCGTCGTGGTCGTGTAGAGCTGCGCGTCGTAGCGCGAAAAGCAGAGGCCTGCCGAGGTTGAGGCCGTGATGACGTTCACGTAGAGGAAGGAGTCCTCGTCCGCATGGCGGGCAACCTTCAGGCCGGCATCCGTGAGCGGCTTCGACACGGCCGCTTCGATTGCGTCACTGGTCAGGCCGCACGCGGCCGCCCGGTCCCCCAGCCCCTCGACGACGAGTCCCAGCTCGCGGAGCCCTTTGAGTTCGGCATCCGGCCGCTGATCGAAGGGCTCGCCACCGCCGCCGGCTGCGGGCACCGGTTTCTCCTGGGCCGGTGCGTCGGCGGGCGCGCCCGGGCGGACGTCGGACGGCTGCGACGGCAGGGCCGCGCTCGGGCGTCCTGCGGTTGCCGGCGGCTCCGGCTTGCTGGGCACGAGCGTCTCCCCCGGCTTCGCCGGCTCGTAGACACGGACGATCGTGTCGTGGCCGCCTCGTTCGATGAGTTCCGCCTGGACTACGAGTTGAACGGGGCCGGATTTTCGCCAGAGGCTGTAGCGAATCTCACGTCCCTCGGCCACGCGGTACTGGATGACGAGGCGCACGCCCTCCCATCGAGCCGAGGCCCGAACGGGTCCGGCGTCGAGGCGCTGCGTCTCCTCGCGGCCGTCGGGACGAAAGGCGCGGACGCGGTTGCGGTCGTCGAGCACGGTCACCGATGCGTCGTCCTGCGCGACGGCCAGGAAGGCGGGCGGGTTTCGGACTTCGCCGACGAGCTGCCGCATGTTGCGGGCGTCGGCTTCTGACAGCGGCCTGGACGAGACCCAGCCGGGATTGATGCCGCCTGTCACCTCACCGCCGGGCGGGATCGTGTCCAGGCCGAACCCCACCTCGTGAAACTGGCTCGCCTCGCGGTTGAGCGTCCAGATGCCGGTCAGGCTGCCCGCCGCAGCCGTTTGCGCGTCGGCCTGCGTCGCGACGACCGTGAAGCATGCCGCCGCCAGGCAGCGTGCGAGTCTGGCTCTCTTCATGTGCGAGTTCCTCCAGCGCCACTCGAGCGTCGGCCGACGTCGCGCGCTGTACTCAGGATACCTTCGGGGGCGGCCCGAGGGGAGAGGCGTCGTAGAATAGGGATGTCGTCCAGCACGCGCCCGTAGCTCAGCTGGATAGAGCACCGGCCTTCTAAGCCGGGGGCCGCAGGTTCGAGTCCTGCCGGGCGCGCCAGCCAAGTCAGGGTCCATTCCGGAGACATGAGTTGCCTGTCTCTGGAAGGACAGTTCACCTATCTGGCGTTCCTTCCTGGCCACGTCCACGCGAGCCAGGTCACCAGCCCCGTAGAAACGACGGTCGAACCCACGAGCAGAATGTGATGGATCGTCGGTCCTGCGTAGGGTCCCCCCGGCAAGATCGGAATCGCGCATACCAGGAAGTGGTAGGTGTTCAGGAGCGTCAGCAGAACGCCCGCCACGATGTTCGCCCACCGGTTGACCAGCGGACCGCCAGCCATGGTGACGAATGCCATCCAGAGCGGAACCAGCCAGAACACGGCCGTGGAGACCCAGTCGGCAGCACCCGCAGCGGCGGCCCATTGACCGGCCTTCTGGAGGGCGACCGGGTCGAGCATCATCAGAATCATGTGCGCTGACATGGCCACGGCCGCCGAGAGCCACAGCACCGCGATCGTCGCCTGCCGCTTCAGGGATTCCATGAGTCGCCACTCCTTTCGGGCGCGCGGGTTGAACATCGAGAGTATGCCAGACAAATGCTCCCGCAAAGCTGCCCGGTCGCGGGAGCTCAGACTGCCGGGGGCGACGGCCGACCCAAGGCTGGCCTTCTAGACCGATGACTACCGGCTGACTTGGCCGGCGATCGCGGTCACCGGACATCACGGTCGAGGATCGCGACCACCTGCTCTCACCACCGATGATCGGCCACAACTGGGGACACGGCACCCCTGCAGAGAGCGTCGGGGGCGGTCGCTACTGACGGATGTCCGTTCGACGTATCTCACTCAGCGGGCTGGCTTTCCCCGTCCGATCCCTCCTCGTGGCGCTCTTCTGGCACGCGTTCCTCCGGCGACCGCCACGCCCCGAAGTGTCGGAGGGAATCGACGCCGCCGAGCAACTGGCGTGCCCGCTCGAGTCTCGCATTCACTGTCGAGGCCTCTGACGGCGGCAACCGCAACGCAGTCGGTATCCAAGGCGTACGCCAACGCCTCCTTCGTCACGAAGATGTCCACGAGGTTCCGCTTGAACGGCCGCAGATATCCCACTTCGGAGAATCGGGCCTTCTCGAAGGATTCGCGGACGCCCGTGAGAAGGTGATGACGAGCGGGGCGTGCTGATCGCGACGCGGGGCGGCCGGAGGTGCCGCTACCGGCCGGGAGCGCGAGCGGGGGTGTGGGGCGAGGAACCCATCTCCCCTCTCCCATGCAATCACTTCACCCGGGCGCCGGGCAGGCAGCGGTAGACGGGTCGGCGCCTTCCCGAACTGCCGCTTGGCCCAGTAGCCGCGATGCGGAAATGGAAGTTGAGGTGGTGGCATACCCGGGCCAGATAATTCGCGGAGATCCGGTAGCGGACAGCGACCTTCGCCATCGGCTCGGCCCAGACTTCCTCGTACAGCTTGTCTCTGGTGACGCTCATCCGCA
>CAYZYG010000085.1:0-22559 GCA_964481395.1 uncultured Vicinamibacterales bacterium
CTGTCCCGAGCGCCCTGGGGAAAACTCCGGAGGTCCCTCGGGAAAACACCCGAGAGGAGCGTCCGGTCAAGACGAATCCTCCAAGATATTTATTTACAAACACTTAAACGGTCTCTCCCCCTGCGGCGACCCGGGACGCGCACTTCGGGATTGGGGAGTCGGACGCCGCTGGGGATGCGGCAGAGTGCAGTGCGGGTCTTGACAATGTATTAGTATACTGATACATTATTATACTGAGATGGTGATCCAACGGTCTGTGCAGCCGGTCAGTTACCCGTTCACGCTCGACCTCGGCTCCGGCGTGCCCGCCTACCGGCAGATCATCGACCAGATCCTCGGCGCAATTGCAGCCGGCACCCTTGCCGGTGGCAACCAGTTGCCGACGGTCCGGCAGCTGGCCGTCGACCTGTCGATCAACCCCAACACGGTCGTCCGCGCGTACCGTGAACTCGAGATCCGTGGCGTGCTCTCGACGCAGCAGGGCATCGGCACGTTCGTCACGCTCCAACCCGTCCAGCCCGACGAAGCCACCCGTCAGCGGCACCTCGATCAGATCGTCAGCGATGCGCTCGCGCGGGCGGGTGCCGCCGGCCTTTCGGCCGACGACCTGGTCACGCGCCTGCAGGACTTCATCAGTGAACAGCGGAGGCCCACATGATGCCGTCGTTGAACCTCACGCGCCAGAACACGACCGATCTCGATGTCAGAACCGCGATGAGTCAGGTCGGCTTGGCGGCCTTCATCGTGTCGCTGGTGGCAGCGATCGGACTGTGGAACATCGGTCCAGCGAGGTGGTGGGCGTGGACTCCCCTGCTCCCCGGGCTGTACCTCGCCTTCGCGCTGAAGGTGGCCGCCCAGTGGCAGAAGGCGGCGGTGCTGCGCTTCGGACGCTACCGGGGTTTGCGCGGACCCGGGCTGTTTCACATCATTCCCGTGGTCGATTCGGTCAGTCAGTTCGTGGACCAGCGCGTCCGCGTGACCGACGTCCGCGCTGAGACGGCCCTCACCAGTGACACGGTACCCGTGAACGTCGATGCCATCGTCTTCTGGGTCGTGTGGAGTCCGGAGAAGGCCATCCTCGAAGTTGCCAATTTCACCGAAGCCATCACGCTGAGCGCGCAGACCGCGCTGCGCGAATCGATCGGCCGGCACGAACTCGCCCAGATGATCACGGAGCGCGAGACGCTCGGGCACGAACTCCAGCGGATTCTCGATGAGAAGACCAACCCCTGGGGCATCACCGTGCAATCGGTCGAGATCCGCGACGTGCAACTGCCGAAGGAACTGGAGGATGCGATGTCGCGGCGCGCCCAGGCCGAGCGTGAACGTCAGGCGCGGATCATCCTGGGCACGGCAGAGACGGAGATCTCGGAGAAGTTCGCCGCCGCCGCACAGGTCTACCAGGGTAATCCGATTGCCCTGCACCTGCGGGCGATGAACATGCTCTACGAGGCGCTCAAAGAAAAGGGCTCGATGGTGATCGTGCCCTCATCGGCGGTCGAGACCATGGGGCTCGGCGGCATCCTCGGCACAGCCTCGATGGCCACGCGGCCGGCCGGGGCCAGTCTCGACCCGGTCACCCGGAACGGCTCGTAGACGGTCTGTTCTGCGCCACGTGGCGCTGTAGACGTGTTGCCCCCCCCGAAGCAAGGAGGCGTCATGCACACCGACGATTCGCCGCGGTCGACACGCAATCTCCCGTTGCACCCGGGTATCAACTTCTCGTCCACGGATGTCGGCGGTGACCTCGGTGGCCTCGTGTTCGCTGCGGGCTCCGTGCTCGCGGTCCTCGTCGGCCTTCCGGTGCTGATCCCGATGTACGTCGCCGCGCTCGTGCTGGGTGTGGGCCTCGCGATCGTGCTCGGTGCCTGGTATCGGCAGCACCCCAGGGCGTGATCCGTTCGACCTGCCGGGTGAGTGCTGCCGTATCGTGGTCCGACCCACTCGATGGCCCAGGTCCTGGATTCGCTCGAGCGATACGACGTCCTCCCGAATCAGTCGGTTGCGATACTCGCGGGACCAGCGGCGCGCCTCGGTTTCGCTGCCGCCGAGGAACGGCTCCGGGAATCCCCCGAGCGTCAGGAGCGCCCTGAAGTCGTCCGCTCCCCTGATGCCGAGTTCACCCACGGAGAACGGGTGCAGGCGCAGCAGATGATAACGTCCCTGCAGCGACTCGCCGCCGAAGCGATAGAGATCCAGTTGCCCGCTGCCCGTAACCAGAATCTTCTGGCCCTGGTGGCACCCGTCGTACAGACCCTTCAGGTAGTTGCGCCAGCGGCGGTACTTGTGGAGTTCATCGAGCACCCAGAGCCTGGACGTCGGAAGCTCTCCCCGGAGAATCCGCTCGCGGTGCGCCACGACGTCCCAGTTGAGGTAGCCGGCCCGAGTTCCTGGAATCGCTCCGGCGCCGCGCCACGAAGATGGACCTGGCCGACGACGACCTGGTTCTGCGGTTGGGACTCGTGAAGCGGGCAGATTTGGCCAGATAGCGCCAGCCGCGGCCGCGCCGGGCGCCACTGGCCTTCACGCGTATTTTCGACAGGCGTCAAAAGTACTCACGGTGATTTTTGCCTGATGGCGAAACTACTCACTCTGACCGCGCGCCGGCGGAATGAGCCCGGGACCCGCAGGCCCCGGACCCAACCACGTGTCACTTCCCTACCGGCTCCATCGTCCGCAGCACGGGATAGAACTCGGGCGCCGGCGTGGCGGCGAGCACGGCGTCCAGCAGGTTCCACGTCATGAACCCGTCGTCCGATTGTGGGTCGAAGAGGATGTAGGCGAGCCGGGCCAGCGGCTGATCCATCGGCACCACGAGCGATCCAACGGGTAGCGTCTGCTCGGCTGGCTCCCAGGCTCCCGTCAGCGTTCGCAGCTTGTGCGTGCCCTGGTACTCGCGTTCCTGGGTCGTCGACGTCGCGATCTTGAAGCGCTCGCCCTTGAAGGGCGTCTCGGCGGTGATCTTGGAGTACTTGATGCCATGCGCTTCGAGGCGATCGACGATGGTCGCGATCATCCGGGTGGTCGGGTTGCCGCCACCGAAACCGCGGCCCATTCCAGGGCCCGGACCTTGCCCGCCCATTCCCCCGCGGCCTCCGGGAGGTCCCTGGGGCGGTGCGACGCCGGCAGGCGGCGCTGCAACCGGAGCGCCCGGCGCGGGTGTCGGTGCCGGAGCCGACGAAATCACCCACGCCCTCGGCGCGATACTTGTCTCCGTCGTCTCCACCAGCCCGTAGTGGGGCATGATCTCGGTGCGCTCGGATCCCGTGACGCGAACCCGCAGCGGGCGCTCGGGCACGTACGGGTTCCGCTCGTCGACGACGTCAGCCAGGACGACGGTGACCGGTTCGGGGTGCTTGACCAGACGGATCCGCAGGGCCTGGGGCTGGCCGATGATGGACTCGGCGTCGGCTGCGGCCGTCGCCTTGCGGATCGCGTCGCCGTTCTTCACCGCGAAGTTGACGATCTCCTCGACGAACCAGTAGTTCGACTTGATGCGGTCCTCGAAGCTTGCGTAGGAGTAGGTCTCGGAGAGGATCCCGATCCGGTTGCGGATCCCGAAGTACGTCTGCGTGTACCTGGGCTTGTAGAGTTCCGCGTCTCCGCGCCAGGCGCGCTCACCCTGACGGGAGACGCCTCCGTAGTAGAAG
Source organism: uncultured Vicinamibacterales bacterium (assembly GCA_964481395.1). Classification (GTDB taxonomy): domain Bacteria; phylum Acidobacteriota; class Vicinamibacteria; order Vicinamibacterales; family JAKQTR01; genus JBFMFH01. Next base: position 3,651 of record CAYZYG010000085.1, read on the forward strand.
AAGTCCCATCCGTGTTTCGCCTTGATCGTCTTCGTCACCGACGGCAGCAGCTCGCCCTGGACGAGCGCGCTGATGCCCTTGGACGTGTTCGGGTTGATCGACGTCTCGTAGGTCACGAAGAACCCATGGTCGCTGCCGTTCGTGGTGTGCAGGTCGACGGCGATGTGCGGATCGTACTGGTTGAGCAGGCGGGCCAGCGAGCGCGCCTCGGCCGTCTCCATCTTGGTGTTGTCGCGGTTCAGGTCCAAGTCCTGGGCATTGTGGCGCTGGCCCATGCCGCCGATCGGGCCGTTCTGGCTGCCGCGATTGCGGACATTGACCCGCTCGTTGCCGTCAGCGTTGTAGATCGGGTTGATCAGCAGCACGACCTGCTTCTCCCAGTCGGCGCGCTCGCCCTTCGCAATCGAGCGGAGGATCCAGAGCAGCGCCTCCTTGCCCTCGACTTCGCCGGCGTGGATGTTGCCTTGGACGAAGATCCGCGTCTTGCCCGTGGCCAGGACGTCCTTGGGCGAGGCTCCCGGCGCGCCGATGACGGCCAGCGGCATCGGGCGCCCTTCGTACGTGTAGCCGTAGGTCGTGAGGTGAATCTGCGGCGCCACGGCTGCCATCGACTTCATGAAGGCGATGACCTCGTCGTACCGGCTCGTCTCGGTGTAGCCCGTCGCCTCGGGGCGGGTCAGCGGCCACTCACGCGCGGCGCCCGCCTTCGCCGCCGGCGCCGGCCCCTGGGCCGACGGGAGCGACAGGAACGTCAGGATGAACAGCGCCCCCAGCAGGAGGCGGACGCACATCGGAGAATGAACACGCTTGCTCATGCTGGTCTCCTGGACCTTCAGTTCTCAGTTTTCAGTTCTCAGTTCTCAGCTCTGAAGTCTTGAGTTTTGCGTTCGGGATTTGGAGTGTGGAGTGTGATGTTTTGAGTTCGGAGTTCGGAGTCACAACTCATAACTGAGAACCGATAACTGACAACTGACAACTGATAACTGACCGTCACCTCGTCACCATCTCGACGCCGTCCCAGACGCTCACGCGACGGATGACGTCCCACTGCTGCAGCCGATCAACCACGTCCATGCCGGTCACGACGTGCCCGATCACCGTGTAGCGCCCGTCCAGGTGCGGCTGCGGCGAGTGGGTGATGAACCACTGGCTGCCGCCCGTATCGGCCCACTCGAGCGCCATGCCGACGGTGCCGCGCGAGTACGGGCGCTGATTGATCTCGTCGCGCAGCGTGTAGCCTGGCCCGCCCTCTCCGTCGCCCCGCGGGTCGCCGTCCTGCACCACGAAGTTCGGGACGACGCGGTGAATCGCGGTTCCCGAGAAGAAACCGTCGCGCGCGAGGCGGAGAAAGCTGTCGCAGGCCTGGGGCGCATCGAGGACCGCGAGCTCGATCTCGATGGTGCCCTTGTCGGTCTCGAGCAGCACGTGGGGCGAAACCGTCGGCGCCACCAGCCTCGACGCGGCGTAGTCCGCGACCCGGGTCGGCGCCGGGCGCATGCGCGCGGCTGTGTCGACGGACGCGTCGATCCCTTTCAGCAGCTCGGCGGCGCGAACCCGCACGGCCCAGTCCTTGTCGGCGAGGCCCTGTTCGAGCGCCGGCACGGCCACCTTCGCGTCGTAGCGGCTCAGCGCCGAGAGCGCCGCCGCCCTGGCGTTGTAGGCATCATCACCGAGGCCGGCCTTGTAGGCCTCGACGAGGGCCGTTTCCGCGCCAGCCACCTTCCGTTCGCCGATGGCCGTCGCGGCCGCCGCGCGCACCATCACCTCGGGATCCTTGAGCAGGGCCAGCAGCCGCTGGTCCAGACCCGGCTGGTCCAGGCGCGCGAGGGCCTGAATCACCGCGGGCCACACCCGGGTGTCCTTGTCCTTGAGCATCGACTCCAGGCGTGACGCCGCGATGTCAGGCTCCATCCGGGCGACCAGCCCGGCCACCGCCGCGCGGACGCTGTGATGGGCATCCGGCGTCAGTCCGGACATCACGAGGGGGAAGCTGTCCGGGTCGAGCGCCTGCACGGCGGCGAGCGCGGCGGCCCGCATCGCCGGCCATGGATCCGCCAGCAGGTCGAGCACCAGATTGTACGACTCGCGGTCGCGCAGCGCGCCGAGCGCGCCCACGGCTTCGAGCCGCAGGTTCGGATCGATCGCCGTGCTCCCGGCCAGCTTCCGCAGGACGGGCAGCGCGTCTGGGCTCCCGATTTGACCGAGCGCCCGGACGGCCATCACGGCGGCGCGCGGATCGCGATCGTGCGCCTCGGCCATGACGGCGAGCATCGGGACGGCCGGACTGTGCTTCAGGGCACCGAGGCCGCGGACGGCAAACGCCTTCGTGTAGCTGCCGCCCGTGCGCGCCAGCGTCATCAGCGCGGGGATCGCGCGCGGATCCTCGATGCGTGACAGCGCGTACGCAACGGGCCACCACCGCAGCGCGGGCTCGAGCCCCTCCGCACCCTTGACCAGGACAACGGAGGCGAGGGCGTCCCAGGCCTTGAGACGCGTCAGCGCGTAAATCGCGAGGCGGAACGCCTCGGCCTGAGGCTTGAGCGGATAGGCGAGTTCGTCCGGGCTGATCCCGAGGACCTCGCCTTCCTTCATGCAGTCGGCGGCCATCGCGGCGATCGCGCCCGCCGATGCGGTGTCGCCGATGCGGCCGAGCGCTTCGGCCGCCCTGCCCTGCACGAGCGGCGACGAGTCGGCCAGCGCCTTGCGCAAACCCTCGACCGCAGACGATGAACCAATCAGGCCGAGGGCGAAGGCCGCCATCTGGCGCACTTCCGGATCGTCGGTCGAGAGCATCACGCGAGTCAGCCGCGGGGCGGGTCCCGGCAATCCGACACGGCCGATGGCCAACGCGGCGCGGCGGCGGACCCGAGCCTCTCCGTCCTCGAGCAGATCGACCAGGTCCGGCTTCGCGTCCGGCACGGGCGCGGGCGCAGCCTGTCCACGCCGGCGGCTGCGCCGGGCCTCCTCGGGATCTTCCGGCAGCGGTACCGCGGCGAGCGTCGGGTCCTCGAGGATGCGCCGATCCTCGAGGCTGAGGATCCACGCCATCTTCTGCTCGAAGGGCACCGCGAAGACGGGGGCCTCCTGGGCTGCGGGCAGGGCTCGTCCCACGGCCCCGAGGGCGGCGGCCACACCGAGGCACACGAGAACGATCCTTCGCGCCCTCATCGAACCCGCAGCTCCACGCGGCGCACCGTCGCGCGCTCGACGAGTTCAGGCACGACCCGCACGCCGATGCCCGGTCCGTCCATCGGGACAGGAATCGTGCCGTCCGGGCTGACCTCGATGGGCGGCTCGATCAGGTCCGGCTGGTAGTAGCGCCGGCTGGCGGCCACGTCGCCCGGCAGCGAGAAGTTCGGCAGGGACGAGAGGTGGAGGTTGTGCGCGCGGCCGATGCCGGATTCGAGCATGCCCCCGTGCCACACGGGAATCCCGTTCTCGGCACAGAGATCGTGGAGGCGCATCGACTCGGCGTGCCCGCCGACGCGGCCCGGCTTGATGTTGATGATCCGGCAGGCATCAGCCGCGATGGCGTCGCGCGCGGCGCGCACGCTGTGGATCGACTCGTCGAGGCACACCGGCGTGCGGAGCGCCCGCTGCAGCGCGGCGTGGTCCGTGATGTCCTCGTAGTCGAGAGGCTGCTCGATCATCATCAGGTCGAACGGGTCCAGGCGCTTGAGGTGCTCGGCGTGCTCCAGCGTGTAGGCCGCGTTCGCGTCGACCATCAAGGGAACGTCACCAAGGCGTGCGCGAATGGCCTCGACCGCCTCGACGTCCCAGCCCGGCTTCACCTTGATCTTGATCCGCCGGTAGCCGTCTTCGAGCTCCGACGCGACCCGGTCGGTCAGCTCGGCGAGCGAGTCCTGGATGCCGATCGACACCCCCGCAGGAATGGCGGTCCGTTTGCCCCCGAACACGCGGAACAGCGGCTCGCCGCGCTGCCTGGCGTAGAGGTCCCAGCCAGCCATCTCCAGTGCGGCCTTCGCCATGTTGTGGCCGCGGACGCGCCGCATGGCGGGAAACAGTTCTCGCGGGTGACCGAACTCGACGCCGACGATCACCGGCGCCAGAAACTGCTCGATGACGTGCCAGGCGGTCTCGACCGTCTCCGAGCTGTAGTAGGGGTGATCGTCGGCCACGCATTCACCGAGGCCGCTCACGCCATCGCCGTCGAGGCGCGTCAGCAGGAAGGTGCGGTCGTGCACCCGCCCGAAGCTCGTCTCGAAGTGACGGACGAGCGGCAGGCGCAGCACGCGGAGTTCGATGCGGTCGATGCGCATGGGGGACTATTGTATCCCTGGAGGGATCGGGGACCGGGGATCGGGGATCGGTTCTGAAGCCTCAGCCGACGAAACCGGCCCCCGGTCCCCGGTCCCCGGTCCCCGGTCCCCGGTCCCCGATGTTATAGTCCCCCCGTGGACTACCGCTATCTGGCCGTGGAGGGCCCTCTCGGTGTCGGCAAGACCGCGCTCGTCGAACGGCTTGCGGCGCGGGTCGACGCCACGGCCGTGCTGGAGGACGCGGACAACCCGTTTCTGCCCGATTTCTACCAGGACAAGGCCGGTGCAGCGTTCCAGGCGCAGCTCTTCTACCTCCTCAGCCGCCATCGCCAGCAGACCAGCCTCCGGCAGGTCGATCTGTTCAGTCAGGCCGTCATCTGCGACTACCTCTTCGAAAAGGACCGCATCTACGCCTACCTGAACCTCGACGACAACGAACTGTTCATCTACGAGCGGGTGTACGAGCTGCTCGCCCGGGACGTGCCTCAACCGGACATGGTCGTCTACCTGCAGGCACCGACCGACCTGCTGCTCAAGCGCCTGCGCGAGCGGGCGCGCGACCCGGAACGTGAGGAGCCGCGCCTCGACCCGACCTACGTCAAGGAGCTCAACGAGGCCTACCAGCACTTCTTCTTCCACTACTCGGCGACGCCGCTCCTGGTTGTCGAAACGTCGCAGGTCGATCTGCACGCCGACGAGGCCGTGGACGATCTCATCAAGCAGATCCGTGCCATGGGCCGCGGAACCCAGTACTACGTCCCCCGCACCTGATCCCTGGTCCCTGATCCCTGGTCCTCGCTCGTCCCCTGCCGCCTGTCGCCTGTCGCCTGACCCCTGTCTTTGATAAGCTGCTCCTGAATGGCCTGGTTCAAGAAGACCAAGACCCCCATCGCCGCGTCGAAGGACACCTCGGTCAAGGTGCCTGAGGGGCTGTGGATCAAGTGCCCGTCGTGCGCCCAGGTCCTCTACCACAAGGACCTGGTGGCCAACCTCCAGGTGTGCCCCAAGTGCGCGCACCACTTCCGGATGACCGCGGCTGAGCGGCTGGCCTCGCTTTTCGACGGCGCCTGGCAGGAGCATGACGACGGCCTGGTCTCGACCGATCCCCTCGCGTTCACCGATACCAAGCCGTACGCCGCCAGGCTGAAGAGCAGCATTGCCGCGACCGGCCGCCGCGACGCGGTCGTCACCGCCACCGGCGACCTCGACGGCATCCCGGTCGTCGTCGCGGCCATGGAATATGGCTTCATCGGCGGCAGCATGGGGGTGGTCGTCGGCGAGAAGATCACTCGGGCGATCGAGCGCGCGATCGACGGGCGCATGCCGGTCATCGTCGTGTCGTGCTCGGGCGGCGCACGGATGATGGAGGGCGCGCTGTCGCTGATGCAGATGGCGAAGATCTCCGCCGCACTGGCTCGGTTGGACCGCAGGGGCTTGCCGTACGTCTCCGTGTTGACCGATCCGACGACGGGCGGCGTGACCGCCAGCTTCGCGATGCTGGGCGATCTGAACATCGCGGAGCCCAAGGCGCTCATCGGGTTCGCCGGCCCGCGCGTCATCGAGCAGACGATTCGTCAGAAACTGCCCGAGGGGTTCCAGCGCTCCGAGTTCCTCCTCGACAAGGGCATGCTGGACATGGTCGTGGACCGGCGAGAGTTGAAAGCCACCCTGGCCCGGGCGCTCCGGTTCATGGGGTACGACCACATCCCCAGCCCGCCGAAGGCCGCCGACGCCCCCGGCGAACCCGCGGAGTAGCCGGCCGAATCCCCGTCCGCCCGTGTCAGCCCCGACTCCCGACTCCCGACTCCCGACTCCCGACGAGGATCCGATCTCCTACCTCTTCGGCCTGGAGTTCCACGGCCACAAGCTCGGGCTGGAGAACATCGAGACTCTGGTGGCCGCCCTCGGGCACCCGGAACGCGCCTTCCAGTCGTTGCACGTGGCCGGCACGAACGGCAAGGGATCCGTGGCGGCCATGTGCGCCGCCGCCCTGACGGCGACGGGCTGCAGGACCGGGTGCTACACGTCGCCGCATCTCGTGTCGATCGAGGAGCGATTCGCCGTCGACGGCCGGCCGGTGACGCGACCCGAGCTGGAGTCGGCGGTCGACGAGATCCGCCGCGTCGCCACCCGGCTGCTGGCGGACGGCGCGCTCCGCGCGCTGCCGACCTTCTTCGAGGTGGCGACCGCCGCGGCCTTCCTCCTCTTCAGGAACCGGCACGTGGACGTCGCCGTGCTCGAAGTCGGCCTGGGCGGCCGGCTCGATGCGACGAACGTCGTCTCGCCCCGGGTCGGCGTCATCACCACCATCGACTTCGACCACGAACGGCACCTGGGCCGGACGCTGGCCGCCATCGCCGCCGAGAAGGCGGGCATCATCAAGCCCGGCATGCCCCTCGTCTGCGGCGAACGCAAGCCTGAGGCGCTCGACGTGATCGAGGCCGCGTGCCGCGCCCGCGCGGCCACGCTGATCGGGGCGTTCGACGGCACGACGGTCTCGGCATCCGGAGGCGGGCGCGCCACTCTGCATCTCCACACGCCGGTTCGCGAATATCCGCCGATCCTTCTCGCGCTCCGCGGCCGTCACCAGGTGGACAACGCGGTGGTCGCGGTCCGCGCACTGGAGGCGCTCGACGCATGCGGCACGCCGGTTCCGGTCGACGCGGTCGTACGCGGTCTCGCCTCGGCGCGGTGGCCCGGGCGGCTGGATCTCATCGAACTCGCGGGCGGCCGCACGGTCATCCTCGACGGGGCCCACAATCCGGCCGGGGCCCGCACACTCGGCCGTTACCTTGGCGACGAGCATCCGGACGGCGTCGTCCTGCTGTTCGGAGCGGTCGCGGAAAAAGATCACCGTGGCCTACTGCGCGAACTGCTGCCCCACGCCCGCGCCGTCGTACTGACGGAGGCCCCCACGCACCGGGCCGCGTCAACCGCGGAGCTCGCGGCCATCGTCCGCGAGCTCCGGCCCGATCTGCCGCCCGTCGAGGCGCGGAGGCCCGCCGAGGCCCTCTCCGCCGCCCTTGAGCAGGGAGCCCAGGTCTGCGTCGCCGGGTCGATCTACCTGCTGGGTGCGGTGCTGCCGCTGTTGTCACCGCAGCGGGCGGGGTGACGTCCTGTGCTAACCTTCGGAACGTTCTCCGGGAGGGGTCCCGTGTGGCGCGCGTGAACGCGCGGTTGGGGGCTGTGGTCCGTTCATGAACCGTGCGACCGTTCTCGTGACCGGCGCCGCCGGGTTCGCCGGCAGCCACCTGCTCGACCTCCTGCAGCGCCAGCCAGTGCGGGTCGTCGCGTGGCGGCGGCCGGGCATCGGCGCCGACGTCGAGCGGCAGTACACGTGGGCCGAGTGGCACGAGGTCGAACTGCTCGATCGCCATGAGACGTGCGCGCGCCTCGCCGAGGCCGGTCCGGCGTTCGTGTACCACCTGGCGGGCGCGCCGCACGTCGGCCAGTCGTGGAAGGCCACGTCAGATACGCTCGCCGTCAACGTGCTCGCCACGCACCACGTGTTCGACGCGATCCGGGCTGCCGGACTCGCGAGCCGGGTGGTCGTGCCGAGCTCGTCCTACGTGTATCGACCCGCCGATCATCCGCTCGTCGAGGGTGATCCGGTCCGCTCCACCAGCCCGTACGCGCTCAGCAAGATCGCCACGGAACTGGCGGCGGCGCGGGCAGCCCAGTACGACGGCGTCCCCGTCGTCGTCGCGCGATCGTTCAACCACATCGGCCCCCGTCAGGATCCGTCGTTCTTCGCGCCGAGCGTGGCCCGGCAGATCGCACTCATCGAGCTGGGCCGCCTCGAACCGGTGATCCGCGTCGGGAACCTCGACGCACAGCGGGACTTCACGGACGTCCGCGACACCGTGCGTGCGTACGCGGCGCTGGTGGAACGCGGGCAACCCGGGCGTGTCTACAACGTCTGCTCGGGCATCGCGCGGCCGGTCCGGAGGCTGCTGGACATGCTCGCGTCACAGTCGCGTGTGCCGCTGGCCATCGAGGTCGATCCGGCGCGGCTCCGGCCGAACGACACCCCGGTCATCGTGGGCGACCGCCGGCGTCTGACCGGCGAACTGGGCTGGTCGCCGGCCATTCCACTCGAGCAGAGCCTGCACGATCTGCTCGAGTACTGGCGTTCCAGGGTGTGACCCGTGGCGACCCGCCTACGCGTGCTCGTCACGGGCGGAACGGGCTACCTCGGACGCGCCGTCGTAACGGCCCTCGACCGCGCGGGTCACCATCCGGTGGTGTTCGGCCGATCGGCCACCCGTTCGGGCCTGCCGGGCACGCTCATCGACGGTGACGTGCGCGACACGTCGGCATTCGTGCGGGCCTGCAGCGGCTGCGACGCGATCCTGCACGGCGCTGCGCTGGTGGCCGTGTGGCGGCGACACCCCGCGGAGTTCGACGACGTCAACGTGGGCGGGCTGGTGAACGCCATCGCCGCGCTGGAAGCGCATCGCATTCCCCGCCTGGTCTACACGGCGTCTTTTCTCGCGCGGACTCCTCCGGGGCTCGGGCGGCCGCCCGATTGGAACGACTACCAGCGGACGAAGGCCGTGGCTGATGCGGAAGCCGCCGCGGCCACCGTGCGCGGCGTACCGATCATCCGACTGTACCCGGGTGTCGTCTACGGCCCGGGGCCGCGAACCGACGGCAACTTGGTGGGGCGCCAGATCGCGGATCACCTGGCCGGCCGGCTGCCGGGCGTGATCGGGGCGCATCATGTGTGGTCGTTCAGCTTCGTCGAGGACGTGGCCCGCGCCCACGTCGCCGCGCTCGACCGCGGCGTCGTCGGCCGGCAGTACCTCCTGGGCGGCGTGAATGCCCCACAGATGCGCGCCTTCGAAATCGTCCGCGAGCTGACCGGCCGCCCGTTGCCGCACCGGATTCCCTCGTGGGTCGGCGCGATCGTGGCAGCGGCCGACGAGACGCGCGTGACGCTGGTCGGCGGGCGCGCGCTGCTGACCACGGGCACACTCGAAATCCTGCTGCGCGACTGGCCGCTCGACTCGACTCTCGCCCGGGAGGAACTGGGCTATCGCACGACGCCGCTCGAAGAGGGCATCGGCCGGGTGGTGGCCGATCTCACCAGCAGGGGCACCGGGCAGGCGCCCGCCGTCCGAACCAGCGCCGGATAGCCGATGTTCTCCGAAACCCGCCGCCAGGTCGTGCACATCGCCACGAGCGCGTTCGCCCTGCTGCTCGTCTGGCTCACATGGTGGCAGGCGGCCCTGTGTGCGGCGGCGGCCCTGCTGTTCAATGCGTTCGTCCTGCCGCGCGCCGCCGGTGACTCGTTGAGCCGTCCGGCCGATCGCACGCGCGGATACCCGCTCGGCATCCTGCTCTACCCGCTGTCGGTCCTGCTCCTGATCCTCGCCTTCCCGAGCCGGCCGGACATCGCCGCGGCCGCATGGGGCATCCTGGCCTGGGGGGACGGCGCCGCGACGCTGGCCGGACGCGCGTGGGGATGCCGGCCGCTGGCGTGGAACCGCGACAAGACGATTGAGGGCACGCTCGCGTTCTTCGTGACCGCCTCGGGGGCGGGCACCTTCCTGGCGTGGTGGACCGTACCGGCCGTCACGCCTGCCCCGATCCTCGCCTTCACGCTCGTCGCCCCCGTCATCGCGGCTGGCGCGGCCGCGCTCGCCGAAACGGTGCCGATCGGCCTGGACGACAACATCACCGTGCCGGCCGTCGCGGGTGGGGTGCTCTGGGGCCTCAGCCGCGTGGATCCCGTGTCGTGGCAGGCATCCCTGCCCGCGATCTCCGCCAACCTGTTGCCAGCCCTGGTCATCAACACCGTGGCGGCGCTCGCCGGCTGGCGCGCCGGGACAGTGCGCCCGTCCGGCATGGTCGGCGGCTGGGTCATCGGTGTCGTCGTGTTCGCCTGCGCGGGCTGGCAGGGCTGGATCCTGCTCTTCGCCACCTTCGCCGCCGCGGCCGTCTCCTCGCGGCTCGGGCTCAAGCGGAAAGCCGTCCTCGGCATTGCCGAGGAACGTGGCGGGCGACGGGGCGCGGGCAATGCGTTCGCCAACACCGGACTGGCCGCGATCGCCGCGGCGCTTGCCGTCGCGACGGCGGAGGGCGACTGGTGGCGGCTCGCGCTGGTCGCGGCGCTGGCCACCGGCGGCAGCGACACGGTCGCCAGCGAGATCGGCAAGGCGTGGGGGGGGCGGACGTACCTCGTGACGACCTTCGCGCGCGCGCGCCCGGGCACGCCGGGGGCGATGTCCGTCGAAGGCACGGCCGCCGGCATTGTCGGCGCGCTGGCGCTGGCCTCGCTCGGCGCGTGGCTCGGCCTGATCCCCGCCGGATGGATCTGGGTGGTCGTCGCGGGCACGGTGATCGGCTCGCTGCTGGAAAGCGCGCTCGCGGCGACGCTCGAAGGCCCGGGGCTGGTGAACAACGACGTGCTGAACTTCATCAACACGGCTGCCGGAGCGATCGCCGCCGTGGTCATTGCGAGGATCGTGTGAGCAGAACCAGTCGACTCCAGACCATCGACGACTTCGCGCGGCCCTTTACGCTCATTGCGCCGGCGCTGGGGTTCTTCTCGGCCGCGCTCACGGCCATCGGGGCCTATCCCCACGAGCCGTGGAGCTGGGGGCTGTTCGTGCCGCCCGTCATCGGTTCGATCATGGCCGCGACGCTCAACATTGCCTCCAACGGTCTGAACCAGATCTTCGACCTCGAGATCGACCGCGTCAACAAGCCGAAGCGGCCGCTGCCGAGCGGGCGGATGAGCCTGACCCAGGCGTGGGTCGTCACGCTCGCCAGCTTCGCCGCCGCGTTCGTCATGGCGTGGTACGTCGCGCCTGGCGGCCGGCGCGACGTCTTCTGGTGCGTGGTCGCGGCCACGGTGATCACGTCTCTGTACTCGGTGCCACCGTTCCGGACCAAGCGGCTGGGCATCTGGGCGAACGTGACGATCGCGATTCCGCGCGGCGTGCTGCTGAAGGTGGCGGGGTGGGCGTCGGTCAAGAGCGCGATGGGCGTCGAGCCGTGGTTCCTGGGCGCCATCTTCGGGCTGTTCCTGCTCGGCGCGACGACGACCAAGGACTTCGCCGACATGGAGGGCGACCGGCGCGGCGGCTGCCGGACGCTGCCGATTCAGTACGGCGTCGAGCGGGCGGCCTGGATGATCGCGCCGTCGTTCGTGCTGCCGTTCCTGATGATCCCGGTCGGGTCGTGGATCGGCATCCTGACGGGGAACTTCTGGCTGCTGCAGGCGCTGGGCCTCTTCATGACGGCCTACGGCGTCTACGTGTGCTACCTGATGCTGCGCCGGCCGCACGAACTGGCCGTGGAAGAGAACCACGTGTCGTGGGCGCACATGTACCGCATGATGTTCGCCGCGCAAATCGGCTTCGCGGCGGCGTACCTGCTCTGAGAACAGGAACCGGGGATCGGGGACCGGGGACCAGATTCCCTCAGAACCGATCCCCGGTCCCCGGTCCCCGATCCCTGTCTTTCTACGCCTGTCCCAGCAGCGCGCGGACCCGTGCCTCGGTCGGCGGATGGGTGCTGAACAGCGAGAGCATGCCCGACACGGTGAACGGCTTGATGATCATCATGTGCGCCGTGGCCGGGTTCGCGTCCATCGGGATGCGTTTCGACGCCACCTCGAGCTTCTTCAGCGCGTCGACCAGACCGTACGGCGAGCCGGCGATCTCGGCGCCGCCCCGATCCGCGCCGAACTCCCGCGAACGCGAGATGGCGGCCTGGATCAGCATCGCCGCCAGCGGCGCGATGATGATCGTCGCGAGCAGGCCAATCGGGTTCGAGCCCTCGCGGTCGTCGCTCCTGCCCCCGCCGAAGATCGCGGCGAACTGCGCCATGCGCGCCACCATCATGATGGCGGCCGCAATCGTGGCGGCGATCGAGCTGATCAGGATGTCGCGGTGCTTCACGTGGGCCAGTTCGTGGGCCATCACCCCTTCCAGTTCACGCTCGTCCAGCAGGCGGAGGATGCCCTCGGTTGCCGCCACGGCCGCGTGCGACGGGTTGCGCCCGGTCGCGAAGGCGTTCGGAGACTGGTCCGGAATCACGTACACCTTCGGCATGGGCAGGTTCGCCCGCTGCGCGAGGCGCGCCGTGAGCTGGTGCAGCCGGTGCTCCGGACCGACCGGCTTCGCCCGGTACATCGCGAGCACGATCTTGTCGGAGAACCAGTACGAGGCGAAGTTCATGAGGACGGCAAAGCCGAGCGCGATCACCAGTCCGCCCTGACCGCCGAGGTACTCGCCCAGCACGAGCAGCACGCCGCTCATCAGCCCCAGGAGCAATGTCGTCTTCAGCGCGTTTCCCATGGTCGTCTCACCGTCTACCGTCTGCTCACCACTGACAACTCTGACAATTGATTACTGACAACTGATTACTGACCGAGTATCTCCCGAACCAACCCTGCCGCCAACGCGGCACGCCACGGCAGGTGCGCCGCCTCGACATGCTCATCGAGCGCGTGCGCACCCCCGCCGACGGCTCCAAGGCCGTCAAGCGTTGGGACGCCGAGTGCGGCCGTGAAGTTCCCGTCGGATCCGCCCCCGGTCGCCCCCTCTCCGAGGTCCCGATCCATCTGTGCCGCAAGGGCTTGGGCCATCCGGTACAGCCCCAAGACCTGGGGGCTGCGCTCGAAGGGCGGCCGGTCGACCCCGCCGGAAACCTCGATCGACGTTCCCGGCACGCTCGTCCGCAGGGCCTGGAACGCCGCCTGCACGCGCGCCGCGTCCTCCCGCGACGTCACGCGCACGTCAACCACCGCTTCGGCGTCCGCGGCGATGACGTTGGTTCGCGTCCCCCCGCGGATGACGCCGACGTTGACGCTCAGGCCCCGACCCGGGTCCTGGAGCGCTTCGACCGCCAAGATCTGCCTGGCCAGCTCGTGAATGGCGCTCGATCCCCGTCCGGGCTCGATTCCGGCGTGCGCCGCCACACCACGCACGCGCAGCGTGAACTCCCCGCACCCCTTGCGCTGGGTCTTCACCGCGCCGCCGGGCAGGGACGGTTCGAACACCAGCACGGCCTCGCTTCGCCGCGCCTCGTCCTCGATCAACGTCCTGGATGTGTCCGATCCCGTCTCCTCGTCCGTGGTACAGAGGAGCACCACGCGGCCGGGCAGACCGCCGTCGCACTCGAGAAGCGCCCGCACCGACTGCATCGCAATCGCCAACCCGGCCTTCATGTCATAGATGCCGGGACCGCACCATCGGTCACCATCCCGCCTGAGCGGCATCGTCGCCAGCGTGCCGATCGGCCAGACCGTGTCCGTGTGGGCCAGCAGCAGCACCTGCCGCGTGCCGCATCCGAACTCGGCCAGCAGATGGTCGCCGGCCGTCTCGCGCGGGAACCGCTGCAGGCGGCCTCCCATGGCGGTCAGGCGACCGGCCAGCTCACGGCCGCACGCGTCGACGGCCGCCTTGTCGGTCGTCGGCGACTCGATGCGGACGAGCGCCTCGACGGTCTCGTCCATCCAGGACTGCTCCGCCTCGCACCAGGACAGGAGGGCCCTCATGGTGGTCACCCCAGTACGGTAGCACGGGCGGCGGCCGGCAGGGCGGGGCTTGGCTGTTCTTATCGCGGCGCTCGCACGGCACCGCCCCGCCCTGGCGGGATTCGGGATCCGCGGTTCGGAATCCGGATCGGCGCGACGCGGGCTGTGACGGGTGGACTCCGGGATGACTCCGGGACGAGACCCGCTCTAGAACGGGGGTGTTTGGAGGCGGTCTCGGTATAATGCGGGCATGAGGGTGTGGCTGCTGCCGGCGGCATTGACCGCGGCACTCGCGGTGGGAGCGGGTACGGCCGGCGCGCAGCCGCCAGTCGCCAAGCCGACTCCGCCGCCAGCCGCGGCCACGGCGAAACCCGCCCCGCCGCAGGTCCCGACGCCCGCGGGCCCGACAATCGCATCCATGGCGCCCGATGGCGAGCAGCCCCCTTCCGAGGCGGTCCTCAACGTTCCTGTCTACCCGACTGCCGACTTCCTCGGCTCCTACGATGCGGGTGGCCACGGTCAGCGCTTCTACCTGTTCGGCACGACGCAGGCGTTCGGGGCGATCGTGGCCTACTATCAGACCGTGCTGAAACAGCGGGGCGATCGGGTCTTCGACGTGCCGGCCGTGCATATGTTCGAAGTCGGCCGTTTCCGGGACGACGCCGTCGCGTTCCCGCCGGGCGTGACGGTGAAGAACTACGGGGGAGGCGGGTCGCCGGGCTATCTCAATCCCAAACCCGGAGCGACGCCAGCCAGCTACCCGACGATCATCCAGATCGTGCCGCCGCCGTCCGTGCAGCCCGGCCAGCCGAGGAAGTAGCCGGCCTACGCGACCTTCCTGAGCATGAAGCACTTCAGGTAGTACGTCTCGGGCACCCCGAGGAGGACGGGGTGATCGCGGGCCTGCATCCGTTTCTCCAGGACGGCCATCGTCACGCGGGCGTCGAGCGCGGCGTCGAGGACGATCTCTCCGAACTCCGCCTCGCTCACGTGGTACGAACACGTGCACGTGACGAGCACGCCGCCCGCGCGGAGGAGCTTCATCGCCCGCAAGTTGATCTCCTTGTAGCCGGCGGCCGCCTTGTCGACGGCGTCCTTGCTCTTGGCGAAGGCGGGCGGGTCGAGAACGATGACGTCGAACTGCTCGCCGGCGCGTTCGAGGCGGCGGAGTTCGTCGAACACGTTCGCCACCCGGGCCTCGATGTTGGTCAGCCCGTTCCGCAGGGCGTTCTGCGCCAGCCGTGTCACGGCCTCGTCCGAGACGTCGATGGCGACGACGGCGTCGCACCGTGGAGCGAGCTGTAGCGCGAACGAGCCGTGGTAGCTGAAGCAGTCCAGGAGCCTGCCGCGCGCGTACACGCGCGCGGCCGCCCGGTTCTCGCGCTGGTCCAGGAAAAGGCCCGTCTTCTGCCCGCGCCGCAGGTCCACCCCGAACTCGATGTCGCCGTCCCGGATCGTCACCTCGTCGGGCACCTCACCGGCGAGGACCTCCACCGTCTGATCCAGCCCCTCCAGCTGGCGCACGCGCTGGTCGTGGCGCGCGATCACGCCGGCGGGGTGCAGTTCCTCCGTCAACATCCCCACCAGTTCCGGGAGCAGGCGTTCCGTCCCCTGTGACAGCGCCTGCACGACGAGGTACCGATCGTACTCGTCGACCACGAATGACGGCAGGAGATCGGCCTCGCCGTGCACGAGCCGGCAGGCCGTGGCGTCGATGTTGAGCGCGCGCCTGAACGCGATGGCGGCCCGGATGCGCTCGCGCCAGAGATCGGGCCCGGCTGGCGTGTCGCCGTGCGTCAGCATCCGCAGCGCGATCTGGGACCGCTCACTGTACAGGGCGAAGCCGAGCGTGCGTCCCCGTGGTCCCCGCACGGCGACGGTGGACCCGCCTTCGGCATGCACGGATACGACGTCCGCCCGGTAGATCCAGGGGTGCCCGGCGCGCAGGCGGTCCTCCGCTCGACCGTTGACGACGACGATGGGCTGGGAGGAGGTGGTCATGGGTGCCCGGGATCATGACGCACCGGGCGGTCCGGAGCAAGGGCGCCCCCGCCGGCGCCGCGCCGGCGGGGGCGGCGGGGGTGGATCGTTACGCCTCGTCCAGGAACGGGTAGGCGAAGTCCGTCGCAGGCGCGAAGGTCTCCTTGATCGTGCGCGGGCTGATCCAGCGGATCAGGTTGAGCGGTCCGCCGGCTTTGTCGTTCGTGCCCGATCCGCGGGCGCCGCCGAACGGCTGCATGCCGACCATCGCACCGGTGGGCTTGTCGTTGAGGTAGAAGTTCCCCGCGGCGTACCGGAGGATCCGGCAGGCCTCGACGTAGGCATGCCGGTCGCGTGAGAACACCGCGCCGGTGAGTGCGTAGGGCGACGTACTGTCGCACAGGCGCAGCGTCTCCTCCCACCGAGCGTCCTCGTAGACGTAGATGGTCAGCACCGGCCCGAAGATCTCCTCCTCCATCGTGAGAAACCTCGGGTTCGTCACTCGAATGACCGTCGGTTCCACGAAGAAGCCCTTCGAGCTGTCTCCGTGGCCGCCGAAGAGGATCTCGGCCTCCGGTGAGGCCTTGGCGCGATCGATGTAGCTCATGATGTTCTCGAACGACGCCTTATCGATGACCGCATTCACGAAGTTCGAGAAGTCCCGCACGTCGCCCATCTTCACCCGGCCGAGCATGTCGCCCAGCAGCCGCTTCACCTCGGGCCACAGCGATGCGGGGATGTAGGCGCGCGAGGCCGCCGAGCATTTCTGGCCTTGGTACTCGAAGCCGCCGCGGACGAGCGCGGTGGCCACTTCCCGTGGTTCCGCCGTGTGGTGCACGAACACGAAGCCCTTGCCGCCAGTTTCGCCGACGATCCTCGGGTAGCTGCGGTACTTGGGCAGGTTGCCGGCGATCGTCTGCCAGAGCGCGTTGAACGTGGCATTGGACCCGGTGAAGTGCAGCCCCGCGAGCATCGGGTGCTCCAGCGCGACGCCGCTCACGGTCCGGCCCTGTCCCGGCACGAAGTTGATGACGCCCGGCGGCAGCCCGGCCTCGAGGAACACCTCCATCAGCACCCAGCTCGACAGCAGGGACGTGGTCGCCGGCTTCCAGACGGTCGTGTTGCCCATCAGCGCCACGGCGGTGTTCAGGTTCGAGGCGATCGCCGTGAAGTTGAACGGGCTGACGGTGAACACGAATCCCTCGAGGGGCCGGTATTCGAGCCGGTTCAGGTGGTCGAGCGGCGAGTTCGGCTGCTCCCGGTAGATCTGCGACGCGTAGTAGACGTTGTAGCGGAGGAAGTCGATGACCTCGCACGCCGCGTCGATCTCGGCCTGGAACGCGTTCTTGGCCTGCCCGAGCATCGTGGCGGCGTTGATGCGGGAGCGGTAGCGCTTCGACAGCAGCTCGGCGGCCTTCAGCATGACCGAGGCGCGCTCGACCCACGACAGCGTCGACCATTCCTCGTGGGCCGCAAGCGCGGCCTCGATCGCCAGTTTCACCTCAGCTTCGCCTGCCTGGTGGGCCCGGGCGAGGACGTGGCCGTGATCGGTCGGCATGACGACGTCGACGGTCCTGCCCGTCCGGATCGCCTTGCCTCCGATGATGAGCGGGATCTCCACGACGGCCCCGGCCATCCGTTCGAGTTCCTGCTTGAGCAGCGCCCGGGCCTTCGACCCCGGCGCGAAGTCCTGAATCGGCTCGTTCTCCGGTACGGAGAACCTGAACACACTGTTATTCATGGGGAATCTCTCCAGCTCTTCACGATACCGCGGAGCGCCCCCCCAAGGAAACCGGACGGGTGATTGCTGCCGGGTACTCCGATCTTCCCGAGATCTTCGGAAAACCAGCCGCGAATGTAAGCCGAATCGAACGGTCCGGGAACAACTCCTCTGGCCTGACCCCGTCGAACCGGACAGAAGCGGGGCCACCCCGGCCCCCGCAGCCAGGAGGTTCGAAGATGCGCGCACATCTCGCTCTCGTCTCCGCGGCGCTCATGCTCACCGTGGCGGTGAGCGCGGACGCCCGCAACTCCACGACCACCGACCCCCATCTCAGGCCGGCCGAACCGTCGGCGAACGCCCTCGTCGCCGATGCCCTCGACCGCTCGACCGTCATCCGCGATCTCGCAGCCCAGCTCGACAGGACGGACGTGGTCGCCTACGTGCGGATCGCACGTCGTGAGGACAGCGGACGGCCATCGTCGATTCACTTCCTCGGACGGTCGCCGTACACGCGCTACATGGTGATCCTGGTCGATGAGGCGTTGACGCCGGACCGTCAGATCGCCCTGATTGGCCACGAACTGCAGCACGCCGTCGATATGGCCGACGCCGACTGGATTACCGATTCGCTTCGCATGGACCAGTACTTCACGCTGTGTGGCTGGAAGCTCAGCTATCCCGAGCACGGTTTCGAGACGCTCTCGGCGCTGCGGACCGAGCGGAAGGTCGGTCAGGAACTGGCGACCGCCGCGGCGGTGGCGTCGAACCGGTCGCGGCCCCGGTAGACGGCGCGCCGCACCCAGCCGGGATCCGGGGCCCGAACACACCCACCCTTGCGGGGCCCGCGGATCCGCACCGGCCCGGCGGCGCCAAGGCCGCCGGGCCGCGTCCGTTCTACTCCCTGGAACCGGCGCCCCAGAAGTTCACGCCGTCGCGGTCCGCGTGCTTCCCGTAGCTCCGCACTTCTTCCTTGGTGACGAAGTAGGTTTCGTGATGGCCGAAGACGCGTGAGAACACCACCCGCCCGGACTGCCCTCCCGGCGTCGAGAAGCTGATCTCGGCCATCGACTTGTCGCGCTTCGACGTGAGGTCGCGCGAACACAGCGGACACGAGAAGCGGACCTCATCGCTCTTCTTCAGCTGAAACGATTCGGGCACGATGACCTGGTAGTTACCCGGTTGCGGGCTGAAGAGCAGAAGAGCCTTGCGCCCGGCGCTCTCCGTCTTCAGGATGATCTTCACGTTCGGGTTGAGAATTCCGTAGCACTTCGGACAGTGGTAGTTGCGCTTCATGAGACGGCTCCCCGGTTGTCTGGTGTTGCGGGCATCGTATCACTCCCGCGCCGCCGCCTCGCCTGTGATCCTCGCCGGGATCGTCATTCCGGGGCCGCGCCCTTCGACATGGCTCAGGGCGCCCCGAGTTCAGCCGGGGGGCG
>CAYZYG010000086.1:0-8453 GCA_964481395.1 uncultured Vicinamibacterales bacterium
GAGAAGTCGCTGACCCCGCCCTTGAGCTCCGTGAGCTGCTGGGCCTCGCCGCCGGCGCGGTTGAGCAGCCAGACCTGCGAACCCAGCTTCTTCGCATCGTCGTCGCCGCGGCTCGCGAGGAAGGCGAGGTACTTGCCGTCCGGGCTCCAGCGCGGCGAGGACTCGCTGTCGGGGCTGAAGGTCAGGCGGATGTTCTGGGAGCCGTCGAAACTGACCATCCAGATGTCGGTGTCCCGCTTGTCTTTCTCGACATCGGTCGTGCTCAAGGTGTAGGCGATCCACTTGCCGTCCGGCGACCGCTGGGGATCGCCGACCGTCCTGATGCGGAACAGATCGTCGAGTGTGATGGCACGCCTCGCCGGCTGGGCCAGAGCGGGGAAAGCCTGGAGCACGACGGCGGCCGTTGCGATCGCCGCGAAGAAGAACCGGAGTCTGCGCATGTGAACCTTCCGTGGAGAGAACCGTCGAGATGGCTGAAGGCGGCATTGTACTGCGGTACACTCCCGGTCATGCGCCACCTCGTTGTCGTTGCGTGCCTCGTGGCTGCCTCCGGCCTTCAGGACTCCTGGGCTCCCCAGCGGAGCGGAACCACCCAGCGCCTGCGAGGCGTGAGCGCGGTGAGCCGGCAGGTCGCGTGGGCCAGCGGGGCGGGCGGCACGGTGGTCCGCACCGCGGACGCGGGCGCCACCTGGCGCGCAGTCGCGCCTCCGGACAGCATGGAACTGGACTTCAGGGACATCGAGGCCGTGGATGCGGACGTCGCCTACGCGCTGGCCATCGGTCCAGGCGAGCGCTCGCGCATCTACAAGACCACCGACGGCGGCCGGACCTGGGCGCTGCAGTTCCTCAACCCCGAGCCGCGCGCGTTCTACGACGCCATGGCCTTCTGGGACGCTGAGTCGGGCCTCGCCTTCGGCGATCCGGTCGATGGGAGATTCACGGTGGTGCGGACCACCGACGGCGGACGGACCTGGACCCGCGTGCCGGCGGCGGGGATGCCGCCCGCCCTCGAGGGCGAAGGCGGATTTGCCGCCAGCGGCACGTGCCTGACCGTGAGCGGGCGCGCCCGTGCCTGGTTCGGCACCGGCGGCGCCGCGCGCGCCAGGGTGTTCCGCACGGAGGATCGCGGTCTGAGCTGGGAGGTGTCCGATACGCCCATTGCGGTAGGAACCGCATCGGCCGGGATCTTCTCGCTGGCGTTCAGCGACGAGCGGAACGGCGTGGCCGCGGGCGGCGACTACCGGAAGGAACAGGAGCCCAGCGACAACGTCGCCGTGACGCGGGACGGCGGCCGCACGTGGACGCCGGGCCCCAGGCTGCGGGGGTTCCGGTCGGCGCTCGCATTCCTGCCAGGATCGAGCGGCCGCACGCTGTTCGCCGTCGGGCCCGCCGGAGCCGACCGCTCGACCGACGGCGGCTCCACGTGGGCGCCGCTCGGCAGCGACGGGTTCCATGCGATGAGCATCGCCCGGGATGGGACGGTGTGGGCGGTAGGCGAGAACGGGCGGATCGCGACGCTCTCACGTCAAGAAGATAGTAGATAGTAGACAGTAGACAGTAGACAGTAGGGGTGCGTGCCGGCTGGCCGCCGGCACCTGAACTTCTCTCGCGAAGCAAACTCCGACGAGGTTGACCGGTTCGACACACCCGGCGTTCAGTTCAGAGAAAAGTGTCGCGCGATTCGCGCGACTCAACACCTACTGTCTACTATCTACCGACTACTGACTACTGTCTTCGCACCTGGATCAGTCTCGTCCCGAACGCCGGCAGCGTGAGCGGTTCGACGATCGGCACCGTGAACCCGCCGTCGCGATCCTGCCCGAGCAGCGCTGTCGTGAGCGGCCCCGGCTGCAGGCGCACGATCGCCTGGCTGTTCGAGGGGTTGTAGAGCCGCGCGACGAGTCCCTCGCGATCTTCACGGAGTGATGACACCACCACGGCAGCGCCCTGGATGGTGAACGGAGGCCTGACCGGCGGCACCGACGAATCCGAGATGTACGCCACGAGCGGATAATCCTGTTCGGCGCCAAGCCGCCACAACTCGACGGGATCGAACGCGCCGTGCGGCCGCACGGCGAAGCGGAACGAGAGCGGTCCGGACTGATCCGCCTTGAAGTTCGTGTGCCAGTAGTTGTTGAGCAAGTAAGCGTAGAGCGTCGCTCCGGGAGCGACGCGATCCCGCCACGACCGGGTACCCGACTCGTTCAGCCGTTCATCCGTCAGCGCGCCCAGTTCGATGAGCGGCGCGTCCTGCGACACCAGCGACACCCCGAGGCGTGAGTTCGACACGTCGATCCCGCTGTGCACGCCGATGAACTCGCGGCAGGAGCCCGGCAGTTGATCCCGGTCGATCTCGACCAGCGCCTCTCCCTGATCGACGCGGATCGTGCCGCCCGGCACGTGCCAGGGGAACGCGACGTGCGCGCTCTCCTTGGTGCGGACCGCCGTCTTATCGAGATCCAGGTGGGCCCAGAGGACGTCCGTGCTCGCCACCATCCGGATCCGCAGGGATGCACGGACGGTTCCCGGGAAGGCGCCGTCGAGGCGGACCGTGGCGACGATGGGCCCGGCGTCCTCGACGGTGAGCCGCACGCCCGTGGAGCCGACGGCCTGCGACGGATCCCGGCCCGACAGGTAGAGGTACCTGAACAGACCGGGTGCGCCCGAGGCAAAATCATGATCCTCGGCCCCAGCCCATCGCAGGGTCGAGATCGCCCCCGACTCGACGTCGAGTACGAGTCGCAGCCGGCTGTTGTCGATGATGGAGCCTTCGACGCGGACCGGTTGCCGCGGGCGGCCAGGTTGTCCCGGCCTGACGCGCAGGCGGATAGATCGATGCGGCAGCAGGCGATCGACCCAGACGGCCAGCGTACCGTCCTGCAACCGCTGGGACGGCAGCACGTCGTTGCCCGCCAGCACCCGGTCGCCGGCCGTCGACCAGGTGGCCGGGAGCAGGACGAGGCCGGAGCGCGTCCACGACAGCGTGTTGACGACATCGATACCCGTTCCGCTCCATTGCAGACGGGGGATGACCGCGTCGAGGACGGCGCGCGTCCTCCGGTCGGCGCGCTCCGCGAACGCCCGCTTGTACTCCCACTGGGCGATCACGTCCGGGCGGTCCGGCTGGCTGATACTCTCGGCCGCGCCCCAGGTGTGCTCGTGCCAGAGCAGGATGTCACTCCAGGCCGCGTCGAGGGTGGCCGGCGACAGGCTCACCCCTGACAATGCCGCGAGCGTCTCGGCCTGCGCGAGCCGTCGCGCGGCGCCGCGCACCCGCGACTCGTGTGCCGCCGTCGAGAGGGCGCCATCCTCCCAGTACGGCGTCATGTCACCGGCGAGTTCCGGCAGGTCGCGTCCGTGGCGGCGCTCGAATTCCGCGAACAGCGACTCGGCCGTGTCGATCGCCAGCCGGGGCGTGTCGAACCGCTCGTTCCAGTCACGCACGAAATCGGAGAGTTCCGGATCCACGGGTCCGTTGTCGCCGCCGATGGTGTACCGCACCTGCACGAGGTCGTACGGGTACTCCCGCGACGACAGTTCACGCGCGTAGTCCAGGATGGCGTCGCAACTGCGATCCGGATCGCGGCCGGTGACCAGCCCGTGGAACCACGAGTAGCCCCTGCCGGCCATCCAGAAGAGGAGCCGCTCCTCGCGCGACGGCGAGACCCACCAGAACGGGCGGTCTCCCAGCGTGCGCAGCGTCTGGCCGATCCGATCGCCGCCATCGGGCAGGCCGGGCATGTAGTTCGGTCCGCTGCTGACGTAGCGGACGCCTGCCTGGGCCAGCGCGCCGACGACCGTCCAGCTCAGGCCGGGGATGTCCGAGTGCATGGCCGACCGCATGGGCGGAAGCCCGTAGGCGGCCTGCAGCCGGCGTGCCGCAGCCGTCCAGGCGCGCAACTCCTCCGGGGTCGCCAGTCCGGTGAGGAGGTTCCCGTAGTTGGCCTGCAGGCCGATCGTGCCGTTCTTCACGGCCTCGCTGAACGCCTCCCGCTCGGTCGCGCCCGCCTGCGACAGGTAGCTTTCCACGGACCACAGCCCTTCGACGTTCCACCTGAAGCGGGCGGCCGGAGGGTAGTCGGCCGTCTTGAATCCGAGCGCCACGGCATCGCGGAGGTTCTTCCACTGCTTGCGTTCCACCTCCGGCTGGGGATCCGAGTAGCCGATGTCCACATGCGAGTGCGGCAGCAGGCGGAACTCGCGGGGCCTCACCGGCGCGAGGGCGATCTGGCCGTCGAACGTCACGACACCGCCGATTGCGACGCGGATCGGCAGGTTCGTCTCCACGTTGGGGCCCGCGGGGACAAGGAACCCCGAGTAGCCGGGGCCGGCCTCGCCGCTCCACAGCACCTCGTCGCCCGAGCGCACTTCAACGGGCGCGCTGCCCCCGATGCGGCTGATCTCGACCCGGATGGCGCGGCGATCCCCTGCAAAGACGGCTTCTTCGGCCCGCACGTTCGTCCCCTCACGCACGGGCTGCTCAGGACCGAGGTAGTAGTCCTGGCTTCCGGCCGCCTCGCCGACGATGCGGAAGCGGGGCGGGCCGGTTCCGAAGACGGATCGCGGCGCGGTGAGCCACATGAAGCCGAAGAGCTCGTCGAACGTGCCGATGCGCGTGGTTTTGAACGACAGGACCGCGCCGAGCGCTCCTCTGACAGACCATTCGCGGTCGGTCGGCGACCTGCCCGAAGTGAAGGTGGCGATCTCCCGGCCGTTGACGAGGAACGCGAACCGATGCGCTCCGTATCCTGAGGCCGTCCCGGCGTGCCAGAGAAACGTCACCATCTCGTCCGGAGGTCCGCCTGTAACCGGTTCTCCCTCCCACTCCACCGCCATACGGCCGTCCGTGGCCCGGCTGAGCAGCGTGCGCGTCTGACCCGGATAGGCCCAGGGGTACGCGATCGTGTCACCGGCGATCGTGCGCGCGTAGCCCTGGAGCCAGTCCGCCGGCAGACGCGTTCCGGCGCGCGTCAGGTCCTGCGCGGCTGGGGACTGGGACGCGAGCACGAGCACGAGGGGGAGGAGGAAGCGGGGCATCGGTCGCAAGGACAGAATACAGAAGACAGAAGACAGAAGACAGAAGACAGAAGACAGGAGACAGAACACAGAGGACAAAAGACAAAAAGACAGAAGACAGCGGCACGGTAGGGCCCGCTCAGCTTGCCGCGACGTAGCTCGCAGAGCGAAGTCGGGCCGAGCGCGCCGGACATGGCGCCGGCCTTCCTCTGGACTTTCGCCGGCACCCCGGGCCAGAATCCCGCGTCGCCCCCGATTGCCCAGCGAGGCTGCGCCTCAGACCGCCGAGGCACGTGCGAGCGGCTTCGCCTCGCTAGGTCACAGTGTTTCGTTGCCCCGCCTACGGCGGGGCGTAGACGTCTTGAAGGCTGTCGCGAAACTTGACTCATTTGCAAGAGATCTGGGCCTTCAAGACGTCTGGCGGAGGATTCATGACAGCACACCGAGGACTCGTCGTCGCGGTCACGTTCCTGATCCTGTCGGCCTGTGGCGCACAGGCGCCCGAGCAGGCTGGCTCGAAGACGCTGCGGATCGCCGTCGCCACCTTTTCGCACGAGACGTGCACGTTCTGTCCCGACCCGACCGGCGTCGCCGAGTGGGAGTTCTACGGGCCGCCCGTCAAAGGAGACGAGGTACTCCGGCAGGGCGGGTACATCCGGGGCTTCGCGGACGCCGCGCGTGAGTACGACGGCGTCGAGCTCCAGGGCATCCTCTCGCCGCGCGACTCGAAAGGCGGGTCGTCGGGCAGCTGGGTGACGCTCGAGGCCTTCGACAAGTACGCGAACGGCATCGCCGAGGACATCAAGGCCACCGGCCCGTACGACGGCGTGTTCCTCGCGCTGCACGGCGCCATGGCGGTCAAGGAGGTGCCGAGGCCTGAAGCCGAGATCGCCCGGCGCGTCAGGGCGGTCGTGGGACCGACCGTGCCGATCATGGTCACGCTCGATCTGCATGCGAACGAGGACCAGGAACTCATGGACGCGTCGGACGGCGTCTTCATCACGAAGCGGTACCCGCACTACGACGCCGCGCTCCAGGGCGAGCGCGCAGCCCGGGTGATGATGCGCGTTCTCAAAGGCACGTACAAGCCGACGAAGGCCACGCGCAAACCTGGTGTGCTGACGCCCAGCGTGTTCCAGGGCACCGGCACGTCCCCGTCCATGGAGATCATGGAGCGCGCGCGGGTGTGGGAGGAGCGCACGCGGGATGCCTTCGTGTCGGTCGCGTACGGATTCGCCTATGCGGACGTGACCGACATCGGCGCCACCGTCATGGTCGTGACCAACGACGACCAGGCGCTCGCCGACCGTATCGCGCAGGACATGTCGGACTTCATCTGGAAGCAGCGGGAGAAGTTCGCGGGCAAGACGCTGCCGAAGGTGAAGGACGGCGTCGCGGAGGCGATCGCCGCCGCCAGGGCGGGAAACGTTCCCGTCGTCGTGGCCGATCATTCGGACCGCACGGGGAACTCGAGCCAGATCCTGGAGGAGATGATCCGGCAGCGGGCGCGAAAGCTGTGCGTGGCGACGATCTCCGACGAGCGGGCGATTGCCGCGATCAAGGACAAGGCCAAGGTCGGTGACCGCGTGCAGACGAACGTCGGCGGCTGGGGCGACGAATTCGCCGGGAAGCCGGTGCCGATCGACGGGACGCTGGAGTACTTGGACAAACTGGGGCAGCACGAAACCGTG
Source organism: uncultured Vicinamibacterales bacterium (assembly GCA_964481395.1). GTDB lineage: Bacteria > Acidobacteriota > Vicinamibacteria > Vicinamibacterales > JAKQTR01 > JBFMFH01. The sequence continues at coordinate 6,708 of CAYZYG010000086.1, forward strand.
GCGGTCGTGAAGTTCGGTGACGAGAACCGGCTCATCCTGACGCCCGTGCTGCACCAGGTGACCGACCCCGGGATTCTGAGCCGGCTGAAGATCCCGCTGGAGGCGTGCGACATGATCCTGATCAAGTCGCGCGTGCACTTCTGGCGCGGCTTCGTCGAGGACGGGCTCGCCAGGGCGGTCGTCGTCATCGACGCGCCGGGTCTCGGACCGGCCGACGTGTCGACGATCCCGTACGAGCGGGCGTCGAGGGACATCTATCCGATCGTGAAACGGTAGGGCGCGCTCGCCGAGCGCGCCACGCAGCTGGAGGCCGGCCCTTCAGGGCCGGCATGTCCTGTTGTTATGATGATATGCTCTCGTGTGCTGGCGCCGCCGCCTTCGGGCCGTGGGCCGGCGTCAGTCCACCAGGAGGACCGAGAGCATGCCTACGCACGACCGCCGGCGCCCCGCAGTCCAGGACACCCGTTCCGCCACGCTCCGCCGCCGTGACCTCCTCCGCCAGGCGGGTGCCGCCGGCCTGGCCGGCCTCGCGGCCGCGGCGTTCCCAGGGCGCGTCGCATCCGCGTCGGACGCGCAGACGTCGCCACAGCCGGCGACGCCCGGAGCCACGCCCTCCCGCGTGTCCGTGGCCCAGCGTGGCGCGTACGAGACCGTGCAGCTCCGCCAGGACTTCATCAACGTGGCGGCCATCCAGTCGCGCGTGCGGTCCGTCGACGTCGGGAACCTCGCCCCGACTCTGAAGGCCAACCTCCAGCACGTCCTGGACCTCATCGACATGGCACAGGGGTCGCCTGAGGCCTGGAACCACGAGCGCCGGTGGGGCAGCAAGCAGGACCTCATCTGCCTCCACGAGTTCCCGGTTCAGGGCTTCCAGCCGTGGAACCGCGACGAGTTGATCAAGGTGGCGTTCGACCTGCCGGGCCCGGAGAGCGAGGCCATCGGCCAGCGCGCGAAGACGTACGACTGCTACATCGCCTGGGGGTGCTACGCCCGCGACAAGGACTGGCCCAACCACGTCATCAACATGTCGGTCATCTCCGGCCCGTCCGGCGCCATCGTCTCGAAGCAGTGGAAGCTCAGGAACATCCTCGGCGCGTTCGGCGATCTGGCGCTGATCGGCACGACGGTGTACGACGTCCTCGACCGCTACGTCGAGATGTACGGATGGGACGAGGTGATTCCCATCGCGAGGACCGACATCGGAAACCTCGCCATGACCGCCGTCGGCAACGAGCCGGGCCTGTACCAGTGCCAGACCCTGAAGGGCGCGGAGATCATCATCAGGACGGTGACCGGCGGGTCGAACGCCGACGCCGTCATCGAGACCTCGCGTTCGAACCGGGTGTACGCCGTCGGCGTGGGGAATTCCGTCTCGCCCGACAACATGGGATTCATGGACGCGGCCGGCGCGCGTGACGAAGGGACGGTCATCGTCGACCCGCGCGGAACCGTGCTGGCGCGAACGACGAACCACCACGAGGACATGGCGTCATCCCGGCTGCCCATCGGGGACTTCCGCAAGGGGCGCCGCGTCGCCGACCTGCCGATGGCGGCACTGCTCCCCGTGTACCAGCAGTACGCCGCGGCGTACGGGCCGAACGCGTTCCTCGAGTACCTGCCGAAGGACTACCGCGACGCGGCGGCCCACGCGCGCAAGCGGACGGCGGCGAAGTGAACGGTCCGAAAGCGTTTGCAGTAGCCGCACGGAGGACGCCAGGGGCATACTAGCCGCTGCATGCCGCACGC